>JAABTD010000289.1 GCA_011390065.1 Desulfobacteraceae bacterium
GATCCGCCTGTTCCGGGACGCCGGCGCCGCCCACCCGCCCACTGAAATCTTCGCCTCGGTCGCCGAGTTCCGGACGCGATGCACTGGGGCCTCCGGACCTTCGGGCGTCGGTTATCCCCTGGTCTTTAAATTCGCCTGGGGCGGCGAAGGCGAGACGGTCTTTTTCGTGGACGGTCCGGAACGACTGACCGAGATGACGGCCCGGGCCGAGGCGTATGAAAAGTCCGGCCAGAAGGGGTTTCTCCTGCAAGCCTTTGTGCCGCCCGGGGACCGGACCCTGCGGGTGGCGGTCATCGGCGCGACCCTGCGATCTTATTGGCGGGTCGGTTCGGCGTCGAAAAAATTCGGCGCCGGCGTCAGGGCCGGGGCCCGGATCGATCCGGATAGCGATCCCCGCCTTCAGGAGCAGGCCGTTGTCGCGGCGCAGCGGTTTTGTCGCCGGACCGGCATCAACCTGGCCGGGTTCGATTTTTTATTCGATTCCGAAAAGGATGTCCCGCTTTTTCTTGAGATCAATTATTTTTTCGGGCGCCGGGGTCTGGGAGGATCGGAGAGGTATTATGCGCTTCTGCTGATGGAAATCGAGCGATGGGTTCAGCAGGTTAAAAGCAGATGATGGATTCCTTTTCTTTTCATCTGGAAGAAGAAGACCTGAAACGCGAACGGTCAAAAGCCAGGGATCTGCGGCAATCCCAATGGTGGAAGCGCCGATGCGCCCGCGGGATGTGTTATTACTGCCGCCGCCCGACGGACCCGAGGGATCTCACCATGGATCATATCGTCCCCCTGTCCCGGGGCGGACGGAGCGTCAAGGGGAATGTCGTTGCCGCCTGCAAAGCGTGCAATAGCAAGAAAAAACAGCTGCTTCCCATGGAATGGGCGGCGTATGTCGCTGGGGTTTCCTCCGACGGCGGGGATTCGGGAGATGACTGAAATACGTTGACACTTCTTCCGGCCCCGTGATAAGAATGTTATCAGTTTCATTTTTTAAAGTTACCGGAATAATTAAATATTCAGGAGGAAGGCCTTCATGAAAAAAAGACAGAACCGTTTTATTCACTTCCTGGCGGCGATGATGGCCGGTTGCGTTTTGTTGCTGGCAGCCTGCGCCGGCGCGCCTGCCCCGACGGAAAAAATTTCCAATGTGGAGATGATGATCCAGCGGGCCCGCCAGAACGAGGCGGACAAATATGCGCCCCTGGAACTCCGGCTGGCGGAGGAAAATCTTCAGCACGCCAAGGCGGCCATGGCCGACGGCAAAAACGAGGCGGCCCGCAAAAAGGCCGACCAGGCATTGGCCGACGCCCGGGTGGCGGAAGCGAAGGCCCGGGCGGAGAAAGCCAAAAAGCTTTCGGACGAGATGGCGGAGAGCGTCGACACCCTCCGGGATGAAATCGAGCGGAAGCAATAGACGCCGAAAGGCGTCGGAACCGTCACATGCAATGGAGAGGACAGCGCCATGAATAAAATCGCATCATTCAAGATCATATGGATTGTTTTGTTGTTTGCAGCCGGAACCCTTCTCTTTGGATGCGGCGCTAAAAAGCCCAACCCGGCGTTTCAGAAAGCCCAGTCCGTCTACCAGAAGGCGGAAGCGGATCCGGAGGTGATGTCCAAGGCCCCGGTGGAGATGCACGAAGCCCGGAAAATGCTCAACGAGGCTGAAGATGCGGATGACGAAGCTGAAATCGAACGGCTTTCTTACCTGGCCCAGCGGCAGGTGGAGCTGGCCGTGGCTGAAGCCGACGCCAAAAAAGCCCAGGAGCGGATGGAATCCCTGAGCAGCGAAAATCGGCAGGTGCTCCTGAAGGCGCGTCAGGGAGAGGTGGACCAGGCCCGCCGGGAAGCACTGAAGTTGAGGCAGGAGGCCGAGGCCCGGATCCGGGAAGTGGCCCTGGCCCAGGAACGGGCCGAACAGCTCAAACAGGAGGCGGAGATGGCCCGTCAGCACGCCGAACAGGCGAGAGCGGAGGCCCGGCGGCTGGAAAAGGAACTGACGGACCTCCAGGCCAGGCGGACGGACCGGGGCCTCGTTCTGACCCTGGGCGACGTGCTGTTCGACACCGGCAGCGCCGAGCTGAAAATCGGCGCTCTCCGCACCCTGGAGAACCTGGTGGCGTTTCTGCAGGAGAACCCCAACCGGAACGTGCTGGTGGAAGGGCATACCGACAGCGTGGGCAACGAGGCCTACAACCAGCGGCTCTCCCAGCAACGGGCCGAATCGGTCAAGATGGCCCTGATCCACCGGGGCGTCAGCCCGGGACGCATCATCTCCACCGGTTACGGCGAGGCATACCCCGTGGCCGGCAACGACGCCGAAAGCGGCCGGCAACGCAACCGCCGGGTGGAGATCATCATCCTGGACGAGGGCGTCCGGGGCGAGACCATGATGCGGTAAGACTGTAGGGGCGAAAAATTTTTCGCCCCTGCAGAATCGCCATAGCCCATGACGACGCCAAAACGGTCAAACGGACTCCGGGAATCATTGGAGCGCCGCATTCTCCACGGCCTTTCCCTGGAGTGGGAATCCGCCCTCAACATCCTGGACGATCAGCATCACCGTCTGATGAAAAAGCCCCTTTTCAGCCTTGGCGACATGGAACGCAAGCTGGGGGAATGGTCGTCGGCCCGACACGAAATCCGGTTGAGCCGCTCTTTTGCGCTCAACCATCCGTGGGACAGCGTCCGCGAGGTGCTGAAACACGAAATGGCCCACCAGCTGGCCCACCGCCTGCTAAGCGGGCGGCGGGAAGAGCCCCACGGGCCGGTCTTTCGGCAATCCTGCGATCTGCTGCGGGCCGATCCCCGGGCCTCGGGGGCATATCCCTCCTTCCGGGAACAGGTCTTCGGCCGGAAACTGTCCGAAGAAGACCGCATCATGCGCCGGGTTCAGAAGCTTCTGGCCCTGGCCGAAAGCGCCAATCCCCACGAGGCCGAAGCCGCCATGGTCAAGGCCCACGAACTCATCGCCCGCCACAACGTCGATCTTTTCGCCCGGAAGGCGCAACGTCGTTACGTCAGCATCTTCCTGGGCAAACCGGCGCTGCGCCATACACGGGATGCGTACGCGCTGTCCAGCCTGATCCAGACCTTTTATTTTGTGGAAGGCATCTGGACCCCGGCCTACGTCCTGCAAAAGGAGAGGATGGGCCGGGTCCTGGAGATCAGCGGGACGCCTGAAAACATCGAAATCGCCGGCTACGTCCACGGCTTCGTGCGCCATTACATCGACGCCCAATGGGCGGCCTACAACAAAGGCAAGGGACTGACCCAGCATCGGAAGACCGACTTCGCCGTGGGGATCATCAACGGGTTCCGGGCCAAACTCGAAGGCTCCCAGGACCGCCTGGCAGAGGAAACGCCCGCAACCCGGGCCCTCATCCGCAGCGGCGACCCCCAACTGCACCGCTATTTCCGCAACCGCTACCCGCGCATCCGCTCCATCCAGAGAGGCTCTGTCCGTCAGGACCCCAATGTCTACAACGACGGCGTCGAGGCGGGGGAGAAGCTGGTGATTTCCAGGGGGATTGCGCAGACCGGGGAGGCGGGCAAACGGTTGCCGCATCATAAGAAACCGAGCCGGTAAACCCGGGCCCCCTCATTTGCTATCCCACGCCTTTTTCCGTCCTTCCTCAGATCGGTTGAATGATACCCACATACAGGTCCTTAGGTTCCCTTGAGGGCCTGAACCGATTGCTTGGATTCGGAAGGCGGCGATGATCAATACCCTCGTTTACGAAACAGGTGCAAGGTATCGGCAGAGCTTTATGGATTCCCTGGAGGATATGTGCGCCCTCGTGCTCGCATCGAACGGGAAGGAATTTCAAAAAGCGCTCACGACCCAAAGCTTCGATGTGATCATCCTCGACCTGTCCGTCGAGCGAAAAAACCCATTCAACCTGTTGCAGCAGATCGCGTCCGAGCACCCCTACACGCCCGTGGTCGCCGTGAGCAATTCCACCAAGACGGATTTCATCGTTCAAGCCGTCAAGGAAGGGGCATTCGATTTTATTCACAAACCCTTTTCCAGGGACAAGATACGGCACGTCATTCAGCAGGCCCTGGAGACCCGAAGTCTCCGGGATGAGCGGGACTACCTGCGGCGGAATCAGGATGTCATCTACAAATTCGACGACATCATCGCCGAGAGCCCGGCCATGAAGGCGGTAATGGAGAACCTCCGAAAATTTTCGAATACGGATTCCCTGATCCTGATGACGGGGGAGACCGGCACCGGAAAAAGTTTCCTGTCGGGGACGATCCACTTCAACAGCCCGCGCCGCAACAAGCCCTTTATCATCATCAACTGCGCGAACATTTCCGAGACCCTGCTGGAGAGCGAACTGTTCGGCCACGAAAAAGGCGCCTTCACCGATGCGGACAAACAGCGCATCGGCCGGTTCGAACAGGCCAGAGGGGGGACGGTCTTCCTGGACGAAATCGGCGAGATGAGTCTATCGCTCCAGGCCAAACTGCTGCGGGTCCTGGAAGATCGATGCTTCGAGCGGGTCGGGGGTTCCAAGACCATTTATACCGACGTGCGGTTCATCGCGGCCACCAATCGGCATTTGGAAGCCTGCATGAAAGAGGGCCACTTCCGCCAGGACCTCTACTATCGCCTCAAGGTGCTGTCGGTGCAACTGCCGCCCCTTCGCGAGCGGCGGGCCTGCATCGAGCCCCTCAGCGCTTATCTGCTGGAAAAAATATCCCGAAACGTCAAAAAACACATTACCGGCTTTTCCCCGTCGGTGCTCAGGTGGATCAAATCCTATTCCTGGCCGGGCAATATGCGGGAATTGTCCAACAGCATTGAGCGGGCGGTGATTCTGGAGGAGACCGCGAAAATTCAGGAGAAGAATTTTCCGTTTCCGGAAGGAGGCAATGGGTGTGTGCTGCCGGCGGATGATTCGGAAAGAGATACGATCCTGGAGGCGTTGGAAGAGAGTCTGTGGATACAAAAAGACGCTGCGAAATTGCTGGGCATCAGCCCCAGAAAATTAAACTATCAGATCAAGAAGTTCGGCATCAGGCATCGCCGTTGGCGAAAGAATTCGTAATTTGAGTTACATGAAACAGCCTTGAATGTTGCCAATTACGTATTTTTGTAATTTGAAGTGAAAATCTTAGACGACAACATGGTGTAAAGGATTTCGACAGTATTTATAATGTGTTATAATCACATTCATTCTGCAAATTTTTACCCTTCATTATTCAACTGGCGCCCTATTTGCTTTGAGAAAGGAAACTTTATGTAACTAATGTAAAAGCCAAATCTGTCGCGAGGCAGAGACGGAAAGCCACGGGTCTTTCAGAGACAGCCGGGTTGCCATTCAGGCGATCCGT
>JAABTD010000088.1 GCA_011390065.1 Desulfobacteraceae bacterium
TCTTCCGATCTACACCGCACCGCGGACACGCCATTGTTGTTTGATGTTTCATGCCGTCCTGCCGTCCTTTCCTGAGGGGTCGGGGGGTATCGTCAACAACAAAGCAGATTGACAGGATTCGATGCTTCTGTCAAATAAAAACAGAGCGTTTGAAACGATATCATCTTTAACCCAGGAGCGTTGCAATCAGGATGGAAAATCGATTTTGCCGAGGTTTTACCGCCGGCGCGGTGGCCGCCGGATTGAAGAAGCAAAAAGGGGTGAAGGATCTGGGCGTCATTTACTCCGAAGTCCCGGCCAGCGTGGCCGGCGTGTTTACCCGGAACCGCGTCCAGGCGGCCCCTGTGCGTCTGGATCGGGAGCGCATCGCATCCGGTGTTTGCCGGGCGGTGATCGTCAACAGCGGGAACGCCAACTGCTGCACCGGATCCAAGGGGATGGCGGATGCTGTCTCCATGGCGCGATTGGCGGCCGAGGGGCTTGGGGTCGCGGAAGAGGATGTGCTGGTGGCCTCCACGGGCGTGATCGGTCAACCCCTGGACATCGAAAAGGTGGCGAGAGCCATGCCGGATCTCATGGAAACCCTGGGTCCGGACCGGTTGATGGACGTGGCCGAGGCCATGCTCACCACTGATCTCGTGCCGAAGATCGTCTCCCGTACCGGGGTCATCGATGGCCATCCTTTTACCGTGGTCGGCGTGGCCAAAGGATCGGGAATGATCCGCCCCGACATGGCCACCATGCTGTGTTTCGTCTGCACCGATGCGGCCGCCGCCCCTGAAATACTTCGGAACGCCCTGACCCGGGCCGTGGAGCGGTCCTTTAACCGGATCACGGTGGACGGCGACACCTCTACAAACGATACCGTTTTATTGATGGCCAACGGTCAGTCCGGCGCGGTGGTCGATTCCCCGGACAAAGAGGCCGTTTTCGGCCCGGCTCTGGATGCTGTTCTCCTGGAACTGGCCCGGATGATCGTTCAGGACGGGGAAGGAGCGACCAAGTTGGTGGAGATCGCCGTGAGCGGGGCCGAGTCGGATGCAGAGGCCATGGCCGTCGCCGACGCCGTGGCCCACTCGAACCTGGTCAAGACCGCGCTCTTCGGCGAAGACGCCAACTGGGGCCGGATCATGGCCGCTGTCGGCCGGGCCGGCGTGCCGGTGGATCCGGACCGGATCGCCATCCGTTTCGACGATGTTCTCATGGTGGAAAACGGAACGGGATGCGGCGAGGCGGCGGAAGCACGATCCGCCGAAGTGTTGAAAAAACCTGCTTTTACCATTTCCGTGGCATTGAACATGGGGGAGGGCAGGGCCTCGGCGCTGACTTGCGATTTTTCCGTGGAGTACGTCCGCATCAATGCCGATTACCGCTCCTGATGCAGCCAAAAGCGCCATACGGAAGATCATCCACATCGATATGGATGCCTTTTATGCGTCTGTTGAACAGCGGGATCGACCGGAACTCCGGGGCAAACCGGTTATCGTGGGCGGCGACCCTGACCGGCGCGGCGTGGTGGCCGCCTGTTCTTATGAAGCGCGTCGATACGGCATCCATTCGGCCATGGCCGCCGTTACCGCCCGCCGGAGATGCCCGGGGGCGATTTTCCTGCGGCCCCGATTCGAGGTGTATCGGCGCGTTTCCTGCCAGATTCGGGAAATTTTCCTGCGGTATACCGATCTGGTGGAACCGCTGTCTCTGGACGAGGCCTTTCTCGACGTCACCCGAAACAAGCCGCAGATGGGCTCGGCCACCCGCATCGCCCAGGAGATCAAAACAAAGATCCGGGAAGAAACAAGGCTGACGGCATCAGCCGGCGTCTCCTTCAACAAGTTTCTGGCCAAGGTCGCCTCGGATTTTGACAAACCTGACGGGATCACCGTGGTCACCCCGGAGATGGCCGGAGATTTCATCGACCGATTGCCCATCGGCAGGTTTTTCGGCGTAGGTCGCTCTACGGAAGCCCGCATGCACGCCCTGGGCATCCGGACCGGGGCGGATCTCCGGCGGGCGGAGATTTCGGAATTGCTCCGCCATTTCGGAAAAGCCGGTCGCTTCTTTTACGCCATCGCCAGAGGCAGAGACAACCGGCCGGTCACCCCGGAACGGATACGGAAATCTCTGGGGAAGGAGACGACCCTTGCCGAGGACATCGATGATCCCGCGCAGATGATGGCCATTCTCCAGGAGATCGCCCGCAAACTGGAAATCCTGATCCAAACCCATGAAATTCAGGCCCGCACCGTGGTGTTGAAGGTGAAATACGCCGATTTTCAGACCGTGACCCGAAGCGCCACCCTCTCCGCCCCGGTGGAAACCGCGGACGTCATCATGACCCACATCGCCGATCTCCTCTCCAAGACGGCGGCCGGTCGTCTAAAGGTCCGGCTGCTGGGCATCACCCTCTCCAATTTCGCCGGAGACGCCGACGCGCCCCGGTGTCATCAACAACTCCCCCTTCCTTTGTTCATCTGAGAAACGCCGCTTTTCGCAGTTCTTTTTGTTTTAACCAACAAAATTGTACTGTATAAAAAGTTATATAACAAAAATGTCTTTATATTCGGTCGTGAATCACGAAAATGGGGGGCTGGCAGGGTGATTATTTACTGTTTAAATTTATAAATGCGTAATTAACGAATAGTTATTGAAAAATTTGTAATCTATTTTCTCCTTGGCATTTCCATTGCATCTCTTGAAAGCAAAACGAGTTTTTCCCGGGAACATGAGATTGCGAAGCGAATGGAACGGCAACATCCACAAATACCTATCCTAACCGTAGCCAAGGAGGAGAAAGCATCATGAAAAAAACACTCTTAACCCTGCTGTTCGCCCTGACCGGCGCCGCCGGCGCCTGGGCCGCGGACGAAGATCCGACGGTCCTGACCAATTCAGCCGCCATTGAACTGGTCCAGACCCACGCCAATTTTCTCTGGACCCTCATCGCAGCCGCCATGGTCTTTTTTATGCAGGCGGGGTTCGCCATGGTCGAGGCGGGATTCACCCGGGCGAAGAACGCCATCAACATCATGATGAAGAACCTCATGGACTTCTCCATGGGCTCGCTCTTTTACTGGGCCATCGGGTTCGGGCTCATGTTCGGCGTCTCCAAATCAGGATGGATCGGAACGTCCGGTTTTTTCCTGTCCGATTTCACGCCGGGCGACGATCCGTGGGTGCTGGCCTTCTGGATGTTCCAGGTGGTGTTCGCCGCAACGGCCGCGACCATCGTATCGGGCGCCATGGCGGAACGGACCAAGTTCGTCGGATACCTGTGCTACAGCGCCGTCCTCAGCGCGCTGATCTACCCCATTTTCGGGTCCTGGGCCTGGGGCAGCCTCTATAACGGAAGCGGCTGGCTGGAAGGGTTCGGCTTTATCGATTTCGCCGGCTCCACCGTGGTCCATTCCGTGGGCGGCTGGGCGGCCCTGGCCGGCGCCATCGTGCTGGGCCCCCGGATGGGCAAGTACGCCAAGGACGGTTCGGTCCGTCCGATCCTGGGCCACAACATGCCCCTGGCGGGCTTGGGCGTCTTCATCCTCTGGCTGGGATGGTTCGGATTCAACCCCGGCTCCACCACCACGGCGGATAAATCCATCGCCATGATCTTCGTCAACACCAATCTCGCGGCCGCCGCCGGCGCGGTGATGGCCATGTTCACCTCCTGGATGAAATTCGGCAAACCGGAAGTCGGCATGAGTCTCAACGGGGCCCTGGCCGGGCTGGTGGGCATCACGGCCGGCTGCGCCAACGTCACTCCGTTGAGCGCGGTCCTCATCGGGGCCATCGCGGGCGTCATCGTGGTTCTCTCGGTCCTCTTTTTCGACCGGATCAGGATCGACGACCCGGTGGGCGCCGTTTCGGTCCACGGCGTCTGCGGCGCCTGGGGCACCCTGGCCGCCGGCATCTTCAACATCGGCGGCACAAGCCTTCAGATCATCGGGGTGCAGCTTCTGGGCATCGCGGCCTGCTTTGTCTGGACCTTCGTGACGGCCTTCGCCATGTTCAAGGCCATCGAAAAGACCGTCGGACTCCGGGTCTCCCCCGAAGAAGAGATGGAAGGGCTCGACATAAGCGAACACGGCGGCAACGCCTACCCGGATTTCGAGATTCTGTCCCACGGCGGCATGGGAACGGTTTCCGGATTCGGCGGCGGCGCCGAGAAGCCCGCCGGCAGGCTGTCCCCTCTGGTTGCCGGCGGCGAAACCGTCTGACGTTACAGCAACGTACGTGATCCGCATCTTTAGCTCCCTGGCCGCGTCCGATCCGGAATGCCTTCCCGGATTTGACGCGGCCTTTTTTGGATTGCCTGCGCATCCCGGTTTAAAGCGCTGTTTTAATTTGACAGGTTCGCCTCTTTTCCGATAATGAAGCAGAGAACCGATTTCAACAGGACCCCTATCCGAGAGGTGACGGATGCGCCAGGATATGCACCTATCCAGCAACAAGGTGGTGTCGATTTTCAAGACCATTGAGGAACTCAACCTTCTGAAAGATGTGGACACCATCCTCGACAAGACGCTTTATGAGGCGAGAAAGCTCGCCAACGCCGATGCGGGCTCGATTTTTTTGAAAGAAAAAGAGACCCTTCGATTCTCCTACGTTCAGAACGACACCCTGTTTCCAAAGGACGAGGCCAATGTGGCGCTGTACGCCGATTTCAGACTGCCCGTCAGCACACGATCCATTGTGGGCTACGCGGCCCTGACCGGGGAAACGGTGGTCATCGATGACGCCTATGAGCTGCGCGAGGATCTCCCCTACCGGTTCAACCCGGCCTATGACCGGAAATCCGGCTATAAAACAGTCTCCGTGCTGGCCATTCCCTTGGGTTCCTTCTCCGAACGGCTGGTGGGCGTGATGCAGCTCATCAATGCCAGGGACGAAGGGGGCAAGCCCGCGCCCTTTTCCAAAGAGAGCCAGGACTACATGCCCCTGTTTGCCAACCATGCCTCCCTGGCCATCGAACGGGGCATCATGAACAGGGAATTGATCCTCCGGATGATGAAGATGGCCGAATTGCGGGATCCCCATGAAACGGGGGCCCATGTCCAGCGCGTCGGGGCCTATTCGGCGGAACTCTATCAGCAGTGGGCCATGGTCCACGGGGTCGACCGGAATACCATCCGCAGGACCCGGGACGTCATTCGACTTTCCGCCATGCTCCATGATGTGGGCAAGGTGGGCATCTCCGACATCATACTGAAAAAACCCGGAAAGCTGGACAAAGAAGAGTTCAGCATCATGCGGTGGCACACCATTTTCGGCGCGCGTCTTTTCCTTCAGAACACCTCCAGTCTGGACGAGATGAGCTACGATATCGCCCTCAACCACCATGAGAAGTGGAATGGGACAGGGTATCCGGGTCAGATTCCGGACATCCGGGCCGACGCCATTCCCATGTCCGCTCCCAAAAAGGGCGATGAGATCCCCGTGGCCGCCCGCATCACCGCCCTGGCCGATGTATTCGATGCGCTCTCTTCCCGGCGTTCCTATAAAGAACCCTGGCCGGACGAGAAAATCCTGGAGGTGATCGAGCAGGATGCCGGCACGCATTTCGATCCTTCCATTGTGGAGGTCTTTTTCCAGATATTTGATGTGATCAAGGCCATCCGGGAAAAGTATCGGGAGTAGGGTCCCCTCCATGAGCCCACAAATCCAATGTCGCCGATGCGGAACCTGCTGCCGGAAAGGAGGGCCGGCCCTTCATCTTGCTGATCGTCCGCTCATTGAAGGGGGCGCCATTCTTTTGAAACATCTCTATACGCTCCGCAAGGGGGAACCGGCGTGGGAAAACATCCGGGGCGAGGTGGCGCCTCTGGAGGCGGAAATCATCAAGATAAGAGAAGCGGACGGCGGGCGGGCCTGCCGATTTTTCAATGATGCGGAAAAGGGGTGCGCCATCTACGAGAATCGGCCCATGGAGTGTCGAATCCTGAAATGCTGGGACACCGCGGAGATCGAGGCGATGTACCGGCGCGACCGCCTTTCTCGACAACACCTGTTGGGAACCATCTCCGGGCTGTGGGATCTGGCTGCGACGCATGAAAAAGAATGCGGTTTGGATCGCATTGGGCGGTTGATGGCCGGCGATGATCCGGACCGTGGCGCCCTGGCGCGGATCATGGCTTATGATCGCGAAATGCGAAACCTGGTGACGGAGCGATCCGGAATCGATCCGGAGATTCTCGATTTTCTTTTCGGCCGTCCTCTGGCGCGAATCATGCCCGGCGGGCGATTCAGAAGACGGTTCGGCCCCTTTGGCGGTTCGGTTTCGCCGGATCGAGCGCCGACCTATGTTTCGGATCATTGACTTTTCTGTTGTTTTCTTTTATAAATAATAACGCTGCCTCAGCGCAATCGCAGCTCGCTTGGAACCGTAAACTCTAACCTCAGAAGAGACGGGAGCGTTCATTTGGTTGAGCAGGCGAAGGTATCCCCCCAGAATCGGTCCTATGAACAGGGTACGCCCAGTCCCTCCGATGTTCAACCTGAAAAATCCCGCGCTTCCCGCATCATCACCTTTGTCATCCTCTTTGTCATCTGGCTGCTGTTGTCGGGGCGGTTCGATTTGCTCCATATCGGTTTAGGGGTTGCTTCCTGTTTCCTGGTGACCCTGTTTTCCGCCGATCTACTCCTGCCGTCTCCTGATGTCATGCGGCTTCCCGGGATCTGGTTCCGCTTCATTAAATACATTCCCTGGCTCCTCTATGAGGTGCTGGCGGCCAACATCCATGTCATGTATCTCGTCTTCCACCCCCGGATGATGCGTCTCATCGACCCCCGGATCATGGAATTCGACTCCAAACTTAAAAGCGACATCTCCCGGGTGACACTGGCCAATTCCATCACGCTGACCCCCGGCACCATCACGATTCATATATCCATCTACGGCCACATCACCTTCCACGCCATCGACATTGAATCAGGGAAGAGCCTTCCCTTGATCATGGATGCGAGAATCGCGGACATATTCAAAGAGTGACGACGCTATGCATCATTTTTTTCTGTTCGCCGCCATTTTCATGGCATTGTTGATCATCTTTTCCCTCTACAGGGCGGTGATCGGACCCACTGTGCTGGATCGGTTGATCGGGGTCAATGCCATCGGAAGCAAAACCACGGCCCTGCTGATCCTGACGGGGTTGCTGTATCACAGGGTCGAGATGTTTGTGGACATCGCCCTGGCCTACGCCATGCTCAATTTCGTCACAGTGATCGCCGCTTCCCGGTATTTTCAGAAGCGGAAAGGACTCTTTGATGAAATCGAAGGGACGCAAAAGGAAGGAGACATCAGTTGATGAATTTTATGGCCGTTGTGTTCGTGCTCCTCGGCCTGCTTTTTTTCACAGGCGGGGCCGTGGGCATTATCCGGATGCCGGATTTCTACTCCCGCCTCCACCCGGCGGGAAAACTCGACACCATGGGACTGCTCATGTCCATGTTGGGAGTGGCCTTGTACACGATCCAGGAATTCTCCCTCGGGGAGGTGCTGACGGGATTGAAGATCATGTTCATTGTGGTTTTCGTCTTCATCACCAGCCCGACGGCCACCCACGCCATCGTGGATGCGGGGGTTCGGGCAGGCCTGGAACCCTGGACCCAGGATATCAGCAGGGAGGAACCATGAGCTGGCCGATGGACATGTTGATTCTGGTTTTCGTCATCATCAGCGGCATTGGCGCCATTACGGTTCGGGACCTTCTGGGCGCCGCCATCCTCTTCGGCGCCTACAGTTTTCTCATGTGCATACTGTGGGCCATAATGGGGGCCGTGGATGTGGCATTCACCGAGGCCTCAGTAGGGGCAGGGGTCAGCACCGTCCTTTTTGTCGCCGCGGTATTCCGGACCACAAGGAGGACCAGAGATTGAAGATCGTCGCCCTGGCATCCGTACTGTTGTGCGGGGGCATCCTGATTTTCGGAACGGCGGGATTCCCTGATTTCGGCGACCCCCTTTCTCCGCCTGCCAGCCATGTCTCCCCCCATTACATCGAAGAGGCGGTTGCGGAGACCTCGGTGCCCAACATCGTCACAGCGGTGCTGGCCGACTACCGGGGATTCGATACCCTGTTTGAGACAGCGGTGGTCTTCTCGGCGGCCATGGCCTGTTTTTTTCTGTTGCGCGTATTCCGAGAAGATGAGCGGAGTCCGTCGGAAAAGCTCTATCGCCACCTTCCGACAGGCATCATCCTTCGCATTGATCCCGGCGGGAAAGCGCCCCAATCCAATGAGTTCGAACCGATAGACCCCACCTGGGTCCCCCACGACATGATCGTCAAGACCACCACCCGACTCATCATTCCCTTTATTCAGTTGTTCGGGCTATACGTCATCGCCCACGGCCATCACAGTCCGGGCGGTGGATTCCAGGGCGGGGTGATCCTGGGATCTTCGCTTATCTTATATGCCTTATCCCAGAATCTGCGGATGGCCATTGGACGGATGGGGGAGACGGTCAGTGCGGTGTTCTGCGCCGCCGGCGTCTTCATCTACGCCGGGGCCGGTGCGCTGTGTCTGCTGATGGGGGCTAATTTTCTCGATTATGCGGCTCTGTCGCCTCTTTTCGGCGTGGACGCGATCCAGGCCCGGTCTCTGGGGATTCTGGTGGTGGAGATCGGGGTCGGCCTCGCCGTCATGTCGGCTATGGTATGGATTTATTACAATCTCGCCTCGGTGGGGCGCCACCAGGAAGGCCTGTAACGGAGACCGATGCCCATGAACGAGTGGATCGCTTTTCTGGCCGGTAAATTCAATTACTGGGGGTTCATCGTTCTGATGATGATCGGCATTTACGCCATTATCGCCAAGAAAAATCTGATCAAAAAGATCATCGGAATGAACATCTTCCAGACCGCCATTATCCTTTTCTATGTCTCCACCGCCGCCAAGCGGGATGCCGGCATCCCCATCATAACCCATGGGCACGGTATGAGCGGACACAGCGCCCGGGCCGTCGACTATATCAACCCCCTGCCCCATGTGCTCATGCTCACCGCCATTGTGGTCTCAGTGGCCACCTTGGGAGTCGCCCTGACGCTGGCCGTCAAGGTCTATCGGCAGTACGGCAGTCTGGAGGAGGACGAGATCGCCGACAGCATCCGGGCCCGGGCAGGCGGCGACCAATGAGCCAGCATCTTCCCGCCCTGCCGGTTATTGTGCCGCTTCTGTCGGCATTGCTGATCACCATGCTGGGATGGTTCAAGCCGCGTCTGTCCTTTCCCATTGCTCTGGCGGCCCTGACGGTCGCGTTGCTCTCGGCCGTCGGACTTATGGGGCGCGTTCTTTCCAGCGGAGCGGCTGCCTATGGAATGGGCGGATGGAACCCTCCCTGGGGCATTGCGTATCATGTGGACCATCTCAATGCTCTGGTGCTGATAGCGGTGCTGGCCGCAGCTCTGGTGGGATTAATCGCCACAAGGAAATGCGTGAAAGAGGAATTTGCCGAACGCATTGTTCCTTTCTACACTCTGTTCGTCCTCTTTGTCACCGGACTTGCCGGCATCCTTCTGACAGGAGATGCCTTCAACCTTTACGTGCTGCTGGAAGTCGCCTCCCTGACCGGTTACGCCCTCATCGGCATCGGTGAAAAGCGGGCCCCGCTGGCCGGGCTCAACTATATCCTGATGGGCACCATCGGCGCGTCGTTCTATCTGCTGGGCATCGGTTATCTGTACCTGATGACCGGCACCCTCAATATGGCCGATTTGGCCCAACGGCTGCCCGCTGTTTATGATTCCCATGTGGTCGCCCTGGCCTTTTTCATCTGTTTGACCGGTCTGTTCGTCAAAATGGCGTTTTTTCCCCTCCATGGCTGGCTGCCCAACGCCTATTCCCATGCCCCGTCGGCCGCTTCCATTCTCATCGCGCCCCTGACCACCAAGGTGATGATCTATGTGATGATCCGGCTCACCCTGACGGTATTCACACCTGATTACGCCTTCGATATCCTGGACATCGGCAACGCCATCGTCTGGCTGGCGGTGATCGCCATTGTCATGGGATCGGCGCTGGCCCTGGCCCAGAACCGGCTGAAGCATATCCTCTCCTACATTGTCGTGGCCGAAGTCGGGTACATGGTGGGCGGATTCTGGCTGGGCAATCGCGCCGGCATGACCGGTTCGATCCTTCATATCGTCAACGACGCCGCCATGACCCTGTGCGTTTTTCTGGCGGCCGGGGCGCTTTTGACCCGCATCCGGGAAGACCGGCTGGCAGGTCTTCAGGGCATGTTCCGGAAGATGCCCCTGTCCATGGCGGCCCTGGCCGCCGGCGGGCTGTCCATCATCGGCGTGCCGCCCACCTGTGGTTTTTTCAGCAAATGGTATTTGATTTCCGGCGGCATTGAAGCGGGCCATTACGGATTTGTGGCCGCCCTGCTCTTTTCCAGCCTGGTCAATGTGGTGCTTTTTTTCCGGATTTTCGAGATCGCTTATTTCGAACCCCTCGGGCAGGGTCACGGCCATCATCGCAACGACCCTTCACCCATGGCAGAAGCCCCGACGTCCATGCTGGCGCCCCTTGTCGTTGTTGCAGTGCTGCTGGTGGTTCTGGGGCTTTACAGCGGCAATCTGGTATCGGCCATTATTCAATACGCCATTCCCGCGCAGATTATCTGACCCATGGACCTCATTGTCTCCCTAAAGCCTCTTTTCGCTGTTTTGATTTCCATTCTGGTCGTTCCGATGATCATCTGGAGCGGCAACCGTCCCAACCTGCGGGAAGCCTGGACATTTGCCGCCGCCGGCATCAAATTCCTGATCGTGGCCTCCATGGTTCCGGCGGTCCTGGGGGGAGCGACCCTGGAATGGACGATGGTCCAGGTGTTGCCGGGGGCGGCCATCGCCTTCCGGGTGGACGCCTTCGGACTGCTCTTCGCCCTGGTCTCTTCTTTTCTCTGGATCGTCACGTCGGCCTATTCCATCGGTTACATGCGGGGGCTGGACGAGCACGGCCAGACCCGCTATTACTGTTTTTTCGCCCTTTCCCTTTCCGCAACCGTGGGGGTCGCCTTTTCCGCCAACCTGCTCACGCTGTATCTCTTCTACGAGATGCTGTCATTCGCCACCTATCCTCTGGTCACCCATCACCAGGACATGGAATCGCGGAGTTCAGGACGAAAATATATCCTTTACATCGTGGGATCATCCATCGGGCTGGCGCTCCCGGCCATGGTCTATGTTTACGGGGTGTCGGGGACCCTCGATTTCGCGACCCAGGGGATCATGCCGTCCTCCGTCCCCCCCGCTGTGTTGATGGCGCTGGTGCTGATGTTTCTCTTCGGGTTCGCCAAGGCCGGGGTGATGCCCTTCCATTCCTGGCTGCCGGCCGCCATGGTGGCCCCCACGCCGGTCAGTGCGCTGCTCCATGCGGTGGCCGTGGTGAAAGTGGGGGCGTTCTGCATTTTCCGGGTTCTGACGGGCGTGATGGGCGCCGATCTGCTCACGGGGATCGGGCTGGGGACCGTGGTGTGCTACATCGCGGCTTTTACGATCATTGTTTCCTCCCTTATCGCCCTGTCCCAGGACGGGTTGAAGCGGCGGCTGGCTTTTTCCACCATCGGCCAGCTTTCCTATATCGTTCTGGGGGCGGCGCTTCTCACGCCCCAGGGGCTGACGGGCGGCATGCTTCACATCGCCATGCACGCCTTCGGCAAGATCACCCTCTTCTTCTGCGCCGGGGCGATTTTCGTGGCCACCGGCGTCAAGAACATCAGCGACATGACGGGCATCGGCAAGCGGATGCCCATCACCATGACGGCCTTTTTCATCGGCTCGTTGAGCGTCATCGGGCTTCCGCCCTGCGGCGGCTTCATCAGCAAATGGTTTTTGGCGCTGGGAACCCTGGAAGCCCGTCAATATGTGATGCTGGTCGTCATCCTGACCAGTTCGCTGCTCAATGCGGCTTATTTTCTGCCCATTGTCTACCGGGCGTTTTTCTGCACAGCCGAAGAATCCAAATTCGACAACCGGATGGGCGAAGCGCCGATTTGGTGTTTGATTCCGTTGAAACTGACGGCGTTTATATCGATTTTGTTGTTCCTCTTTCCGCAACCGTTTCTGGACTTGGCGAAGCTGGCGGTGGTACAGATTTTAGGATCAAAATAGAGATAGGCGCCAAATGAAATGGCAATAAGATTTGAATGGGATGAAGAAAAAGCCGCTGTCAACAAACGAAAGCATGGTGTTAGTTTTAATGAAGCACAAACAGTTTTTACTGACGATTTTTCAATTGTAAAAGCTGATATTGAGCATTCCGATAATGAAGAAAGATGGCTTATTATCGGCGCGTCAAATAAGAATCGGGTGATTATCGTTAGTTTTACTGAACGAGAAGATGTTATCCGTTTAATTAGTGCTCGAAAAGCTATACGAAATGAACGAAAACAATACGAAAATGACGACATCTAAAGAAAAACCGGATGATGAAATGTTGCCGGAATATGATTTTTCCGGGGGCGTACGTGGAAAATATGCCAAGAGGTTGAAGGAAGATGGCTGTATCATTCGGGTTTATCATAGCGATGGGACATTCTCCGAAAGACGAGTGTTAGGAGAAAAGACGGTCGTCCTTGATGACGATGTACGGGCGTATTTTCCTACTTCGGATGCGGTCAACAACGCATTGCGCACTTTGATTTCTTTGGTGCCGGACAAGCGGGCGCAATAGCTATCATGGGCATTTATCAAAGTCCCGGCCAAAAGGGGCGATCCCGCCAAAAAAGGGCGATCACAAGGATCGCCCCTACGACGCAACCGACGATTTCGGTAGGGGCGAACCTTGTGTTCGCCCTAAAATGGCCGAAACGATGATCAATGCCCTATAATAGCGCGATATGAACATAGGATGTGAAACTCACGGAACGACTCACTACGATTGAGCGCCGCCGAATTTTTCATATTGAGAGACGAGTGAAAGAGGCCGCTGATGAGCGAAGACGAAAAAATGATCCTGGCCCACGAGCCGGTTCCGGGATATCCGAAGATATTCGCGTTTGTGCTGGTTATCGCCGTGATTCATCTGGCATTCATTTTTCTCAGGAGCCTTTTTTAAAGACCACGGACCGGGAGCCGACTGCCCATGAAACGGGAACTGAAGATTTTCGACAATCCGGACAACGTCAAACGGCTGCTGCGCGTATTCTACGCCTCGCTGGTGGTGCTGGTGCTGCTCGATTTCATCATCCACAAGCACGCGGCGTTTCCCTGGGAGGGTCAGTTCGGGTTTTTCGCCACCTACGGGTTCGTCTCCTGCGTGGCCCTGATCTTCATCGCCAAGGGGCTGCGGCGGTTGATTCGAAGGGATGAAGACTACTACGACAGGCCGGAAGACTCATGAATTCCCTATCCTTCGGTACAGGCATGCCTCCGGCGCTGATTTTCATCATCGGCGCGCTGTTCATCCCCCTGCTCAGGGGCCGGGTCAAATCCGCCTTCATGCTGCTGCTTCCGCTGGCGGCTTTTTATGTGCTTCTGACGGTCCCGGAGGGGATTCACTGGCAGTTCCGGCTGCTCCACTACGATCTGACCCTCGGCCGGGTGGACCGGCTCAGCCGGATCTTCGGCTACATCTTCACCCTCATTTCCTTCATTTCGCTGATCTACGCCCTGAAGGTCGACGACGACCTCCAGTACGTCTCCGGCCTCTGCTATGCCGGGGGCGCCCTGGGCGTGACTTTTGCCGGGGATCTGTTCACCCTCTACATCTTCTGGGAGGTGATGGCCGTAGCTTCCACCTTCCTGATTTTAGCCCGGCGGACGAAATCCGCTCAGGCGGCTGCTTTCCGGTATATTCTGGTTCATGTGCTGGGCGGTTTGTGCCTTCTGGCGGGCATCGTTCTCTACGTCCACCGGACCGGTACGCTTCAGTTCGGCCACATGCAACTGGCCGGGGCGGACACCTGGCTGATCTTCATCGGCATCGCCGTCAACGCGGCCATCCCGCCGTTGCACCCCTGGCTCCAGGACGCCTATCCCGAGGCCACCGTGGCGGGGGCGGTCTTTCTGAGCGCCTTCACCACCAAAAGCGCCGTCTACGTCATGGCCCGGACCTTCGCCGGCACGGAATTGCTGATCTGGCTGGGGGCGCTGATGACGGTGATTCCCATTTTCTACGCGGTGCTGGAAAACGACATCCGGCGGGTGCTGGCCTACAGCCTGGTCAACCAGGTGGGATTCATGATGTGCGCCATCGGCATCGGCACCCAGCTGGCCATCAACGGCGCCGTGGCCCATGCCTTCTGTCACATTCTGTACAAGGCCCTGCTCTTCATGGCCGCCGGATCGGTGCTCCAGATGACCGGCAAGATTCGATGCACCGAACTGGGCGGGCTTTACAAAACCATGCCGCTTACCTGCTTTTTTTGCATCATCGGGGCGGCCTCCATCGCGGCCTTTCCCTTTTTCAGCGGATTCGTGAGCAAATCCATGATCGTCAGCGCCGCGGCTTACAGCCATCTGGCCGTGGTCTGGCTGATGCTCCAGTTCGCTTCGGCCGGTATTTTCCCCTATGTGAA
This sequence comes from Desulfobacteraceae bacterium, assembly GCA_011390065.1. GTDB lineage: Bacteria > Desulfobacterota > Desulfobacteria > Desulfobacterales > JAABSP01 > JAABTD01. The sequence continues at coordinate 14,512 of JAABTD010000088.1, forward strand.
GGTCCCCTATTTCGCCTTTTTTGGTCGTGATTCGGGCATTCGGGCGGAGGAACCGCCGTTCAACATGCTGGCCGCCATGGGCATGGCCGCTTTTTTATGCGTGTTGATCGGCGTATTCCCCCAGCCGCTCTATCATATCCTGCCCTATCCGGTTGATTATGCGCCCTATACGGTGGTCCATGTGGTAGAGAAGCTTCAATTGCTCATGTTCGGTCTGCTGGCATTCTGCCTGCTGATGCTGTCCGGCTATTATCCTGCGGAGATGCGGTCCATCAATGTCGATGTGGATTGGTTCTACCGAAAAGGGGTCCGGGTTCTCTACCGTCTGATGGATCAGGGGTTGAACCGCCTCAATGCGGTTTGTGAGGAACTCTTCGCCCGGAAGCTGCCCGGATTTCTGGCTTGGATCGCCAAGGACGGGCCGGCGCTGCTGGTTGTTTTTTTTGCGTCGCCGTTTAAAGCCATGATGGGTGCAGACAGGGAAAATCTGGATGGATATAAACGGAAGATCCACGCAACCTTCGATACGCTTTCACTTCCCATCGGCCTGGGAGCGGCCGCAGCGGCCCTGTTCCTGGTCTTGCTGTTCTGGGTCAACTGAGAAGGCGTCGCGTCATATGCCATAAGGAGAAACTATGATCAGCCGGGATGAACTCAAACGAATCGTCATGTTGGGCTATCTCACTGATGAGATGCTGGACAAGCTGCGCCCTGTCGTGGATGTCCTTAATTTCAGCGAACGGGAATATGTATTCCGCCAGGGCGATGCGGCTGACCGGTTTTACATGCTCAAACGGGGAAAAATTCTGTTCGAAAAACGGATATCCGAGAAGATGAGCGTGGCCGTGGGCAGCGTCAAGCCGGGATATTCCTTTGGCTGGTCTTCTATGCTGGATGTGCGGTTTTACAGCAGCGACGCCGTCAGCGCCGAGCCTAGCGAAGTCTTTTCCATCCGGGGGCAGAAGCTCAAGGATATCCTTGAAGCCGATCATTGCATGGGGTATATCTTTTCCCAGCGATTGCTGCGGGTGATGAAAAGCCGTTTGGATCACCGGACAGAGCAGTTCATGCGGGTGATCCGGGATCATCCCGATCTTCAATCGCTGTTTGAGGAATGACGGCCCATTCGGGCTGTTCGTTTCTGAAAGACCAAAAGGCCGGCTTGAAACGTTTTCAAGCCGGCCTTTTAGCATAAACAGCGTAGAAAGAGTTATGGCGGCGCCGGGGGTTATTTCATGCTCGCGGCCAGATACTGTTCGACCAGCTTTCGGTCATCTTCTTCGGTGATCTCTTTTGGCAGCCGCTCCAAGGCTTTTTCGGCAGCGGCGTCGATCAGTTCGGCGCGGAACGTCGATTTGGCGCGAACGATCCGGCTTTCGATCTTCTGTTTGGCCGTTTCCAGAATCAGACGGCTCTGTTCTTGAGCGTCTTCGATGATCTCCTGTTTCTTTTTCTCACCCTGCTGCACGATTTTCTTTTTGAGTTCGGCGAAGCGGGCGTCGCTCTGGTCGAGAACGCGATAGGCGTCTTCGATCCGGGCGGTAACCGCTTCCTTCTTCTCTTCTATATCGCCGATTTCTCTGGCCAGTTCCGCTTTGCGGTTGAGAAGAAAATCCATGAGCGGGGCTTTGCCGAATTTGACGATGATGAACGCCAGTATCCCGAAATTGACCCATACCATGATCATATCGTATGTCTGACGCCAACTACCGGAGGTTTCGGCCGCCACGGCGTCGACTGCCCCCATAACGAACATCAGCAGCGCGGAGGCGACGACGGCTCTCAGGATGATCCGATGTCTCCCTTTCATTTGCCAACCCCCCGATCCAGAATTTTTTCCATAATGCGAACTGACAGATCCTCGGATTCCTTTTCAAGGTATTTCCGAGCTTCGGAAAGTTGGGCCGCTACTTCTTCTTCGGCTTGGCTCTTGAGTTCCGCGACTTCCTTCCGAACGCTGGATAATATTTCTCCTGCCCGATTGCCGCCCGCCTCTTCCATATCGTGACGGAGGGCATGGGCCTGTTCCCGGGTCGCCGCTTCCTGTCGCTCAAGCAGTCTGGAGACCTTGTTCAGCTCGCTTTCAGCTTCGCCGATTTCTGTCTGAAGCGCTTGGATATAAGCGGTTCTTTCAGCCATCGCTCCTTCCAGAGGCCGAAACATCACCCGGTTGATCAGGAATAAAAAGATCAAAAAGGAAAGGAGCTGGACGATAATCGTCTCGTTGATGCTGATCAGGGCTATATTGCTGACGATTTCCATTGGCAAATATTCCGTTGTTGTGGAGAAAGAATCAGACGACGAAAAGCAACAGGAGTGCAATAACCAGCGAATAGATGCCGGTGGATTCCGAAACTGCCTGACCCACAAGCATGGTTCGGGTTAACAGTCCGGCTTCTCCAGGGTTTTTGCCGATTGCTTCGCATGCTTTAGCGCCAACCATGCCTTCACCAACTCCGGGGCCGATTGCGCCCAGACCCATTGCCAAACCTGCGCCTAGGAATGAGGCCGCTTTGATCAAATCAATACCTTCGATTGCCATGATTACCTCCAGGTGATAAGGTTAAATTAGGGTGCTAAATTAAGAATATAAGCGCCAATGCAATTACCATAGCATAAATGGCCGTGGATTGTGAGACCGCCTGTCCAACAAGCATCGTCCGCATCAATACCGCTTCCTCTTTAACATTTCGTGCAACCCATGCTACGGCGCTTTGCGCCGTCATGCCATTGCCGACGCCGGGGCCGATGCCGCCGAAACCGGTACAGAGGCCGGCCGATGCCAGGGCCATGGATGCGCCCAGGGTTTCTGACGGCGCATGGGATTTGAATATGAGCACGAAACTGATCAAGAGGCCGAAAATCGACGGCGTTTGGGCGACGGCTTGTCCCACCAGCATGATGATCGTTACGTTGGAGGCGGTGAGCGGTTGCCTGGCTGATCCCTGGCAACTGGCCCCGGCGGCGAGCCCGCTGCCGAGCCCCGAGCCGATGGCGGCAAGTCCGGTGGCAAAACCCGCACCCAGCAAAGCCGCCGATGTCGGATGCAGCGGTGCGCCGGAGAAGTTGATAAACATCAGCATAAACGCCACGACCATCGCAAAAATGGCGGGCGTCTGGCTGACGGCGGAACCGATCAGCATATTGGTCGTGAGATGCCCTTTCATGGCAGGCTGGCGAGCAACGCCTTCGCATGCTTCACCTGCTGGAAAGCCCGATCCGACGCCGGAGCCGATGGCGCCGAATCCCATGCAGATGCCGGCGCTAAAAAGCGCCGCAACAGAAATTGGCGCTGCCGCTGAAAAATTGGAAAACAACAGTATCACGCCGATGACCAGAGCGAAGATGGCCGCGG
>JAABTD010000290.1 GCA_011390065.1 Desulfobacteraceae bacterium
GGTGTTATTTGTCATTTCAAAAACCGGACATAAATTTTTCGGTTTCGGGGTCCGTCGAATTCGCAGAAAAGAATCATGGCGCCCCCTTGAATGCAAAAAAAGCCCTGCTGAACAGCAGGGCTTTTTTCGTCACGCGACAAAAATCTGAAGATACGGTATTAGACGCACCCGGTGGGTTTCGGAAGGCCGGCCATTTTACAGGCGCCCTTGCCGGGTCCGCTGGGGAACAGCTCGTAGATGTGCTTCAGTTTGAAACCGGTCACCTTGGAGAGCACCCGGACCATGGGGGCGATGCCGTTTTTCTCATAGTACTCGCGGAGCACGTCGATGACCTTGTTGTGCTCGTCGGTCAGTTCCTCGATGCCCTCTTCCTTCTTGACATACTGAACCCACTCCTGGCACCAGTTGTTATAATCGTCGATGAAACCGTCCTCATCAACTTTAAACGTCTTTCCTTGGAATTCAACTTCTGGCATTTGAAACATCCTCCTTTAAGTGTTTTTTTCTGTCTCTCTATCTACCTTATGGCCTCAGCCGACTATCCAATTTTCTATAAAGGCACTTTTTTACCTTATTCTTATTTGGATGTCAATATGAAAAAAAGCAAGCCCTTTTTCGAAAATCGTTTTTACGTCTGCTAATATTCTTTCGGCAACTGGTTGAGCCGGTCCAGGGTGAAGACCGGGCCGTCCTTGCAGACAAAGACCGGTCCCACATTGCAGTGGCTGCACATGCCGATGCCGCACTTCATACGGTTTTCAAGGGACATGATAATATGGTCGTGCGCGTAGCCTCTGGCGTCGAGGACCGGTTGGGTGAATTTGATCATAATGGGCGGCCCGCAGATGATGGCGTAAGTGTTTTCATCGGCTTCGGGCGCCTTCTCGTCGGTGATGGCGGGTACGAACCCGACGTTGTATTTCCAGTCGGGGTCATCGGCGGCGTCTACGGTGATGTGCATGTTGAGATCGTCGCGTTTTTCCCACTCCGCCAGCTCTTCCCGGTACAGCAGCATGCCGGGGGAACGGGCCCCGTAGATGACGTGGATCTCGCCGAATTTATCCCGGTTTTCCAGCATGTAAGCGATGGAGGAACGCAGGGTGGTAAACGCAAATCCGCCGCCGATGATCACCACGTTTTTCCCCTCCAGCGTTTCCCAGGGGTACCAGTTGCCCAGGGGCCCCCGGATGCCCATGATGTCGCCGACTTTCATCTTGTGGAGATGAGTGGTCACTTTCCCCACCTTGTTGACGGTGAACTTGACGAACCCCTTCTCCGTGGGGGAGGAGGCGATGCCGATGGGAATTTCCCCCAGACCGGCGATGGACAGCTCGGCGAACTGGCCGGGCCAGTAGGCGAACTTTTCCTCATCTTCGGGGTTGAGAAAGGAGAATTTGAAGGTTTTAAGGTTTTTATCCTCGGTTTCCACGACAATGTCGTCGATGCGGACCGGGTACGGATAATATGGATTCTGCACGGTTTTCCCCCTTCCGATCAGGCGACGGAGCAGCTCTCGGCCTCGCCGAAGCTGTTCATCAGGTTGCAGACGTTGCGGATGTCGATGTTCACCGGACAGTGCTGGACGCACCGGCCGCACCCCACGCACTGGATGCCGTTCTCATACCGGTCGACATAGTATTTGAGCTTGTGCATGAACCGCTGCCGAACCCGCTGGGTCTTGTCGCCCCGCGGGTTGTGGCCGGACCCGTGGAGGGTGAAAAGCGGGAACATGCAACTGTCCCAGCACCGGTAGCGGATGCCCTTCCTGCCCTTGTTTTCGTCCTGGATGTCGAAACACCAGCAGGTGGGGCACAGGTAGGTGCAGGTCCCGCAATTGATGCAGGAAAAGGCTGCGTCGTCCCAGAAACCGGCGTCGTGAAGCGCCAGGGTGTCGATGTTGGCCAGCCGGTCGGTGGCAACCTCCGAGACGATCTTTTCCTGGGCGGCCGTTTTCCAGCCTTCCCACTCCTGGTCGGGGCAGTCGATCCCGGCGTCCCACCCGGCGGCCTTCATGAAGGTTTCGCCCTTGTCGGTGAGCACCCTGGCCACATAGTGGTCGCCGGCGTCGGCCAGAAGCACGTCGAGCCCCGCTTCGTGGAAGGGCCCGCAGCCGGCGGTGGTGCAGAAGCAGGTGCTGCACGGGTTGTGGCAGGCCTGCCCGATGAAGGTGGTTTCCTCATAGTTGCGGAGCCAGTAGACATCCTGGTGCTCCGCTGAGTCGAAATTCCGGCGGACCAGGACAAAGGAATAGGCGTCGCAGGGCCGGATGCCGATGGCGGCCCGGGGCTTCTCGTCCGTTTCCGGCTCTTTCATGACGTGGGCGTCCGGGTCGTTCTCGTCGGTGGTGTATTCGAACATCACCTCGGCCTGGGGATAGACCACCGACCGGGGCGATGTTCGGGTGTTCTGGACCGCCATGTCGGGTTCCCGCCCCGGCGCCAGGGCCGCAAACTCGTAAACCTCCCCCGACTTGACCGGCCCGAACAGCCGATAGGTCGAAGCGGCGGTTTCCAGGCCCCCGGCCCACTGTTTTTTATCGATTTTGATGCACTTCATACGGTTTGCCTTCGTTTCGGTCTGAATAGGTTGGCGATCGGACGCTATTTGATGAACTCTTCGGGATCATTGGGCCGATAGGTGTCCAGCGGGGGCCGCTGTTCCAGGGTCAACCCGGCTTCCCATCCCCATTTCTCGAAGGCGTCCTTGTTGAGCTTCTTGGTCAAAAGCCGCATGTTGATGCCCACCGGACAAGCCCGCTCACAGGCGCCGCAATCGGTGCAGCGGCCGGCGCAATGATAAGCCCTCAGGAAATGGAACGTCCAGACATCGGTGGGATTCTGGCTCTTGCCCACCCACTGGGGCTGGGATTCGTCCACAAAGCACGTTGGGCAGTAGCACAAGGGGCAGGCGTTGCGGCAGGCGTAGCAGCGGATGCACGGCGCCAGCAGTTCTTCGAAATAGGCCCGCTTTTCCTCGGGGCTCATGGCCTCGATCTCCGCGATGTCCGCAAAGCGGTCCACATCGGTTTGCTCCGTCACTTCGTCGGCGACCAGTTCGTCGTAGACGACGGGATTGCGGTGGACGCAGACCGCGCAGTTGCTTTGCAACACGTCCTTGCGGTCATAGGATTCCTCAAAATCCCGACCCTTGACCCGAACGGCGTCCCCGTCTTCGGCCACCTCGGTGATTTCGCCCGGCGCCATGCCCCTGATGCGCCGTTTGTCGATCATCCCCTTGCAGGGGACCCCGACAATGTAGAGCTGATCCCGGTCGATCTTGTTTTCGACGATGTGGTTGACGATGTTGCGGCTGTCGCAGCCTTTGGCGAAGACGGCGATCTTTTCCTTCCGATCCGTCAGATAATTGGCCAGGTTGATGCCGCAATTGCCGTCCCAGACCAACTCATCGGCCGCATCGGCGCGGGTGATGAAGCAGGGCTCGTTCATCATCGGCACCGTGCCTTTCCGGAAGCCGATGACCGTCTCCACCTTGCAGTCTTTGAGAAGGCGTCGCGCGATTTCTCGAATTTTATCGGTGTACGCTGTCATGATTAGGCGACTTTCAGCTCTTTCTTGGCGAAGTGATCGTTGGGTCCCAGGGCCTTGACCGCGTCCGAGACCTCCTGGGCCACCTTCGCGAATTTGGTGGATTCGGCGGACGAGATCCAGGAAAAATGGAGCCGTCCCGGTTCAACCCCCATATACTCCAGGAGATCTTTGAGCAGGGCGAATTTCCGACGGGCGTAGTAATTACCTTCCAGGTAATGGCATTCGCCGGGATGTCACCCGGAGACCCAGACGCCGTCGGCCCCTTCCCGAAGGGCCGCCAGGGCGAATTTGGGACTCATGCGGCCGGTGCATGGAATCCGGATGACCCGGATGTTGGGCGGGTACTCCATGCGGCTGACGCCGGCCAGATCGGCCGCGCCGTAAGAGCACCAGTTGCATAAAAAACTGACAATTTTCGGTTCCCATTCCGACATGTTGATTCTCCTTGATATTTAAACCGCTTCGTTGAGCGCGAAGATCTGTTCGAAAATCTGGTCGTTGTCAAACCCTTTAAGCCGGATGGCGCCGGACCGGCAGGAGGCCACGCACAGACCGCAACCTTTGCACAGCACCGGATTGATTTCGGCTTTTTCCGGCCAGAACCGTTCCTCCGCGGACCGGAAAGCAGGCGCGGAATAAGGACAGATGGAGACGCAGACCCCGCACTGGCTGCACAGGGCCGGATTGATTTCGGCCACCATGCCGCTGGTGTGGATCGTCTCCCGGGCCAGGAGGGTCACGGCCCTGGAGGCCGCGGCCCGGGACTGGGCGATGGATTCATCAATGGGTTTGGGGTAATGCGCCAATCCGCACAGGAAGACGCCGTCGGTGGCGAATTCCACCGGCCCCAGCTTGGCATGGCGTTCCACGAAAAACCCGTCGTCGTTTATCGATACCTTGAAGAAATTGGCCAGCTGTTCGTCCGTATTGGGGATGACGGCGGTGGCCAGCGTTACCAGGTCGGTTTCGATCTCCATGGGCCGGCCCAGCACGTGATCGATGGTCCGGACCACAAGCCGGCCTCCGTCGAGGATCACCTCGGGTTTGTTTTCCAGGTCGAAGCGGACAAAAATGACGCCGGCTTCCCGGGCCTCCTGGTAGAGGTATTCCTTCTCGCCGTAGGTCCGGATGTCCCGGTAGAGGATAAAGACGGTCATCTCCGGATTCCGGCGCTTGAGTTCGATGGCGCTGTCCACCGAATGGGCGCAACAGACCCGGGAGCAGTAGGGCCGGTCCGGTTCCCGCGATCCCACGCACTGGATGAAGACCGCCGACCCCATCTCTTTGAGGGCGGGGTCGTCTTCCATGAATTTTTTGTCCAGCTCCAGGGCGGTGAGGATGCGCGGGTCTTGGCCGTACTGGTATTCGGACGGCTGGAGAGGGGCGGCGCCGGTGGCCATGATGGCGACGCCGTGTTCCACCACCGTCTCCCCGCCGTTTTCGCTAAGGGTGGTCTTGAAATTGCCCACAAAGCCTTCCACCGCCGACAGGGCGCTGTTGAGATGCACATGGATGCGCTCGTGGCTCTCGACTTCAGACGACAGGGCCGCGACTTTTTCACGGACGTCGGCGCCTTCGGGGGTGTGGTAGAGGTTCAGGGCCTGACCGCCGAGGCGGTCGCTTTTTTCAACAATATGGGTCTCGTACCCCTGCCGGGCCAGGCTCCGGGCCGCCGTCAGGCCGGAGACGC
>JAABTD010000291.1 GCA_011390065.1 Desulfobacteraceae bacterium
CTTTTTTGGTTGTGATCGCCCTTTTTGGTTGTGATCGCCCTTTTTGGCCGGGATTTTGATCAAGGCCCCGCGGGGGAGTTCGCTCCCCCGCGGCCGGATGGGCCTAATTGAGGATGTAGTTCTGGGGATTTACCGCCGTGCCGTTGAGGCGGACTTCGTAGTGGAGGTGGGGCCCGGTGCTGCGGCCGGTCTGGCCCACCAGGCCGACGACCTCGCCGCGTTTCACTTTATCCCCATTTTTTTTCAAAATCCTGGACAGATGGGCGTAACGGGTCGCCATTCCGTGGCCGTGGCTGATGATGATCATCTTGCCGTAAAGCCCTTTGACGCCCGCAAAGGTCACCGTGCCGTTGCCCGGCGCCAGAATCGGCGTGCCTTCGGCCGCGCCCACGTCCAGGCCCGTATGGAATTCTTCGAGCCCGGTGAAGGGCGAGGTGCGGTTGCCGAAATTGGAGGTAACCCACCCTTCTTTAAGGGGATGGATGGATGGGGTGGCTGCGAGGAAATTCTGCTTTTCAACCACCCCGTTCATGAGGTAGCGCAGATCCGATTTTTGTACGGCGGCGGCGTTCTGGAGTTGGTCCACCTGACCATGCATTTCCCGGATGAGGGCCGACTGTTTTTCTGTAAGATCGGCGGTCGGTTTCAAATCCGACGGCATGGCGCCGCCGATTCCCAGGTAAGAGCGGCTGTTGTCGGGGGTGTCGAGGTTGGCCAGGACGCGGATCTGATGTTCAAACCCGTTGAGGGCGACCAGTTTCTTCTTTAAATCGTCGATATCAGCGGCGAATTGCCGGATATGGGCCGCCTGATCGGTCATTTGACCGCGTTGGGAGGCGATCTGATCCTGGAGTCGCTGGTTTTCAGAAACCAGCGTTTGCAATTGGCGGTATTCGTAAATCCGGCCTCCGGCCCAGACGGCTGCGCCGACTGAGAGCAGGCACAGAATTCCGATAAAAAAACCGGAAACCGTGCATTGCCGGGGTCGGGATCCGGTGTTGCTCATGATGAAGAGGGTGAACTTTTTTCGCATCTGTTTCCTTTCTCAGATCGATTGTCAATCCTTCCGGCAGCGGCCCGGAAAGCGCCCAGTCGCTGTCGGGCGGGTTTACCGTGGGTTGATCCGATGCTTTCTCAGCAGTTCATAGACCCGGGGCAGGGAGAGCCCCGACAGGGTCGCTGCGTCCTTGATATCGCCGTTGCTCGCCGTCATCAAGTCTTCCAGGTAATATTTTTCCCCTTTTTCGATGAGGGAACGGCGAAATTCTTTCCATTTGACGATGCCGTCCGGCTTCGAGGCCGGGAATTCGAAACCCGGTGCATCGGGCCTTTCATGGACGGGAGGCGCCGATTCCGCCGCCTGGGGCGATGCCGCATCGAATGCCGATCGGGCTACCTGAACCCGGATCTGGGGGGGGAGGTGCTTGGGGAAGAGCACCGTTTCGTAAAGGGCGTGGGCCATGACCCATTCCAGGGCGCTGAAAAGTTCCCGGACATTGCCCGCCCAGTTATAAGCCTCCAACTCCTGGAGGAAGTCCGGGGAGAAGGTCTTGAGGGGCATGTCGTGGGCGTCGCACAGCTTTTTGAGGTAATGCTCGGCCAGCAGCGGGATATCCCCGGTCCGTTCCCGGAGGGGCGGCAGTTCCATGGCGACTGAGCGAAGCCGGAAAAAAAGATCCTCCCGGAACTGTCCGGCCCGGACCATCTCTTCCAGATTCCGGTTGGTGGCGGCGACCAACCGGAAGTCGCTTTCGATTTCCTGGGTGGCGCCGATGGGGTGGAACCGCCGTTCCTGGAGCACCCGGAGGAGGGACTTCTGGGCCGAAAGCGTCAGTTCGCCGATCTCATCGAAAAACAGGGTGCCGCCGTCGGCATGTTTGACCAACCCTTCTTCGGCGCGATCGGCGCCTGTAAATGCGCCCCTGGTATGGCCGAAGAGCAGACTTTCCATGAGGGTTTCGGGGAGGGACCCGCAGTCCACCACCACGAAATTGCCGTCTGCCCGGTCGGAGTTGGCGTGGATGGCCCGGGCAAAGAGTTCTTTTCCCGTACCGGTTTCGCCGTTGATGAGGATGTTGGTCTGACTGTGGGCCGCCCGGGCCAGGAGATCCAGGCAGGCCTGGATCTTGGGACTCCGGCCGATGATGTCGTGATGGATCGCTTCGGGTTGCGGCCGGCTGATTTCCTTCTGACGGCGATACTGGAGGGCCCGGGTCAGGGTCTGGAACAGCGACTCGCTGCTGGCGGGCTTCTTGATATAGTCCCACGCGTTGTTTTTGATGGCCAATTCAGCGCTGTCGGGATCTGCGTAGGCGGTGAGGATGATCACTTCAGGGGATGACGTCGCATGATGGATGGCCGGCAATTGCCGAAGTCCATCGCCGTCGGGCAGGCGGACATCGAGAAACACCACATCGAATGCGCCCTTTTCGACCTTCGCAAGTCCTTCTTCCAGGGTCTGGGCCTGATCCACCCCATAACCGGCTTCCTCAAAAAAGCGCGCCATGGTGCGGCAGATCATCTGGTCATCGTCGATGATGAGCAACTGCGCCATCTCCGAATACGCCATTTCAGAAGGTTCCATCTTTTCCCGTATGCAGCTCTCAATCATTGATCTCAATCCACTGACGAAAAGAAGAACAGCATCGCTTTCGGGGGACGGCCCTGTCGCGCCCCATAGCGGATGCCGTACAGGTCGTCGCGCTGGCTGTCGGCAACAGACTATGGTTGACTGTGGATAATTAAGCATCAAAAATAGCAGATTTATCGGGAAATGTGAACCTTAATTTTTATTTTCCAGGATTCGGTGGACGACGGTCAGCAGTCTGGCGCCCGAGACCGGCTTGGCCATGAGTTCGCGGATGCCCATCTTGCGGGCTTCGCCAGGGCTGAACACCTCCCCGTAACCGGTGGTCATCACCACCGGCAGGCCGGGTCGGAAGTCCTGTATTTTGCGGCTGAGCGCGATCCCGGTCATCTCCGGCATGGTCAGGTCGGTGATCAGCAGATCGTACTGATCCGGCGACGCTTTAAAGCGATTGAGGGCTTCGCCCCCCTGGATCTCGCCGGTCACCTCGTACCCGGCCTCCGAAAGGGTTTTGGTCAGGATCTGGACAACCGTTTCGTCGTCGTCCACCACCAGAATGCGGCCTTTTGCGGCGTTGCAGCCGTTTACGGGCGGCGTCTCGGATTCGCCTTCTTCCGGAAGGCAACAGGGAAGCAGGATGTCGAACCGGCTTCCTTTTTCAGGGGCGCTGCGCACGAAAATGGCGCCCTCCATCCCCTTGACGGCGCCGTGGGCCATGGCGAGGCCCATGCCGGCGGCCTGACAGGGCCGGGTGGTGAAGAACGGCTCGAAAATGTTGTCTTGAACCGATTCAGACATGCCGACGCCGTTGTCCTGGACGGTCAGCCGCAGATACGACCGGCCGCGGAGAGACTCGTCGGGGAGCGGATCATCGGGTCCGGGGCAGTGTTCACCCAGCCCGACGCTGATGACGCCCGGACCGCCCTTCATGGCGTCGGCGGCGTTGGTGCACACATTGATCAGGATCTCCTGAATCTGGGAGGGGTCCGCCAGGACCATTTCCGATGTCGCATCGATTTTCTGCCGGATTTCGATGGTGGCGGGCAGAGACGCCCGCAGCATCTTCAAGGTCTCTTTGACCAGGGGGGCGAGCGCCAGCGGTTGCTTGGCGGCATGATTTTTGCGGCTGAAGGTCAGGATCTGATCCACCAGGTCGCCGGCGCGCCTTCCCGCCTCAAGGGCCATCTCCATGGATTCCCGCTCGGCGCTCTCTGCCGGGCATTTGGCCATGACATATTCGATATTGAGCAGAATGGTCATGAGCAGGTTGTTGAAATCATGGGCGATGCCCCCGGCCAGAGCGCCGATGGCCTCCAGTTTGTGCGACTGCCGCAACTGGTTTTCCAGATGCGCCTCCCGGGTGACGTCCCGAACGCTCAGGATCGCATGGCTCACCTGCCCGTTCTCATCCATCAGGGGGGAGATCCGCAAATCCTTCCACATTTCCCGTCCCCCGTCTTCCCGGGCTTTTTGACGGCAGCAGCGGGATTTACGGGTCCGGAATACGGCGGCCGTCATCTCCTCGGTTTCGCCATTTTTAAAGATGGCCGACCCGCCGGGAAAGACCTCGTGAGGGTGGCGCCCGATCGCCGCCGCTCTGGGGGCGTTGGTGCAGGGGATCGTTTCCCGATTGATGTCGGTTATCCGGTAATCTGGGTCCAGAACGATGACCTCGTCGCTCATTCCGAAAAGGATCGATCGATAGTAACGTTCCCTTTCCGCCAGGCGCTTCATGGGCTTTAAGAACGTCCGGCGGCAGAACAGCATCAGAGCCGCCGTCAGAATCAGCCCGCAGACGACCTCCGGAATCCATGCGCGGCTGTAAGCGGCATAATGGACCGCCTTCGCGCCGTGGGCCGGGGCCTCAAAGGAAATCGGCAGGTGATGGACGATCAAACTCACCGTCGCCTGGAGCAGAAAGAACAGCAGCAGGACGACGCCTGTTTTCGAATGCAGCTTCATGTCGCTATCCGTGGTTCAAAAGGTGCGCAGGTATGATGTTGCGGGGAGGGCGCTTTGTCGGGATGAATTGTAACTCGGTTTTGGCATGGTTGCTTCAGTGGTTTGATGATAAACGTTACAAAAGATGAGGGGGGATTTTTATGTGGTGTTGTTGATAAGGCCGATTTTAGCCATTTGAAGGTATGGAAGTGACCAAAACCGAGTTACGCTGTATGTATAAGCTATTTTTGTGCCAAAGGAAAGTAAAAAATTGAAAAAATAAATGCCTTAAGAAATTAGATAGTTGCAGATTCAGCCGAAAATCTTGGCTCAGCGTAAATCCTGTTTGTGATGGTTTTATTGAAAAATCATAAATATTTTATGAAAAAGCCATAAAATGGGGCGTCATGGCGTGGATTCAACTGGTCATGTTCTCAAAATTCTGAAGAACCGCCAGGGCGCCGCTCAGGGTGCTCTGCGCCAGCAGCGTCTCTGCCTGGGCTTCGGCTTCGGATACGGTCACGTCGCCGATATGCGCCTGCACCCCGGGAAGAAACCTGGGATCCACCGAGATGACCCGGATGCCGATGCCGATGAGAAAGGAAAGATAACGTCGGTCATGGGCCATTTCGCCGCAGATGGAAACGGGCGCCCCACCGGCGTCGGCGGCTTTAACGATGGCTGACA
>JAABTD010000089.1 GCA_011390065.1 Desulfobacteraceae bacterium
TGGTGGAGAGGAAAAAGACGTTGCCGTAGCCGCCGGTGGCCAGGACCACCGCGTCGGCGGCGTATTTTTCGATCTCGCCGGTCACCAGGTTCCGGACCACGATGCCCCGGGCCCGCTCGTCCACCGTCACCACGTCGAGCATCTCCCGGCGGGAGAACATCCTGACCTTTCCGGCCGCGATTTGGCGGGAAAGCGACGCGTAGGCGCCCAGCAGGAGCTGCTGGCCCGTCTGGCCCCGGGCGTAGAAGGTTCGCGACACCTGGGCGCCGCCGAAGGAGCGGTTGTCCAGCAGGCCGCCGTATTCCCGGGCAAAGGGGACGCCCTGGGCCACGCACTGGTCGATGATCTCCGTGGAGACCTGGGCCAGCCGGTAGACGTTGGCCTCCCGGGCCCGGAAGTCGCCGCCCTTGACTGTATCGTAGAAAAGGCGCCAGATGCTGTCGCCGTCGTTCTGGTAATTCTTGGCGGCGTTGATGCCGCCCTGGGCCGCGATGGAATGGGCCCGGCGGGGGCTGTCCTGGATGCAGAAGTTCAGCACGTTGTAGCCGAGTTCCGCCAGGGACGCGGCCGCCGCGCCGCCGCCGAGGCCGGTGCCGACCACGATGACGCTGTATTTCCGCTTGTTGGCGGGGTTTACCAGTTTCAGATCGAACCGGTGCTTGTCCCACTTGTCCTGAATCGGGCCGCCCGGTACTTTCGAGTCAAGCTGCATGTCTGGCCTCCTTAAACGCTGATCGATATGAAGATCGGAATGAACCCGAATCCGATGCCGATGACGACGCTGAACACGATGCTCAGGCCCCAGAGGAACGGCGTGTACTTGGGATGGTTGACGCCGAGGGTCTGAAACGCGGACCACAGGCCGTGGCTGACGTGGACCGCCGCCACGATCATGGCGATGATGTAAATAAAGATGTAGCCGCCGCTGTTGAAGGTCTCCGTCACGATGTTCCAGATGTTGGCGCCGGTCTTGTCCACGAAATGGAAATTGAGCAGGTGCAGAATGATGAACAGGAGCAACAGGATGCCGGTGTAGGGCATGGTCCGGGATCCGATGGTCCGTCCGCCGGCGGTCTTTTTAACGGAATACCGCACGGGCCGGGACCGCCAGTTCTGATAAAACAAGGTGAGCCCCGTCGCGACGTGAATGATGGCCAGCGTCAGCAGTCCCCATTCCGCCAGCGTGATCAGAGGCCCCAGCGAATGGAGATGCTCGGCATAGCTCAGGAATGCCTCCGATCCGACATACAGCGTCAAATTGCCGGCCAGGTGCGTGGCCAGGAAGCCGCAGAACGCCAGCCCGGTCAGGGCCATCATCAGCTTCTTCCCGATGGAAGTGCCCAGGGTGTCCGTAAACCAGTTCATCATTTCCTCCACCTGAATTTAATAGAATAATTCGAAAAAACGCCAGACGAAAACCAAACTACTTCATTTATGGGTTTCATTTAGGCGTGTCAACATAATTTTTGAGCCACCAGCCGTCCCATTCGGCCGACAGGATCGCGTCGCACATCTTCTTTCCGGTTTCGGTCTTCAGCCGGTCGACGATATGGACCAGCCATTTTCCCGGCGGGCGGCACCCGACGTCCGACAGGGCTTTCAGATCCAATATAAAGGACAACTGATCGGCGTCGTGGGCCAGTCGGGCCTCCAGGGTCCGACCCTCGTTGAACTCCGCCATCAGGTCGGTGACGGCGCCGCCAAAGGGAAGGCCCCGGATCGCATCGGCCAGAGCCCGATCCTCATCCTTTTCCACATATCGCTTCTGCACGTAGTTGAGGTCTCCGGTTCTGGCTTCGGGGAGGTCGTGCAACAGGCACATGGCCGCCAGCCGCTCCTTGTCCGCGTCCGGCGTCATCTGCCCCATGACATAAGCGATAAAGGTCGTCATAAAAGAATGTTCCGCCACTGATTCTTTTCCCGCGCCTAAAAAGTGGAACCCCGACCGGGGGATCTCTTTGAGCATTCTGGCTTCAAACAACAGGTCTGCAATCCGATCCATCCGACATCCTTTCGTTAGGTCCGCATTTTCCGTACAAATTTTCAACTGCTTATCATAGGCGGGCCCTTTTTTCAAACCCACCAAATTTCTTGACACTCTTCCAACAGTTGTTTATCCTAGCCTACTTAATCGGGCCCAGTCATAACGGCGATGTACGCCGGGGACAAAGCGGCCGCGACAGTATCGAATTCGACAGCTCAAACGTGGGAGACATCCATGGCCCCTGGTCAAATCGACATTATCCACATGGTCTTAAACGCCGGGCCGGTGGTGCAGTTCGTTCTCTTTCTGCTCCTGTTCTTTTCCATCACCTCCTGGGCGATCATCTTTATCAAATGGCGCTATTTGCGCCGGGCCTACAGGGAATCGGACGACTTTATAGAGGTGTTCTGGGAAAGCCGGGATTTTTCCGTCGCTTTCAAGGAGGCGGAAGACTATCAAGGCAGCCCCATCGCCCGGATTTTCTGCATCGGCTATCTTGAATTGAGAAAGCTGGCCCAGTCGGACCGGGAAGAGATCGCCGCTCCCTATGAGGGCGGGCAACGGTCCCTTGACAACCGACTGACCGGAATGGACAGCATTAATCGATCTCTGCGGCGGGCCATCAACACAGAGGTGACGCGGATGACCCAGATGGTGCCGTTTCTGGCCACCACCGGCAACACCACCCCTTTTATCGGTCTCTTCGGCACCGTGTGGGGGATCATGAACTCCTTCCACGGCATCGGCCTCACCGGATCGGCCAGCCTGGCTGCCGTGGCTCCCGGCATCTCCGAGGCCCTGATTGCAACGGCGGCCGGTCTGGCCGTGGCAATCCCGGCAGTGATCGGCTTCAACTATTTCATGCAGAAGATTCGACTGGTCGAGTCCGAACTCCAGAGCTTTACTGCGGATTTTCTCAACATCGTTGAGCGGGACATCATTCCCACCAAGGGAGGAAAAGGATAATGGCCATCGGAAGCAACACTAATGAAATGATGTCGGACATCAACGTGACCCCTTTCGTGGACGTGATGCTGGTGCTGCTGATCATCTTCATGGTGACGGCTCCCATGATGACCCAGGGCGTGGCGGTTACCCTGCCTCAGGCCACCTCCGATCCGCTGCCCGGCCAGGAAGAACAGTTGATGGTGACCATCGACAGGAACAAGACCGTTTATATCAATGAAGAAGCGGTCCTTTTTGCATCTCTCGGCGAAAAGGTGAGGGGATTGACGGCGGGACATCCGGATCGACCGGTCTACCTCCGGGCCGACGAGGCCGTCTCCTACGGAGACGTCATGCGAGTGATGTCCCAGATCAAAGACGCCGGGGTGAGCCACGTGGGGATGGTGACCGTGCCCTTCAGCACGGCGGAAAAACAGGACGATTTGAAGTAGAGAGCGGATGGAAAACACCGAACGGGGACACGTTTCCCTCTTTCATCATAATGACGCCGATGTACGGGTGTTTCTGTTCACCCTGGCCGCGTCGATCCTCATTCACCTGGCTTTTGTGGTGGCGTTGATTTTTGCCTCTGAGT
Source organism: Desulfobacteraceae bacterium (assembly GCA_011390065.1). Lineage (GTDB taxonomy): Bacteria > Desulfobacterota > Desulfobacteria > Desulfobacterales > JAABSP01 > JAABTD01. The sequence continues at coordinate 3,525 of JAABTD010000089.1, forward strand.
ACAGTCCTGCCCCGCCCCTCTCGACCTCGGTCATTGACGTGACCATGGTGACCCTGCCGGAATCCCAGGGAGGGTTTCGGCTCAGCCCGGTGGAACCGGCGGTCCCGGCTGCAGAGCCAGTGGTCCCGGCCGAGCGGATGGAAGACTTGAGTCAGGCTGAGCTGGAGGCCCTTCTGATGGAGCAGCAAGCTTCCCTGAAGACGCCCGACCCCGTCCCCGAAACGCCTCCTGCGCCTGAGCCCCCAACAGAGCCTGCGCCCGCAACTGAGCAGGTGGTCATCGATCCCCAGGAGCCCCGGGAACCGGTGAAAAAACCAGAGCCTGAAAAACAGGCCCCGGCGCCGCCGGAAAAACCCGCGCCGGCGCCCGTGAAAACGCCCAAATTCACCAAGCCTTCCAAACCGCCGAAAGCCGTCGAAACGCCCCAGCCGGATCAGGAATCGGTCCGGAAGGCCATTGCGGAGATCCAGAAAAAGATCGCCAGACGAACGGAAGGCCGATATCGCGCAGCCTCCGAATCGGTTTCGGAGGGCGGAAACCCGCCGGCCCGCGACAACGGGCTGCAGACAGAGGGAGAGGGGGAGGGAGAAGGCAACGGCTCGGCCGGCAGCGGCGTCCTGGGCATCCAGGCCAAGGCGGCCATTACCTCCTATGCAGGCAGCGTGCTGCCTGATCGGATCAACCGGAACTGGGCCTTTTCCGAACACCTGGCCAGCCGCCGGTTCAACCTGGAAGCGGTGCTGGTGATCAAGATCCGCGGCGACGGCGAGATCGTAAACATCTGGTTTGAAAAAAAGTCGGGGGACCGGTATTTCGACAACTCAGCCTACAACGCCGTGGTCAAATCGAACCCGCTGCCGCCGCTGCCCCAGGCGTACACATCCTATGCCGACACTTTTACGATCGGCTTGCGGTTCACGCCGTCCGGTCTCAACTGACGTCCCTGAAGGGCTGTTTTTAAATGCCTGACGGACTCAACGAGGAAGTTATATGTTTGTACATCGCGCAATTTGCATCATCTGCACCGGAATGGCGATCCTGTTTCTGGCGCCGGCCATCAGCCGGAGCGCTTATGACTACGTGGACATCAGCAATCCGTCTTTGCAGAAAATCCCCATCGCCGTTCCCACATTTCACACGCCCTCCGGCCGTCCCCTGGAGGTCGCCAGGGAAGCATCGGACGATCTGGCAAAACACCTCGATTTCACCGGATACTTCCAGATCCTCGAACGCAACCGGTTTCTGGTAGGCCCCAACCAGGGCGGGGTCGCACCGGATGCGATCACTTTCAAGGACTGGACCCGCATCGGGGCCGAACTCCTGGTCACCGGCCTCATCCGGTTGGAGGAAGGATTGATCGAGATGGAGCTGCGGCTCCTGGATACGGTCAAAGGCGAACTGCTGGTGGGAAAACGCTATAAAGGGTGGCCCAAGGACCAGCAGAAGATGATTCGTCGCTTCTGCAACGAGATTATCCACAGCTTGACCGGGGAATGGGGGTATTTCGACAGCCGGATCGCCTTCATCTCCAACGGCACGGGACATAAAGAGATCTATATCAGCGATTTCGACGGCGCCGACGCCAAACGGTTCACCCGCCACGACAGCATCACTCTCTCGCCGGCCTGGTCTCCGGACGCAGCGAAGATCGCCTACACTTCCTATGCCAGAGGCGGGCCGGACCTCTTTATCCGGCCGCTCTCCGGCCGGGAGATCGTGGTGGTGTCCAAAGAGCGCCTCAACATCACGCCGGCCTGGATGGCAAAGAATATGCTGGCCGCCACCTTCTCTTTTACCGGAGATCAGGAGATTCATCTGGTGTCGTCGGACGGCAAAGTCTCCCGGCAACTGACAGACCATTGGGGGATTGATACGTCGCCCGCTTTCTCTCCGGACGCCAAGGAGATGGCCTTTGTGTCGGATCGCAGCGGCAGCCCCCAGGTTTACATCCGGGATATGAACAGCGGCCGGGTACGGCGCCTGACGTTCCAGGGAAGCTACAACACCCAGCCCAGCTGGTCGCCCCGGGGGGATCTGATCGCCTACTCCTCCATAGAAAGCGGGGAGATCAATATTTACGTCATCGATCCGACGGGCCGGCGACCCCGGCAGTTGACCCGGTCTGCAGGCCGGAACGAATCGCCGGACTGGTCCCCGGACGGCAGTATGATCGTTTACAGTTCCACCCGTGAGGGACCCTCCAGGATCTATGTCATGACCGCCTACGGCACGGACCAGCGGCGGCTGCTTTCCCTTTCGGGGGAACAGACAAGCCCTAGATGGTCACCGCGATTGTCGCGTAATTAACCGATCGATTATCCATTTCAAAAGGAGGAGACATGCGAAAAACGTTGTGCGTCCCAATGGCCCTGGTGCTCGTGATTTCCCTGGTGTTGTTTTCCGCGTCCTGCGCCAAAAAAGCGGTGACCCCCGAGCGGGGAATGGGTTATGAGGAAGGAACCACGGCAGAGGACACCGGCGTCACCGGTCGATATGAGTACCAGGAGGATGCCTCCCGCTCCACCGTGGAAGACAGGGGGATTCAGGAGGAACAATTCCGGGATGACGCCGCCCGCAGCGAAATGATGGCCAATCGCAGCGAGTTTGAAAACGAGGACATCTATTTCGCCTTCGACAGCGCCGCCCTTTCCGGAACGGCTCAGCAAAAGCTCCGGGAAAAGGCCCAATGGATGAGGCAGCACCCCACCGTCTCGGCCATTATCGAAGGCCATTGCGATGAGCGCGGCACCAGCGAATACAATCTGGCGCTGGGCGATCGCCGGGCCGAAAGCGTCAAATCCTATATGGTCAACCTGGGCATCTCCCGGTCCCGCCTGGTGACCATCAGCTATGGTGAAGAACGGCCCGCCGATCCGCGCAGCACCGAAGAAGCCTGGGCCAGAAACCGTCGGGCCCATTTCGTCGTCGAATAGTCAGCCCGACATCCAAATCACGACACCGCCCGTCGATGTTGCGATGCTTGCGGACAAGACAGGTTCGCGACCTTTGCGGGCAGAGGAATCAGGGAATCTGTTATGATTAAACGGACCGCGATGGCAGGCGCCGGACTGATGGTCTTTCTGCTGTTGGCCGGCGGATGCGCCACCCAGGGCGACGTCATGGCCCTCAACGATCGGCTGATGACCGTGGAACGGCGGAGCATGGAGCTGGAGCAACGGAACCAGGCCCTCCAGAGGGAAAAAGACCGGATTCTCTCCCGGCTGGGACAATTGAAAGAGACCCGGGAAGCCGAGGAAATGGACATTCGAGGCCAGTCCGCCAGTCTTCAGGCGACCCTGGAGCAATTCCGGGAGGACATCCAACGCGTCAACGGTCGTCTGGATGAGACGGCCCATCAACTCAACAACACCATCGATCAGCTGGAAAACCGCCTCAGCCGCCTGGAACGCTACATCAACGTGGACCGCCCGGCGGCCGGTTCTTCCGGCATGCCGGACATGGAACCCGTTCGGGCGCCTGTGGAGACGGCGGAACGTGAATCCGAACCCGAACCTGAATCTGAACGCCGTCTGCGCTTTCCGACCCGGGACATCATCCCTCCTCCGGTCCGCCCTGCGGAGCAGCGGCGTTTTTCCGCAGACGATCAATACGACCGGGCCAAACAGCTCTTTGACCGGGGCGACTACGAGGCGGCCCGGGAAGCATTCAAGGAACTGATCCGGTCCGCGCCCCGATCTCCCCGGGCGGACAACGCCCAGTTCTGGATCGGGGAAACCCATTACCGCGAACGGCGCTACGAAGAGTCGATTCTGGCGTACCAGGACGTCATCGAACAATACCCCGACGGCAACAAGGTGCGGGCCTCTCTGCTGAAACAGGGGCTGGCGTTCTACATGCTGGAGGACAAACCCAACGCCCGCCGCATCCTGGAAGCCCTGATCCATCAATACCCCAACTCCAGCGAGGCGAACATCGCGAGGAACAAGCTCAGCGCGTGGTAAAGGTCATCGGCATCGATCCGGGCCTTGCCGACACCGGGGTGGGCGTGATCTCCGGTCGCGCCATGGAGGTGGCGGAATTCGCCTTCGGCAGCGTCCACACGCCGCCGGGAATCCCATTGCCGGACCGTCTCCATGAGATCTACAACCGGCTGTCTGCGCTTCTCAGCGAGCAATCGCCGGATCTGATGGTGGTGGAGGACATCTTTTCCCTGAAACAATATCCCAAATCGGGCATCCTCCTGGGCAAAGTGACCGGGGTGATCCTTTTGGCGGCCTGCCGGCGCAAGATGCCGGTGGTCGAAATTCCGGTCCGGGAAGCCAAGCAAGTGTTGACCGGAAACGGCAACGCCAGCAAAGGGCAGTTGGAACGATCGGTCCGGCGGTTGCTGAAACTGCAGACCCCCATCCGACCCTCCCATGCGTCGGACGCCCTGGCCCTGGCGCTCATCGGCCTGTTCCGGTACGCCGTTCCGACCGATTCATGATCGCCTATCTCGAAGGAAAGATATTGAAAAAAGCCGAGGACCGGGTGCTGTTGCTCACCCACGGCGTCGGTTATGAAGTGATGCTGCCGGGATATATGGTGGAAAGATTGAAGCCCATAGCCGAGGGGGCGGATTTGACCCTTTACATCTACCATCAGCAGAGCGAACGTCAGCCCAAGCCGGTGCTCATCGGTTTCCATCGCGAATCTGAAAAAGACTTTTTTCAGAGGTTCATCTCCGTGGCCGACATCGGTCCCCTCAAAGCGATCAAGGCCATGGATCGACCGGTGGCCGAGATCGCGGCCGCCATCGAGGCGGGCGACGCCCGTCAGTTGTCCCAGCTCAAGGGGATCGGCAAGCGGACCGCCCAGAAGATCATCGCATCCCTGGGCGGAACTGTGGACCGTTTCGTCCTCAAGACCGGCGCCCCCGCAGGAGTGAACGCAACCCCCGAAGAGACTTCGGCCCAGGTCTACAGCGTGCTGGTGGATCAGTTGGGACAAAAACCGGCCGAAGCCAGACGCCGGGTCGACGCCGCCGTGGCCCGGAACCCGGCGATCACAGACCCCGGCGCTCTGCTGGACGATATCCTGGCCCAAATATGATCAGATGTAACCCGCATCCGCCATGACCGACACTCTGCTGACATACAGCTCGGACCCGCAGGGCATGGTCGCCGGCTCGGATTTGCCCATCGACAAGATGCCGGAGATCCGCTCTCTGCGCCCCGAAGCCCTGACCGATTATGTAGGGCAGCGGGAAACCGTCGAGACCCTTTCCATTGCCATACAGGCCGCCCGGAACCGAAACGAGCCTTTGGATCACGTCATCTTCCACGGTCCGCCGGGCCTCGGCAAAACCACCCTGGCCCACATCATCGCCGCGGAGATGGGCGGACGCCTGACGGTGACCGCCGGGCCGGCTCTGGAAAAAGGGGGCGACCTGATCGGCATTCTCACCCACCTGGAAGAAGGCGACGTGCTCTTTGTGGATGAAATTCACCGAACGCCCCGGGTCGTGGAGGAGTTTCTCTATCCGGCCATGGAGGACTTCGCCGTCGATTTCGTCTTCGACAAGGGCATCCACGCCCGGAGCCACCGGTATCGCCTCAAGCCCTTCACCCTGGTCGGCGCCACCACCCGGGTGGGATCGCTTTCGGCGCCCCTGAGGGATCGGTTCGGCATTTTCCGCAGTCTCAACTTTTACGGGGAAGCGGACCTGGTGCGGATCGCGACGCGTTCCGCCATGCTCCTGGACGTCGCCATGGACGGACCGGGGGCCGAAGAACTGGCCCGACGGTCCCGGGGGACCCCGCGGATCGTCAACCGGCTCCTTAAACGCGTGCGGGACTACGCCCAGGTGCGGGGCGACGGCCGGGTGAGTCTGGGGACGGTGCAGGCGGCCCTGGCGCTGGAGGGCATCGACCGGCAGGGACTGACGGACCTGGATCGGCGTTATCTCGCCACCATTATCACCTTTTACGATGGCGGACCGGTGGGCATCGAGGCCATCGCCGCCACCCTTCAGGAGGAAACCGACACGCTGGTTGACGTGGTGGAGCCTTATCTGCTAAAGATCGGCTTTCTCATACGGACCTCTTCGGGGCGGAAGGCCTCTGCGGCGGCCTATGATCACTTGAAACAGAGTCGAAAGGACGCGTCATGCCGGTAATCACGCTATCGACGGATTTCGGCGCCATCGATGAATACGTGGGGGTGATGAAGGGCGTTATCCTCAAGATCTATCCCTCGGTGACGGTGGTCGATATCACCCACGACCTGCCGGCCCACGACGTAAGATGGGCCGCCTATGTGCTGGATTCATTCTATCGGTTTTTCCCCAAAGACACGGTCCACATCATGGTGGTGGACCCCGGCGTCGGCACCGACCGCCGGATACTCACGGTGGAAGTGGATGGCCACACCTTCATCGCGCCGGACAACGGGATTCTGACCCGTGTGATGGCCGGGGGAAAGGTCGACCGGATCTTTTCGGTGGAAAACCCGGCCTATTACCTGACGCCGGTCAGCCAGACCTTTCACGGGCGGGATATTTTTGCGCCGGTGGGCGCCTATATCTCCAAAGGCGTGGACCTGTCCCGGATCGGACCGGTCATCGCCCCCGAAGAGGTCTTTCAGTTGGATCTTCCCCAGCCCCGAATCGGCGGCGGGGCGGGCCGTCAGACCCTGACCGGCGCAGTGATCATGGCCGACCGGTTCGGCAACCTGACCACCAGCATCGACGAAGGCGCGCTTTCTGAATTCATGGGAGACGCCCGGCCCGGGGACCTCACGGCCGAAATCAAAGGCTGTCGCATTGAAGGACTTTCGGAAAGTTACGCCAGCGCCGGCTCCGGCAAGCCGCTGATCGTCATCGGCAGCCGCGACTACCTGGAAATCGCCGTCAACAAAGGCAGCGCCAAGCATTATTTCGACATTGCAGAAGACGAAACCGTGACCATCGCAATATCTGAAAGGAACGACGTTTTATGACCCATCCCAGGGGCTGGTTTTTCAGGGGACTCCTGCTCGCCGCCTTGGTCCTGCCGGCGGCAACGGGCTTGTCCGCGCCGGCGGCGACGGCATCCGCCCGGAGCGCAACGGAAACAGAACAGGCAACAGACCGCAGGGACCTGGAAACCGCCGACCGAACCGCGGCCCCCGATGCGGAAACCCTCCGGGGGGAAGATCGCGGCATCCCTGACGTCCTGGTCGCCATGGCGGCGTCCGGCGGCAGCGACATCGCCTATGCCGTGATCGTGGAAAAATCGACCCAGCGGCTCTTTCTCTACGCCTACGACGGCGCCTTCAAAAAGGTTTTTGAAACGGACTGCTCCACCGGCAAGGCGGAAGGCCCCAAGCGGGAGAAAGGGGACAGCAAGACCCCCGAAGGCATCTATTTCTTCAACGATGAACATGACGATAAAGAGCTGTCGCCCATTTACGGCGTCAAGGCGTTTCCCACCGACTATCCGAATCTTCTGGACCGCATTGCCGGGTTCACCGGCAGCGCCATCTGGCTTCACGGCACCAACAAACCCCTGTTGCCGAAGGATTCAAACGGCTGCATCGTCCTTGGAAACCAGGACATTCTGAAGGTGACCCCCCATATCTCCCTCCACCGGACCCCCATTATCGTCGTGGACGTCCTCTCCTACGGCGACCCAGAACTCAACCGCATCGCCGGGAAGGCCGCCGCCGGTTTCCTGAAGGACTGGGAGACGGCCCTGGAGACGGGTTCCTATCACGATTACCTGGCCCATTATGGTTCCGCGTATCTGCCCGACATCGCCTGGTGGAACACCTGGCGTCGCTATCGGGAAAAAGGCAAGGCCAAGGGGTCCTACCCGGATGTGGAGATCCGGAACGTATCGATTTTCCGATACAAGGATATCTACGCGGTGCTCTTCGACGAGTTTCTGGAGACCGGAGACGACGACGCCAAGGCCTGGCCCACCGGTACGCGCAAGCTGTTTATGGCCTATGAAGACGACCGGTTCGCCATTGTCGGCGATACGTACCAGACGCTTCCGGCATCCCTGGCAGGCCAGAGGAAAGACCCCCCGCTCATCGCCGTCCTCTCCAGGGCGGAAAGCGAACGGGCGGCCGATGCCGCAGTGGCCGCCGAAGCGCCTCGGGTCATCCAGATGGTGGACAAATGGCTCCAGGCATGGTCGGACAAGGACATCAAAGCCTACGGCAGCTTCTATGCGGACGATTTTCGATCCGACGGCCGCGATAAATCGGCCTATCTGGAATACAAAGATCGCCTCAATCGGATCTACGACTATATCCGCGTGGAACGCGGGGATCTTTCCGTTGAAAAAGGGGACAACGGCCGGTTAATCGCCTCTTTTGTTCAGAAATACCACTCCAGCGCGCACCGGACTGTGGGCGCCAAGCGACTCGTTTTGAAAGAAGAGAAGGGCGCATGGAAAATCTTACGCGAAACATGGCACAGAAAATAACCCGATCGCCCCGTTCCAGGGCTCAGAAGCGGAACCCGCAATGGACCCTCATGATGGTCTCCGACGACGGCGAGGTCAAAACCGCCCGGCAGGGGAATGGGCTCCGCAACCTGCTGCTCGTTCTATTGGCGATATCTCTGGCCTCGGCCGGCGCTTTTTATGTTCTCTGGGATCGCGCCCGGAGCGAAAGCGAGGCGCTTCAGGAAGAAGTGACCGCCTGCCGGCAACGCCTCTCATCGCTGGGGGACGACCCGCAAACGTCATCGACGGTTATGACCGTGTACCGCCCTGCGCCGAAAGCATCCGCCGGTCTTCCGTCAGAGACTGGGCCGCAAATCGGGGAGAAAGTCCCGTCCGTCCGGACCCCGACGTCGGAACCCCCGGCCGATTCGGGACCGCGCTCCGGCTCGGATATGACGCCTTTCAGTTATGGCGACGGCAGCAATAGCGCCGCTCCTCTGGTTTCACCGGTGGGCATCGAAGATTTCGAGACGGCCATCGGGGAACTTAGCGGGGCGTTGACCATAGAATTCAAGGTCACCAACATCGATCCGGATATGGAAAAGGCCGAAGGCCACGCGATCCTGGTTCTGAGACCGGAAGCGGGAGGCGGCGGCGGTCTGGCCCTGCCGCCGGTGACCCTGATCGGCGGCCGCCCTACCGGCGACCAGGAGGGGCGGGCTTTTTCCATCAGTAATTTCAGACGGATCCGGTTCACCGCCGGCGCCGAAACCCATCCGGAACGGTTTGAGATCGCTACGGTCTTCATATTCAATCAAGAGGGCGAACTCTGGATGGAAGAAGACTTCCCCATCAGACCCGAAACCTCTCAGTGACAGGTCTGAATTCGAACCCGAGATACCGGAGCATCACATGGCGAAACCCAAGGAAACCATATCGATACTGGACGCCGGCGCGATCATGGAGGGGACGCTTTCCTTTCGCGGACGGCTGATCATCCGTGGAACCTTTAAAGGGCGGCTTTCAGGAGAGACGATCATCATCGGCGAAGGCGGGGAAGTCTATGCGGACGCCAAGGCGGGCAACGTTGCCATCGGCGGCCATTTCGAGGGAAAGGTTCGGGCCATGCGCGAACTGATCGTTCTGCCCAGCGGCGCCTGTCAGGGAAAGGTGATCTGCAGCGATCTCGTGGTGGAGCCCGGAGGGATTCTCAACGCCGAGGTCACCCGTCTCTCGACCCAGGAGACAGAGGATCTGGATGCCTTTCTCGACGACGCCGAAGAGGCATCCGCTCCTGTCGACGGAGAGGTTCCTTCCGAAGATAAAGCACCAGGCTCTTCCCCAGAAGGGGGTTGAGCATCCGCTCCAGCCGTCGCGTTATCCGCGGACGCGCCATCAGATCCCAGACCAGAAAGCGATGATAGCCCTCGACCAGTCGCGCGCCCCATCCACCGCCGTCCGGGCCGATCCAGCACTTCAACCACCAGAAAGGCGAATGGAGCGCATGGGCCCAATGGCGTCCCCGGCAAACCAGGCCGGCCTTTTTCAACAGGCGCACCAGGCGTTTCCGGGTGTAAATCCGAATGTGCCCGCCTTTGTTGGCGTGGTACTCGCGGGACAAGGCCCAGCAAATCCGTTCCGGCAGATATCTCGGCACGCTGACCACTACCGGCCCCGACCACCTGGTGACGCGCGCCAGTTCGGCCGCAGCCCCTTCGTGGTCCGGGATATGTTCCAGCACCTCTGAACAAAGCGTCAGGTCGAAGGCGTCGTCGGAGAAGGGGAGACAGCGGATGTCCGCCGCCGCCATTTCGATGCGGCCGCCGCAGGGGATCATGACCCGGTGATCGGCCCACCGCTGCCGGACGGTCTGGAGTTCCGCTGGATCCCGGTCCACCCCCACGGCAATGACTCCTGGAAATTCGCCTGCTTTGCAAAGATGTCGGCCTGTCCCGCAACCGATGTCGAGGACCCGGACCGGTGACGCGGCCGAGGCCCCCGACAGGGTCCTTTTAAGCCGCCTGAAATCCACCGTCAACATGGAGCAATGGCCTCCCGGTACGCCGCAACGGTTTTTTCGCCGGCCCGCCGCCAGGTGAAATGGGCCTGGACCCGGTGGTATCCCCGCCTGCCGAGGGTCTCAGCCCGTTCCGGATGGTCCAGAAGTTCGCCGATGGCCCGGGCCAGAGCTGCCGGGTCGCCGGGCGGCGTCAGCACCCCGGCGTCGCCCACCACCTCCGGCAGGGCGCCGGCGCTGGTGCTGACCACCGGCAGCCCGCAGGCCATGGCTTCTCCCGCCGGCAGCCCGAAGCCTTCATAGATGGAAGGGACCACGGCCACCGATGCCCGGGCATATTCCCGAACAAACGTCCCGTTGTCAATGCGTCCTGTAAAGCGGATGAGATCACCGATGCCGAGCCGACGGATCAGTTGGACGATATCCCCGTTCTTTCTGGGAATGCCGACCACGGTCAGGCGAACATTCCGGCATGCAGGGGATCTTGACCCCGCGAGCCGGTGGACGGCCAGCAGCAAATGGCGCAGGCCTTTCAGGGGCATGTCCGCGCTGTTGGTGACGATGAGCCGACCCCGCTCCCTGGGAAGATCGGGCAGGGGGTAAAACCGCTGGGTGTCAATGCCGTTGGGGATGATCCTGAACCGCCGCGCCGGTATGCGGAAATCCCGGGCGATATCCCGGGCCGCGGATCGGGAAACCGTCAGGATGCGCTCCAGGGACCGGGCAACCCTTTGCTGCATGGCGATAAAAGAATACCATCGGAGTTGCTTCAGTTTTCGCCATGGGGAGGATTCCGCCTTGACGGCGATCCGTCGATCCCGGGTAATGGGATGATGGATGGTGGCGATCATGGGCGCGCGGAGGCTCAACCCCCAGACCCCGTAGGAAAGGCTCTGGTTGTCGTGCAGGATATCGAAATCCGCCAGCCGCGCCCGGAGATAGGGGTAGAGCCTGAGGCCGAAGGTGAAAGGTTCCGGAAATCCCTGGGTGGAGACCCCGGCCCATTCCAGAAAATTGACCGGATGGGCCAGCTCCTTCGGGGAGGGAATTCGGAAGGGGTTCTCAGGATTGTAGAGATCGAGACAAGGGAGCCGGACAACGGCGATGTCGTCATCGAGATCGGGCGAAGGCGGTCCGGAGATCACCGTGACCCGATGCCCGAGATCGGTCAGGGATCGGCTCAGGTTCCGGATGTAAACCCCCTGGCCGCCGCAGTGCGGGTTGCTCCGGTAGCTGATGAGGCCGATGCGGAGGGCCCGGTCTTCATCGGCCATCAAATGACCCCGTCGTCTGAAAAAGCATCGATATGGGTCTTGTCATAGCCCAATTCCCGAAGAATCGCCGCCGTATCCCGGCCGAAGGCCGGCGGCAGGGTCCGGACTCCGCCGGGCGTCCGGTCCAGCTTGACGGGCGTCCCCAGAAAAGGCGTGGTCTGCCCGTCGCCGCTGTCCAGGTGGATCACCATTTCCCGGGCCCGGGCATTCTCCCCCCGGAGCACGGCGTCCACATCCGATACCGGTCCGATGCAGACATCCATCTCGTTGAAGATCGCCATCCACTCATCCATATCCTTTTCCAGAAACGCTTCCTCGAAAAATCGAATCACCTCCGGCTGGCGCGACAAGTCGTGCTGGATAGGGATGAAATCAGGCCGATCAAACCAGCGGCAGACCGCCTTCCAGAATCGCGGCTCCAGGGGGGCCATGGTGATGTGCTTTCCGTCCCGCGTCCGGTAAATGTTGTAGTAGGCGTACCGGTGGGACCAGTCCGAATCGCCTCGCCGGGGCGGCTGTCCCGTCTGCCAGAACATTCCCGCTGCATAGGGCAGAAGAGCCGTTATGCTGTCGGTCATGGCCACGTCGATGTATTGCCCCTCTCCGGTGCGTTCCCGGGCATGGAGGGCCATGAGGATGCCGATGGCGGCGTAAAGCCCGCCGGCAAGGTCGCCCAGCTGGACGCCGGGAATGCAGGGCGGCCCATCGGCCGGTCCGATAAGGGAGAGGGCCCCGCCGTGTCCGGCGAAATTGATGTCGTGACCGGCCCGGTCCCTCATGGGGCCGGTCTGGCCATACCCGGTCAGGGAACAGTAAATGATGCGGGAATTGACGGCTTTGACGGATTCATAGTCCACGCCGAGCCGTCGGGTCACGCCCGGACGGAACCCCTCAAGGATCACATCGGCCCGTCGGGCCAGCGCAGCAAAAATTTCCCAGATCGGAAGAGCGTCGAGATTGAGGGCCATGTGCTCTTTGTTCCGGTTGACGCCGTCCAGCACCGGAAGAGATTCTTTTTCGAATCGCCGATCTTCGACGGCGATCACCCGGGCCCCATGATCCGCCAGGATCATGGAACAGTAAGGTCCCGGCAGCAGCCGTGAGAGATCCAGCACCAGAATGTCGTCGAGAGCGCCTTTCATCTGTACATTCCCTTTTTCCATATGGTAAGGTTCGGCCAATGGCCATGGATGCTAAAATCGGTCAATTTACATGGCCGGTATGTCCGCCGTCAAGTGTTTTTCACCCACTGCCGGTGCATGAAAATGGATTCAGCATGAAAAAACCGACCCCGTACCCGGAGCGCGCAACCCTGGTGGAGGTGGGCCCTCGCGACGGGTTTCAGTTTGAAAAAACGATCATCCCCACGGCTGAGAAGATCCGCATCATCGAGGGTCTGATCGCCGCCGGGCTGAAATGGATCCAGGCGACCGCCTTTGTCCATCCTCAGCGGGTCCCGCAGATGGCCGATGCCGAAACGCTCATCGGGCAGCTTCCCCGCCATGACGGCGTGACCTATACCGCTCTGGCCCTGAATGAACGGGGGGTGGAACGAGCCCATGCCGCCGGGCTGACCCACATCGAAATCTCGGTGTCGGCCAGCGACGCTCACTCCAGGCGAAATGCCGGGCTGCCGCTCTCGGACGCCCGGCGGCGGGGCCGGCGGATGATTCGGATGGCGGCCGAACGGCATATGGGCGTCACAGCGGGGATTCAATGCGCCCTGGGCTGCGCCTGCGAGGGGCGGATACCGCCCGAACGGGTGCTGGATATGGCCGAAGGGTTTCTGTCTGAAGGGATCGATTATTTATCCATTGCCGACACAACGGGAATGGGCAATCCCCGCTCGGCGGCGGAGCTGCTGGAACAGTTGATGCCGCTGGCCGGTGATGCGCCGGTGGGGCTTCATCTCCACGACACCCGGGGGCTGGGTCTGGCCAATATGGCCACGGCCCTCCGATACGGCGTGACGCGTTTCGACGCCTCGGTGGGCGGGATGGGCGGATGCCCCTTTGTGCCGGGCGCCGCCGGAAACATCGCCACCGAGGACGCGGTCTACTTGCTCTCTTCCATGGGGATCGAAACGGGAATCGATCTGGCGCGCCTCTGCGGGTGCGCCCGGGATCTGTCGGATTTCCTCGGCCGGCCGCTCCCCGGCAAAATCCATCGCTTTCCGGAGACGCCGGCGATGCTGTAGGGGCGAAAAATTTTTCGCCCCTACTCACCAAGATATTCGCCCCTACGCGTCGAGACAAACGATCTCGGCGTCCAGATCCTTCCCCCTGATGTGAAGCAGGGCCACGGAGACCGGTTTGACTTGCCGTCGCGGTCCTGCGCTGCCAGGATTTAGAAAAAGGACCCCGTTTTTCCGCTGAACGTGCGGCATATGGGTGTGGCCGGAGACGACAACGCTCATGCCGGCGCTTGCCGGGTCCAGATCCATCCAGTCCAGGCTGTGGACCATATAGATCCAGTGGCCTCCCACCTCCACCACCTCGGTCACCGGCGCGTCTTTGGCCCATTTCCCCTGA
>JAABTD010000090.1 GCA_011390065.1 Desulfobacteraceae bacterium
GCGTATCGTGGACGATGAGGTGAGAGGGCTGGTCCTCCCGGTGCTGGGTCTTGGACAGGTAAACGCCGGTGAGTTTGTCCACGTAGAGGGTTCCGTCGTAGAGGTCTTTATCGGGGCGTTCCGGAGCGCCCGCTTTCGCCGACTCCAGAGTTCTGGCGTCGGGTTCCATGGGCATGGGGTCCAGAATTCCCCGCCCTTTAGTGATGTACTGGGCCCCGAGATGGAACCATTTGCCGGGGCTTTTCCGGCCCAGGGCCGCGGCGAAATTGCGTCCCGCGTAAAGTTCGTCCACCGCCCAGCTGTCGGAAAGGGCCTGGGGATAGGCCGACAGGGTCTCTTTGTCGAACCGGTCGGCTTCCACGGCCGCCAGGGCCGCGTCGGCGGCCAGCATCCCGCTTTTCATGGCCAGGTGAATCCCCTTGAGGCCCGGCGTATTCTGCATGCCGGCGCAGCCGCCGACGAACATGGCGCCGTTTACCGCCAGTTCCGGCATGGTGTAGTAGCCGCCGGTGGCGACGGTCCGCGCCCCCTGTTCCACCACGCTTCCGCCCCGGATGATGTCGGCCACGAAGGGATGGGCCTTGAATTTGATGAACGCGTCGTAGAGGTCCAGTTCGGGGTTCCGATAGGCGAGCCCCACCAGAAAACCGACGGAGACCCGGTTGTCGGCCATCTCGTAGATGAACCCGCCGCCGGGGGTGGACAGGTCGAGGGGATAGCCCAGCGTATGGATGTCGTTCATCGGTCCGCCGGCAAACCCGTTGTCTTCGGGGAGCTGGATAACCTCCTTGACGCCGGTTTCAAACACCTGGGGCAGCTTGCCGTCAAACAGCCCCAGGGCCTTGGCCGCTTCCGCCGTCAGGCTTCCCCTGGCGCCCTCCCCGAAGATCGTCGCCTTGGCCATCAGATCGATGCCCGGTTCGTAGTTGGACTTCTTTTCGCCGTCTTTGCCGATCCCCTTGTCGCCGGTGCGGACCCCGATCACCGACCGGCCGTCGGGTCCGCAGAGGACCTCCTTGCCCGAAAAGCCGGGGAAGATATTGACGCCCATTTCTTCGGCGATTTCGGCCAGCCACCGGGTCAGCCTGGAAAGACTGACCACGTGGAAGCCGGCGTTGTGCATGTGCCGGGGCGTCATGGGCATGCGATAGCTTTTATGGCGCGTGAGAACATGAAACCCGTCCCCCCGGACGGTGGTTTCGATGGGGCACCCCTTGTCCCGGTAATCCGGCATCAACTCCTGGAGCGCCCGGGGGTTGAGAATCGCCCCGCTCAGGGCGTGGGCGCCGATTTCCGCCCCTTTTTCGATAAGGGCGACCTCCAGTTCCAGCCCTTTTTCAGCCGCCCCCTGCATCATTCGGATGGCGCCGGCCAGACAGGCGGGTCCTCCGCCGACGAACAGCATGTCAAAATCGATTTTTTCGCGTTCATTATCCATATCCATACCCCATTTCTTTGGCAGTGCCGTGGCCGGGGTCCTTCAGGCCCCGGATTTTTTTGGTGTTGATGACCGCGTTTTTGTAATAGGTGATCGCGAAATCGTCTGAAAATTCCCGGAGGGACTCCGTGGCGCCCAGGAGGAGGACCCCGTCCGGCTTGAGCACCGCGGCCAGTTTGGCGAACATGGCGCGTTTGAACGATTCCGAAAAATAGATGGAGACGTACCGGCAAAGGATCAGGTCGAAGCTGAAGGGAAAGATGAAAGGGTCCTGGAGATTGAATTTCTTGAACCGGACCCGGTTCCGCAGCCGTTCGTCAAAGACCCACGACTGCTCTTGTCTGGTGAAATATTTCCGTCGTTTTTCCTCGGGAAGCCCCCGGTTGATGGCGATGGCGTCGTATCGGCCGGCCATGGCCGCGGCCAGGGCGGTGGTGGAGATATCGGTGGCCAGGATCTCGATGTTGTCCAGCAGCCACGGGGCGCCCCGGCGGCGGGCGCCTTCGTCCAGCATCATCATCAGGGAGTAGGCCTCCTGGCCCGTAGCGGCGGCCGCCGACCAGATCCGCACCGCGCCGGTCCGTCCGGCCTGTTCCAGCAGGGCGGGCACGGCCGTCGCCTCCAGGTATTCCCAGACGCTTTGATCCCGGAACCAGGAGGTCTCATTGGTGGTCATGGCGTCGATGATCCGGTCCCGCAGACGACCCGTAGCGTCGGTGCGGGCCTTGAAGTGGAACTCCTGGAAGGATCTGCAGCCGGTTTCCGCCGCCAGGTCGGACAGACGCGACTCGATGAGGTATTCCTTGTCTTTTTCCAGGTGAATGCCGCAGTGGGCCTCGATGTATCGGGTCATGAGAACATATTCGGGTGCATTGATTTTCAGCATCAGATATACCCTCTGTCCACGATCTCGGATATCCGGGCCGCCATACGGGACAGGGGCGCGATCTCGTCGGCCTGATCCGCTTCCGCCACGGCCCCGGGCATCCCCCAGATCACGCTGCTCTTCTCATCCTGGACAAGGGCGCACCCTCCCTTGCGCCGGATGGCGGTCACCCCCGCCAGCCCGTCGCTCCCCATGCCGGTGAGGATCACCGCCAACACATGGCCGCCGTAGATCATGGCCAGGGACCGGAGCAGAACATCCACCGACGGACGGCAGCTGTTGACGGGCGGCGCATCGGTCAACGCCAGAACCGGGTGGCGGCCGGCGTTTTTCCGGACCACCATATGGCGGCCGCCCGGGGCGATGTACAGCGTTCCCCGGTTGATGGGCTCTCCGTCGCTGCCCTCCACCACCCGGATCGCCGAGATGGCGTCCAGCCGGGCCGCCAGGGAAGCGGTGAATATGGGGGGCATGTGCTGCACCACCAGGATGGGCAGGGGGAAATCCTTCTGCAGTTGGGGAACGACCTCCTGGAGGGCGTTGGGCCCGCCTGTGGAGACCCCGACGGCCACCAGATCGATGCGCTCGACCCGGCGGTCGGTCCGTTTCCCGATGGGCGATTTTTTTTCCGCCCCGGCCGCCGGCTGCAACGGCGGAACGACGATGGGGCGCAGTGCGCCGCTGCTGCGGGACAAGGGGGCCGCAACAGTCCGGCCGCCGGCGATGCCTCTGACCTGACGGGAGTATTTGCGGGTCCGGACCATGGAGATGAGACGACCCAGCGCCTGGCGCAGTTCGGCCGCGTTGTCGGCGGCCGACGGTCCCCGGGGCTTGGAGATGAAATCCAGGGCGCCCGATTCCAGGGCCTTGACCGTGAACTGGGCGGTCTCCCGGTCCATCCCGCTGATCATGACCACATCGATGTCCGGATGGCGCTGTTTGATCTGTTTGAGGGTCTCTATCCCATCCATGTCGGGCATGTGGACGTCCAGCAGCACCAGGTCGGGCTGCTTGATCTCGATCTTGGACAGGGCAAGGTTTCCGTTGGCGGCGACCCCCGCCAACTCGGCCCGGTCGATGTCCGCGATGACCCGGGCCAGAATCTGGCGATCCGTCACCGTGTCGTCCACTACCAGGATTTTAAGGTCTTTTTCCATGGGCTCGTCTCTTCCCTACAACGTAAACCGTCCCACCAACTGAGAAAGAGTGGAGGCCATTTCAGCCAGGTCTCTGGAGGATTGGTCGGTCTGGGCCGCCCCGGCGGCGGTCTGTCGGGATGCCTGGTTGATGCTCTGGATGTTTTTGGAGATGTCGTTGACCCCCCGGGCCGCTTCGTCCGAAGAACGGGCGACCTCTTTAACCCCGTTGAGGAGTTCGTCGATGTTTCGGGCCACTTCGGCAGCCGTCTGAGAGGCGTCGTCGATGGATCGGGCGATTTCCCCCACCAGATCGGCCGATTCTCCTGCGTTTTCAGACACTTCTTTCACAGTGACGGCGGCGCCGGCGACCGATTTGGAAATTTCCGATGCCGTGGCGGTCTGTTCTTCCGAGGAGGAGGCGATCATTTCGTTGATGCCGGCGATTTCGCCGATGATCTTGTTGATCTCTTCGATGGCGGTCACCGCGTCGTCGGTGGACCGCTGAATCCGGTCGATCTGGTCGGCGATTTCATCGGTGGCGTCGGCCGACTGACGGGCCAGTTCCTTGACCTCGCCGGCCACCACGGCGAACCCCTTGCCGGCGTCCCCGGCGCCGGCCGCTTCGATGGCGGCGTTCAAGGCCAGCATATTGGTCTGGTCCGCGATGTCCTTGATGACCCCCACCACCTTGCCGATCTGCTTGGAGGCCGCAACCAGGGCGTCGATCCGGCTGTTGATGTCTTCGGTGCGGGCTTTGGCGTTCTGGGAGATCCGGCTGGCCTGAACGGTATTCTTGGCCACCTCGTTCAGCGACGCGGTCATTTCTTCGGCGGCCGACGCCACGCTGTTGACCTGGGCCGAGATGTCTTCGCTGGACCGGGCCATGGCGGTCACGTTGTCGGCGGTCTTCCGGCCGGCGCCGGCCACATTCCCGAAAGTGGCGGACATTTCTTCGGTCATGGCGGCGATGCTCGACACCGACGCGCTGGCCTCTTCGGCTGCCGAAGCCACAGTCCCCACGCTGGCGCTGACCTCTTCGGAAGCGGCCGCCACCGTGTCGGACTGGGCGTTCATCTCCTCGGCCGAGGCCGCCATCTGGCTGGAGACCGAGGAGAGTTCCTCGGAGGCGCTGGAAAGCGTGTTGGCGCCGTCGGCCAGTTCCTGCATCAGGGTCCGCAGATTGCCCACGGATCGGTTGAGATCCGATGCCATCTGTCCGATTTCGTCCCGGGTGTCGACCGCCGCCGTGGCGGTCAGATCTCCGTTGCCGAACCGCTGGGTAAAGGCCGTTACCTTTCGGATGGGACCGGTGATCAGCCGGGTGAGAAAGAGGACCAGGGTCACGGCCGCGATGATCCCGATCACAAATCCGATGAGCGTCACCGTTACGGTTCCGGAAAGCAGCGCGTTGGTCTCCGACGCCACCGCGACCATCCGATCCATGCCGGTGGTGAAGATCTTCTGGGCGATGTCGAGGAGCCCCTTGGCCACCTCGTCCCGCTCCTGGTTGAGGGCGTCGAGGGTCTGCCAGTTGCCGAGGAGGCTTTCCATGGCGGCGCGATAATCCCGGGCCGCTGCGGACACCGAATCGATGCGTCGCAGATCCTCTCCGTCAGTGGTGACGGCCCGCAGGTTTTCCAGCATCTCGTGGACGGCGTCGAAGTTTTTGAGGGTCTCCCCGATCGCCTCGCGGCGCCCTTTTGTTTGGGCCTTGAAGTTGGCGACGCGGATGGCGTTGCCGGCGTCCATGATCCGCTGGAGAAGACGGAGCCGTTCGAGGCGCCCCAGGAGGTTTTCGCTGAAGGCGCCCGCCCGGATATCCCCGGCCAGCATACCGGCCTGCCGTTCAATGAACTCTCGGGTGTTGTTCACATAGCGCTCGGCAGCGGCGTCCAGGGCGTCCCGGTTTTCTGAGATGGCGCGGTTGTAAGAGACCGTCTGATCCACGAGCCCTTCATAGGCGTCCACGGACGTTGCGGCATCGCCGATGCTGTCCCGGAGCTGCACCAGATCTTCAAACTGCCGGGACAGGGCCCGGGCGCTTTCCAAATCCTCCCGGACCATAACCAGATAATCCCGGCCCCGGGTCAGAAAGGTTTCGTCCCCGCTCAGGGCGTATCCCCGCATGTTGTACATGGTCAGGAGGCTGTGATGATCCAGATGGCTCGATTCCGCCACTTCCGGAGCGTATTCTTCGGACAGTTTTCTGGAATGCTCCTGCACCTCCCGGATGTCCACCAGGGCAATGGCGCCCACGATCACGCCGAGGCCCAGCACCAGGGCGAAGGTGATGCCGATTTTCATGCCGACTTTCAGGTTCATGAACGCTTTGATCATGGTCTTTCTCCGTTGTTTAATGATTCAGCCGCTTCCCACGCCCCCATCACCGCCGCCAGCGCCGCCGGCACGTCCAACAGAACGATCAACCGGTTGTCCCGCTTGATCACCCCCTGGATGAGATTTTCTTTGACATCGACGAGATGGGGCGGCGGGGGCAGGATGTCGTCGTCCGCCACGGCGGCCACATCGTCCATCCGGTCGATGACAAACCCCACGATGTCGTCGCCCACGGCGCTGTCCGCCAGTTGGCCTTTGGCCATAAACCCCATGATTTCCGACTGGTTTTTGAGGATCAGAAGCCGGGCGGACCCGATGTCGGCGGTGGGGGGGCGGTTGAGACAGACATTGAGGTCGATGACCGTCACCACCCGGCCCCGAAGGTTCATGAGCCCCCGGAGTTGCGGCGGGGCGTCCGGGATGGGACTGACGCTTTGGTTGTTGATCTGCCGGTTGATCTCCTTGACCAGAAGGATGTCGATGCCCAGCAGGGTGTCGCCCAGGTGAAAAACGGCGATCTGTCGCGTCATGACCGGCCTCCTTTGTCGCCGGCAGCGCCGGCAGCGTTAGCGGATGTCAGCATGCCGGCCAGTTTTTCCAGGAGCCGGGTCTTGTCCAGTTTCAGCTCCCACTCGTCGAATCCGGCGTCGTATCCTTTTTCAATCACCGACCGGTCCCCTTCATGTCCCATGGAGGTCACCGCCATCACCGGCAACGCTTTGAGCCGGGGATCGGATCGAATGGCCGCGACGACCTCCCAGCCGGTCATTTTGGGCATGACGATATCGAGAATCACCGCATCCACCGGTTCTTCTTCCAGGATCTGAAGGGCCTGCCGGCCGTTTTCCGCAATCAGCACTTCGTATCCGGCCGACGTCAGGTAGTCTTTTTCAACCATCCGGAAGAAGGGCGTGTCTTCGGCCAGCAGCACCCGGAGCGGGCTGCCGGACTCGCCGCCGGGCGCTTTCCGGGTGTGACCCCATTCAGGGGCGGCCATTTCGAAAAGGCGATACATGTCCGGCAGAAGCGTGATCCGGTCTTCGATCACCGTGGAACCGAACAGACCCGGGGCCATGATGCTGTCGGTGTCCAGCGC
Organism: Desulfobacteraceae bacterium; assembly: GCA_011390065.1. Taxonomy (GTDB): domain Bacteria; phylum Desulfobacterota; class Desulfobacteria; order Desulfobacterales; family JAABSP01; genus JAABTD01. The sequence goes on from JAABTD010000090.1 coordinate 6,897, forward strand.
CACCGCCGTCGCGGCCGTGTTGACGACCTCGTTGAAAACGATGCCCATGGGGTGGGCGACCCCTTTGGGGACGATGAGGCCGATGATGTCGTCGGGGGATCGCTCGGGCCGGGTCACCGGAAGGTGATCTTCCAGAAAGACCAGCCGCAGCTTTTTTCCCTGGTACTGGAGAAAGGGGGTGTCGTTGATCCGTTCGATGCGGGCGGCGGCAACCTTTTCGATCCGGCTGATGAGTTCCAGGGGCAGGGCGAAGCGTTCCGGGGTGTTGTTGTCGAAGACGAGCAGGGTTTGGATCTCGGCCGCCGACGTTTCCTCCTCCCGGTTCCTGTCGCGAGCCGCTTCGTCTTCGGTTTTTTCAGGTCGCCGGATGGCCGCTTTTTTGATGATGCCGGCCACGTCCAGGATCAGGGAAACCCGGCCGTTGCCCAGTATGGAGACGCCCGAGAAACAAGCCATTCGCTTGAGGTACCTGGGCAGCGGCTTGACCACGATTTCTTCGGTGTTGATGATCCGGTCCACCACCAGGCCGAACCGGAAATCGGCGTGTCGGATCACCAGTATCCGCAAAGGGCGGTCCCGGCGGATAAGATCCGGCCCGGCGTCCCCGGCGGTCAGTTTCAGCAGCCGGTTGAGATCCACCAGGGGCAGAAGCGCATCCCGGAGCCGGAGCACATAAGCGTTCCGGACCGCGTCGATCCGCTGTCGGATCTCATCGGGTTTGACCCGGACCAGTTCGTCGATGTCGACCTCGGGAACGATGAAAAACTGGTTGCCCGACTCGATCATCAGTCCCGACACGATGGCCAGGGTCAGGGGCAGGACCAGGGAGATGACGGCGCCCTGCCCGGCGGTGGATTCGATGTCGGCGGTTCCGCCCATGCCTTCGATATTGGTCAGGACCACGTCCATGCCCACGCCCCGGCCGCTGAGATCGGAGATCTTGTCGGCCGTGGAAAACCCGGGTCGGAAGATGAGACGAATCCGGTCCTTGGGTCCCATGCCCGCGGCCGTCTCCCGGTCGACGATCCCTTTTTCCAGCGCTTTTTCCACCACGAAATCGGGATCGATGCCCCGGCCGTCGTCCGCGATGGTCATATGGACCTGGCCGCCCTGGTGAAACGCAGCGAGGGTGATGGTTCCGTATCGCGGCTTGCCCGCCTTTTCCCGTTCCCGGGGCGATTCGATGGCGTGGTCGACGGCGTTTCGCACCAGATGGGTCAGGGGATCGGAAAGATGTTCGATGATGGTTTTGTCCAGTTCCACATCCCCGCCGGACGTGACCAGCCGGATCTCTTTGTCGTGTTTTCTGGCCAGATCCCGGACCACGCGCTGGAATTTGTCGAAGACCATTGCCAGCGGCTGCATCCGCAGCTGCATGATCTTCTCCTGCATCTCGGTGGTGATCCGGCTGATGTGCTGGAGGACGGGATTGAGTCCGGGGGTGGACTTGATCAGGGGCAGGGTCGCCTGGAGCAACTGGTTGCGGCCCAGCACCAGCTCGCCGGCCAGATTGACCAGCTCGTTGAGAAAGCCGACCCCGACCCGGATCTTCTCCTCGGCCTGCACCGGCTGACGCCCCCCGGTCCGCCCCGCCGTGTCCGTATGTCCCTTTGGCGCGCTGTCCCCCCTGTGTTGCGCCGCCTCTTTTTTCCGGACCGCCTTCAAATCGATGCTCGTCACCCGGTCCTTGGGCAGATCAAGGGCATAGGGCGCCGTGCCGGGAAGCAGGTTCGAGGCGAAAAGGAAATCAAAGGCCAGTTCGTTGTCGAGGCAGTCGGTCAGTCCGGCGACGCTTTCCACATCGAGAAAAGAGTCGATGAACTCGCCGTTGGTTTCCATGGCGTTAATGAAGTCATAGGGGGTGCGTCCCTGTTTCCGGAGGTCATGATCGAGGTAGATCTTCACCGCATACAGGTTCTGGCCGGTTTCCACCAGTCGTCTGATGGTGCTCTGGGGAACCTGGAACTGAGCCGGCACCGTTTCGACGGTTTCGATATCGACGGGTTTTTTGGATAAAGTGACGGTTTTGCGGGCATCGGCATCCTGGTCGACCAACTCCTGCAGGGCGGAAAGTTCGGTTTCAATGTCGAAGTGCTCGCTGCCGGCGATGTCTTCCAGCATGCTCTTCAGCGCATCCACCCCCAAGAGCAGGGCATCGACGAACGGGAGGGTCAGTGGGATGCTGCCGTCGCGCAAAAGCGAAAGCGCATTTTCCATCACGTGGCTGAGCCGGCCGATGTTCTGGAAACCGAAAAACCCCGACGCTCCCTTGATGCTGTGGATGGACCGGAAGATTCGGTTCACCATTTCCGGATCCACGTTCTCCCCGCTGCTTTCCAGGGTCAACAGATCCGGTTCGATGACCTGGAGATGTTGCTGGGATTCCTCGACAAAAGCGGGCAGGAGTTCGTCGAAATCCGTCACGGCCTGTCCTTTTCTTGGTGAATGGTAAAAATGGCCGGCAGACGGAAAAAGCTGGCCACCTTCATGAACTTCTCGTTGGCGCCCGTGATCTCCATGGTTCTGGATGCGGCCGCGGCTTCCCGGTAGAGGCCCACGATGAGGTTGACCCCCAGGGAGTCGACGGTCTCCACCCCGTGGACCTCCAGCACCACCCGGATCACTTCCGGATGGCGCTGGAGTTCTTCTGCGAAGAAGGTCCGCAGGGATTCAATGCGGCTGGCCACGAGATCGGTTTCCGGCGTCAGAAGCAGGGTATCGGTTTCCACTCTGGATTTCATTGATTTTCTCCAAACGGTTGCGGCAGGGGATCGCCGCGGCTATCGAAAATGAGCGACACCGTCCCCCCGACGACGGTGATTTCATCTGCAATGGACTGCATGGCCGCCACTCCCCGGCCCCGGGATTGCAGCACATCCACGGCGTCTAGACCTCGGGGCGGTTGGGGCGGATCGAAGCCGGGACCTTCGTCGGATACGTCGATGCGAAGCTGTTCCGGCCTCTGGAAGATGGAAATATCGACATAGGCCGACGGCGACTGGCGGTTTCCGTGCTGAACCGCGTTGATCAGCGCCTCCCGGAGGGCCAGCATCACGAATTCGGGATCCTTGCCGGGGGGCAGGGTTTCCGGGGTGATGATGGCTTCCGCCCATTTGCAGGCCTCGTCCACGCCGGCGTATCCTGAAGAAAAGGCCCGATGGCGTCCCATTTCCAGGGGGCGAAGCGGAGATCGGAGCGTGATCAAAAGGATATCATCGGTCTGGCCGTTCCGGGCCAGGACCCGGTCGACGATTTTCTGACCCAACCCATGGATCGATTCCCGGTTAAGGGATATCTGTCCCGAAGACAGAGCCCCCAGAATGTCCGTTTTCCGGAGACCGTCGGTGAACAGAAAAAGGTGCGTTCCCGGCGCGAGCCGGAACCCTTCGCAATGGAAAAGATCGTCCTGGGGCAAAAGCCCCAGGCACATGCCGCCCCCGGTCAATTCCCGGACCTCCAGGCCCCCTTTATGGGTCTGGCGCACCAGAATTCCGCCGGGATTGCCGGCCATGCCGATTTCCACCCGCTGCCGGTTCCGGTCCCAGAGAAGGGCCGTGGCGCACAGGTGGTATTCCCGATAATCCGACGCATTCAGCTCGTGGTTGATGGTCTTCAACAGCTCATGGGGCTTCTGGGCCCGGTTCCAGTTGGCCGTGAGCACCCCCATATAAAAGGCGCTGAGATAGGAACTCATTACATTGTGGCCGGACACGTCCCCCAGGAACACCCCGCACCGGTTGGCCAGGTTGAAGCGCCGGCAGCAGGCCAGGTCGCCGCCGGCGTCGGTCAGCGGGGAATAGGCGATGTCGATGGCGTCGCAGGCGGCCCCGCAGCCGTAGCGGACAAGATTGGCCTGGGCCTGGCGGACCTGATGGGCGGTGGCGGCGGTCTGGACCCGGGAGCCTTTTTGCCCGGCGTGGAGCACCGCCGATTCGACGGCCGGGAGGATCGATGTTTCGAAATCGGCGTCGGCGACAATGCCGTCGGCGCCCAGTTGGACCGCCAGCTGGAAGGTGTCTTTATCGTATTCCGGGGCATAGATAAAGACCAGAAGTTCGGGCCGGTTCCGTTTGACCCGGGCTAGTATCCCCAGCCCGTCGATGCCCGGGGCAAAGAGGTTGCTGACGATGATTTCGAATCGATGCCGCCGATTTTCAAGAAATGTCAGCGCCTTGTCGCCGCTTGGAACCCGAACCACTTCGAAGCGGTGTTGTTTCAGAAACCGGATGCGCCGGTCGGCCAGGGCCGGGTTCTCTTCCACCAGAAGCGCTGAAAAGCCGGAAAAGCGCTTGGGATCGGTTTCGGCCGGGGATGCGGCCGCGTCCGGCGCCGGGTCGCCCGACGCGTATTTGCGGACCAGATCTTCGACCGCCTTCAGGTCGATGGGTTTGGGAAGGAAATCGTTGCCGCCGGCTTCCAGACATTGCCGGCGGTCTTCTCTGTCATCCATGGACGAGGCGATAATGATGGGGGTTTGAATCCCCATGCGGCGGATGCGCCGGATGGTCTCGAATCCGTCCATTCCCGGCATGAGCAGGTCCATGAAGATGAGGCGGAAGGAGCGGCCGCTGATCTGTTCCAGGGCTTCCTGGCCGTTTTTGGCTTCGGCGACCCGGAACCCCAAACGGATCAGCGCCGTCTTCAGCAGCTCACGATTGAAGGGGTTGTCTTCTACGACCAGAATCGGCGAGTCGTTTCGAGCGTTTTGGGCTGCGTTTTGGATCATGGGGGCTTTCTTATGATATGTCGGGTGCACAAGACGTTAATTTATAGCAGTTTTTCAGATTGCCAGCAACAAGGATCTCATGTACAAGAGGGCAGACTCGACAGCGGATCGGAGCGACTGAAAAGAAAAAGGAGCGGCGTATGGCATTCAAAGATTATCAGAACATTCATGAGATGCTCGCGGAAACCGTTGAGCGTTCTCCCGACGCCCCTGCATATGGGTGGTTTTCCGGCGATGGAGCAACAACATCCGTTGACTGGGCGGAATTCGACCGACAGGTCGCCCATGTGGCCAAAAGCCTCATGGCGCTGGGGGTCGGAAAAGAAGACAAGGTCGTCATCCTCAGCTATACCTGCTACCGGTGGGTGTTGACCGATTTCGGCATCAACAGCATCGGCGCCTGCACGGTGGGAATCTATCAGTCCACCCTGGCCAAGGACTGCCGGTACATCATCGACCACAGCGACAGCGTCCTGGCGTTTGCCGAGGACGCGGCCCAGTATGAAAAACTCAAGACCATCCGGGAGGAGATCCCCCGGGTCCGGAAGGTGATCCTCCTCAAAGGAACCCCGCCGGAAGACGACTGGGTCCTGTCTTTCGAAGCGTTTCTGCGGCTCGGGGAAGCGGTTCCCGACGCCGATTTCCGGGAACGGGTTTTTGCGGTTTCCCCCCATGATCCGGCGGGCATCATCTATACCTCCGGCACCACCGGCGTGCCCAAGGGGGTGATCCTGACCCATGACAACATCACCTTTACGGCCCAGTCCTGCCGGGGGTGCGGCGACTTCCGGCCCGGCGAAGCCACTTTTCTGTTCCTGCCCCTGGCCCATGTCTTTGCCAGAACCGCCGTCTACACCGCTGCGCTGACGGGCAACGTCACCCTCTTCAATCGCAGCATGGACACCCTCATCGAGGATTTCAGGGCGGCCGAGCCCCACTGGTTCATCAGCGTGCCCCGGATCTTTGAAAAGGTTCATGCCAAGGCCTGGAGCGGCGCCGAGGCCAAAGGCGGCGCCGCCCTGGCGATTTTCCGGTGGGCGGGCGAGGTCGGGCGTCGGGTCAGTGATTTAAAGCTGGCGGGCCGACCGGTTCCGACCTTCCTTCGGATGCAATACGCCCTGGCCGACCGGCTCGTCTTCCGCAAACTCCAGGCGGCCCTGGGGGGGCGGCTTCGGTGGTGCATCAGCGGCGCCGCGCCGCTCAATCCCGATATCGCCCGGTTTTTCCATGCCGCCGGCATCCTCGTCCTGGAGGGGCTCGGCATGACCGAAAACACCTCGTTTTCCAATCTCAATCGACCCGACAACTACCGGTTCGGCTGGGTGGGACCGCCGGGTCCCGGCATCGAGCAGCGCATTGCCGGGGATGGCGAAATCCAGTTCCGGGGCCGCAACGTCATGCCCGGCTATTACAAGATGCCGGAGGAGACGGCGGCGACCTTCACAGAGGACGGATGGCTCCGGACCGGCGATCTGGGAGAGATCGATGCGGAGAATTTTCTGCGGATCACCGGCCGGAAAAAAGAGCTGATCATCACGGCGGGCGGTAAAAATATCGCCCCGGCCGCCATCGAAGGCGTGATCGCCACTTCCAAATACATCCATCAGGTGTGCGTTGTCGGCGATGGCCGGAAGTTTCTCAGCGCGGTGGTGGCCCTGGACCCGGATGCGGTCGCCGATTACGCCCGAACCGAGGGGATCCCGTTCGGCGCTGTCGACGACCTCATCGGCAACGAGCGGATCCAGGCCCTGATCGAATCGGAGGTCGCCGAGAAGAATCAGGCCTTCCCATCGTTTGAAACCATTAAAAAGGTGGTGATCGTCCCTGAGTTCACCATCGACAACGCCATGATGACCCCCACCATGAAGCTCAAAAAGAATGTCATCATGGAACGGTACAAAGAAAAGATCGAAGCCCTGTACCGGTGACGCCGCTAAACCAGCGCGCTGTCCTGCTTCAGGCTGTCGGGCAGATGCCGCCGACAGGTCTTCTCGAAGATGTCGGCGCGGGAGCGGCCATGGCTATCGCTTCCAGCCGCCCAGCAGGTGGAGGTGGAGATGAAAGATCACCTGCCCGCCCCCTTTTTCGACATTGAACAGGAGTTTATAGCCTGATTCGCTGACGCCCTCTTTTTGGGCCATCTCTCTGGCGGCCATGAAGAGTTCCGCCAGGATGGGCCGGTCGTCGTCCGTCAGGTCGTTGACGCTCCGGATATGGCGTTTCGGGACCAGCAGAACGTGAACCGGAGCATGGGGCTTGATGTCCCGGAAGGCCACAAGGTTGTCGTCTTCGTAAAGAAATTCGGTATCCGTCTTGCCGTGGGCGATGTTGCAGAAAAGACAGTCCTGGGCCATGGGCGCACCTCCGCAGGGATGGGTCCGGGGCTGGAATCCTGCCGCAGACCCTGGAAAAAGGAAAGCCATAAAAAAAGGTCAGCCTGGGAGGGCTAACCTTTTAACGTTTGGGTGGTGGAGCTGAGGGGGATCGAACCCCTGACCTCATGACTGCCAGTCATGCGCTCTCCCAGCTGAGCTACAGCCCCTTGTCAACAAAAGACCTTGTAGCAAATGCGGAAAGGACTGTCAACAGGATTTTGTTCGATCCGTATCCCTGACCTGATTTTTGTCGCCATGCCGACGGTTTCACGGTCATCGGAACATTATTTTCTTGAATTTTATGGCATGAACACATTATATAGAACCACGAATCCTCTGATGCGCTGCTGAATTAACATTATTTTTAGGTGGGAGTGTGACCGTGTTTTATAAAAAGGAAGAAAACGACGCCGACCAGGCCCAATCGGATGATGAGGATGGGGGCATCGACCGGGAAGCCTATCACAAGGATTTTAAAACCCTGGAGATTTCCGTCGATGCGTCGCCGGAGGAGGCGACGGACGCCTATCTGAGACTGAAGGAGGCTTATTCGCCGGATCTGGTTTTCATGTCTTCGCCGGTGAAAGACGCGATCGAAAAAAAGCGCCGTCAAGACATGATCGGACAGATTGAGGCGGCATACCGGAGCCTCCAGCGGCTCTTTGAAAAGTCGGCGCTGTTTGCACCCCCTCAAAATGATCCTGAAGAGGAAGAGGCCGTCTCTCAGGAATGGCGTCCTGCCGTTCCGGAGGAGGAGGATAGAGGGACTCCGGAGGCTGAAACCGATCCGGTTTCCCAGGAGCCGGCAGCCGCGGAAGGGTCGGCGAAGGAGATCGTCGATTTCAGCGGCCAGACCCTCCGGGAGATCCGCGAGAAGTTGAATGTATCGCTGGAGCAAATCTATCAGGAAACCAAAATCCGCATTCCAACGCTGGAAAATCTCGAGAACGAAAACTTTTCTGAATTGCCCCCCGAAGTCTATATCAAAGGATTCGTCAAAAGCTATGCCCGATGCCTCTCCCTTGATCCCATGGCGACCCTCGGAATTTACATGACAAAATTCCAGGACTGGCAGCGGGCAAAAGGGGCGCGAAAACCGCGTCGTCAGCACCATGCGCCCTTTCGGTTCTCCAGGAAAAAGGGGGAAGCGGGGTTATAGCGATTCCGGGGTAAAAGCGACCACCCGGTCGATGGCGTCGGCATCCGCCAGGAGCATGATCAGGCGGTCGACGCCCAGGGCATTGCCGCCGGACCCGGGCATATGGGGCAGGGCTTCCAGGAAAGGCTCCGGACTTGGATACGGGGTGCGCCCGGCCCTGCGGCGAAGGGCTTCCTCTTTCTCGAACCGGATCCGTTGCGCCGCCGGATCGGTCAGTTCGGTAAAGGCGTTGCAGAGTTCCATTCCCGCGATATAGAGTTCAAACCTTTCGGCCACTGTGGGGTCATCTCCTTTTAACCGGGCCAGGGCCCCCGAAGCTGCGGGGTAATCGTAGAGGAACAGGGGACGCCTGAACCCCAGGCGGGGTTCGATCTCCAGGGCGATCACCTCGTCGAACCGATCCACTTCAAGGGACCGTTCCAGGGAAAGGGCGCCATACCGGGCGAAGGCTTCCGCCACGGTCATCCGATCCCAGGGACCTGCCAGATCGACGACATGACCCTGGTAGGACAAGCGGCCTCGCGCCCCCGCTGTTTCGGCCACGGATCGGATCAGCGAGGCGGTCTCATCCATCATATCAAAATAGTCGCTGCCCGCCGCATACCACTCCAGCATGGTGAATTCGGTCAGGTGCCGGCGTCCCCGTTCTTCCCGCCGGAAGCATTTGCAGATCTGGAAAATTCGCGCAAACCCGGCGGCCAGCAGCCGCTTCATGCACAGCTCCGGCGAGGTCTGAAGGAACCATTCTTCAGACGGGATGGCGTCGATGCATGCTTCAGGGGCGGGGGCGGGAATCCGGATCGGGGTTTCGACCTCCAGATAGCCTCTGGTCGAAAAAAACGCCCGGATGGCCGTCAGAATGGTCGCCCGGAAATGAAGAAGGGGCGGCGCCGGTTGGTGGGCCGGGGAAAAGGGTCCGGTCACAGTTTTTTGCTGAGATACCGGTCCTCGGGGCGATGCTGCAGATAGGCGAATCCGTAGCGGGCCGCATCGGCGGCATCGTACCAGTGTTGCCCCTGGTCCCGGCATGCGGCGCAGGCTTTCCGCGGGATGTGAACCGCCAGGATGCGGTTGCCCCGATCCGATGAAGAATCGATGCAGATAACCCCGCTGCAGTCCGGACAGATGCGGATCATTTCCTTCTGCTGTTCCATAATGCCGTCGGTGTCATAGAAGATGGACCGCTCCCGCTCCCCGAAGGTTTTTCCCTTCCGGAGTTGTTCCCGGACCTCTTCCCGGCGCTGCCAGGCCAGCAGGATTTTTTCCCCGGTCTTTTCGATGTAGCGGGTGATGTCGCGGCTCTGGCGGATCCGGGCCGGATCGTAATCGGGTTCCACCACGCCGCTGTAGTCGAGGCCGGCCATGGCCATGATGATGCCCACGTTGACATAAGGCAGGGCGCCTTCGATGGCGTATCCCCCTTCCAGCACGGCGATGTCCGGCTTCAGCAGGGTGGTGAGTTTGGCGTATCCCTGGGCGGAAAAGTTCATGTTGGTGATGGGATCGGAATAGTGATTGTCCTGGCCGGCGGAATTGATGATCAGATCCGGTTTGAATTCTTCGAGGATCGGCAGGACGATGTTCTCAGCGGTGTACAGAAATCCTTCCTCGGAGGTGTTCGGGGGGAGCGGGATGTTGATGGTGGTTCCGGCGGCGGAAGGACCGCCGAATTCGTTCATGAAGCCGGAGCCGGGGTACAGGGTGCGACCGTCCTGGTGCAGGGAGATGAACAGGGTGTCCGGGTCATGCCAGTAGATGTCCTGGGTGCCGTCGCCGTGGTGACAGTCGGTGTCCACGATGGCGACCCGATCGACGCCGTAGGCGGCCCGCAGAAATTCGATCATGACCGCCTCGATGTTGATGTTGCAGAAGCCGCGGGCGCCGTGGACCACGCGCATGGCGTGGTGGCCCGGCGGCCGCACCAGCGCAAATCCCCGTTGGATGCGTTTTTCCATCAGGGCCATTCCGATGGTTTTGGCGCCGCCGGCGCTGATAAAATGGGATTCGGTGGCCGCTTCCCAGACATCGGGCACGCAGAAATGGATCCGCTGGATGTCCTGGGCGCGCACCATATCGGGTTTGAGTTCGGTGATGCCGTCGATATCGAGAAGCCCTTCCTCGAACACCTGATCCTGGGTGTAGAGCAGCCGTTCCTCCCGCTCGGGATGGGTCGGACTGATGGCCCAGTCGAAGGCCGGAAAAAAAACCAGGCCGGTTGCGTGGGCGGCTCTCATCATATTGGACTCCTTTGTTTTCGTCGTTCGGGGCGGCAGACCTTGAACGATCAGCGACGCCGTCTTATTTTTACCTCAATTTCAATCCGAAAGTCAAAAAAAGGAGGATTTCATTGGGCAAGATTATCACCAGCATCATCTTCATCGTTGCCGTTGCGTTCGGCCTTCATTATTTTAACGTGGTGTATATCCCGTGGTTCGATTATTCCGGCGGACCGGACGTGAAGACCCCGGAATCGGTGGAACGGGTCGTGGGCGGCAAAGACGCC
>JAABTD010000292.1 GCA_011390065.1 Desulfobacteraceae bacterium
AACCGGCAACAAGCTCCGATGCGAGGAGTGGGTGGGGCTGATGGACCGGCTCGACATCGGGGCGTTCACCATCGACCGGCATCGCCGGATCACCTCGTTCAACCGGGCCGCCCAGGCCCTGCTGGGGGTGAAAGAATCAGCGGTGATCGGCCGCGACTGCCACGAGGTGTTCCGGGGCATTCCCTGCTATGCCAAATGCCCTTTTGAAGGCAAGGCGAACCTGGCCTCGGTGGACGGCGACGTGGAAATCACGGACAAAAAGCGCGCCCGCCACATGGTGACCCGGATGTCGGCCCCGCTCTACGGCCCGGACCAGGAAATGACCGGCTGCCTGACCATCCTCCAGGATCATTCCCCCATCGCCGGCCTCATCGACCGGGTCCGGTACGAGGAACGGAGCCTCAAGATCATCCTGGACAACCTCGACATCGGCGTCTTCACGGTCAACCGGGGCGGTCATATCACTTTCTTCAACACCACGGTGGAAATGATCTCCGGCTATAACCGGAGAGAGGTCATCGGCAAGCATTACAACGATATCCTGGGGGGCGGCGACATCCACGACCTCCATCTGCTGGGGAAATCGATGAAAGACGGCCGGTCCCGCACCAGCCGAAAGGGCCGGATGACCACCCGGGACGGCGAGACCATCCCCGTGCGGGCCGACTACATGGCGCTGCAGAACGAATCCGGCGAGATTGTCGGCGGCATCGCCACGGTCAAGGACCTGACCTTTGCCCGGCATCTGGACGCGGTCATGAGCGAACGGTTCTCTTTCCACCAGATCATCGGCAAGGACCCGGCCATGCAGCAGATCTTCGAAAAGGTCAAAGCCGTGGCGGTCAGCGACGCCACGGTGCTCATCGAAGGGGCCACGGGCACGGGCAAGGACATGGTGGCCAAGGCGATCCACGCCGCCAGCCGGCGGGCCGGAAAAGCCCTGATCAAGGTCAACTGCGCGGCCCTGCCCCAGGATCTTCTGGAATCGGAATTGTTCGGATACGCCAGGGGGGCCTTCACCGGCGCGGACCGGGACAAGCCGGGCCGGTTCCAGGAGGCCGACGGCGGGACCATCTTTTTAGACGAAATCGGCGATCTGCCCCTGTCCCTCCAGGCCAAACTGTTGCGGGTCCTGGAGGACCGGGAATTTTATCCGCTGGGAAGCCGGCATATCACCAAAGTGGATATCCGGATCATCGCGGCGACCAACCGGGGCCTGGACAACCTGGTGGCCAAACGCCAGTTCCGGGAAGACCTGTTTTACCGGCTCAACGTCCTCCACTTCGAATTGCCCCTGCTCAAGGACCGCCCGGCCGACCTGCCGCTGCTCATCCGCCACATCATGCGCCGCCTGGTCGCGGCCTGCGAGAAACGGGCGCCGAGTCTGTCCGAAGAAACCCTGGAAGCGCTCCTCAACTACGACTATCCGGGCAACGTCCGGGAGCTGGAAAACATTCTGGAACACGCCCTCATCGTCTGCCAGGAGGACGTCGTCGCGCCCCGCCACCTGCCGGCCACGGTGCTCAACCGGATGGCGGCCCGGCGGCATCACCGCCCGGCCGGCCGGACCGAAAACGACGACGCGGAAAAAGGAAAGATCATCGAGGCCCTGCGGAAACACCACGGCCACCGGGAGCGGACCGCCAATGCGTTGGGAATGGACCGGACGACGCTGTGGCGGAAGATGAAGCGGTATGGGATTGAGGGGTGAGACCACCAAGCCGCTCCAAAACCATCTTCACCGCTCGAGCCCCCTTCAGGGGGCTTCCCTTTCTTGCCGGGGGGTTCAGCCCCCGGCGCCTGCCAAATCTTCCGGGAAACATCCACCATGAACCGGATCAACATCGAAACCGAAATGGAGATTCCCCTGGACAACCGGGAAATGGCCCTGAAAATGGAACTCGACGCCGTCCGCCGGTCCATCCGCTACTGCCGCGACGTGCTGGGAATCGGGAAAGCATCATGATCACCGACAAATGCCGCCGGTTCAACGGCCCGCCCATGGCGTATCTGAGCGACAAGCTCATGGAAGAAATCCACGAAGCGTCATTGACCATCCTGGAAAAGATCGGCTGCCGGGTCTGCCGCCCGGCCGGAACTGCTGGAAAAGAACGGCGCGCGAATCGAAAACGAAGACCGGGTCCACCTCCCCCCCGATCTGGTGGATTGGGCCATCGAAAAGGCCCCGGACGCCATCACGATCTTCGACCGCCCGGGCCAACCCGCCATGGAGCTGGAGCGGTCCAACGTCTATTTCGGCGCCGGCTCGGACTGCCAGCACCTGCTCGACCCGGAGACAGCTCGGCCGGGCACTCTATCGCCTGCCCACCTGGGGATTCGGCGGCTGCTCCGCATCCAGGCTCTGCGACGAGCAGGCGGTCAACGAGGCCGCCACCTACCTCATGACCTCGGCCTGGATGGCCGCGCGACCGGTTGGGACCTTATTCCTTCAACAACCGCTCAATCACGTCCGAGAAAAACCCCATGGGCCGCACCCCGCTGACCAGAGCGCCGTTGAGGATAAAAGCGGGGGTGCCGCTGATGTCCAGCTTTTCCGCGTCGGCCAGATCCGTCTCGATCATTTTGGCGACCTTGTCCGACGCCCGGTCTTTGTTGAATTTATCCAGGTCCAGGTCCAGTTCCTCGGCGAATCTCACGTACATCTCTTCGTCCAGCTCCCGGGAGAACTGAAACAGCCGGTCGTGGTATTCCCAGAACTTGCCCTGGAGGTGGGCCGCCATGGCCGCCTTGGCCGCGGGCAGGGCCTCTTCGTGGCCCGACAGGGGCTTGTTCTTAAACACCCGGCGAACCTTGCCCCGGTATTTCATGAGCAGGTTGTGGACGATTTTATCGCCCCGTGAGCAGTAGGGGCACTGAAAATCCGTGTATTCGATAATGGTCACCGCCGCGTCGGCGGGACCTTTGGTGGGATTGTGGTCGGCGACCCGGTCCTCAACCCGGTTTTCCATGGCCTCCGTCATGGCCTGTTTTTGCTTTGCCGCCTGTTGCTGCCGGAGATATTCTTCGATGGTGTCGTAGAGCAGCTTGGGATCTTCCCGGATGACCTGCTTGATGAACTCCCGGAGCTGGTCTTCGGTCAGGGGCGCCATCTGGGCTGCCGCGGATCCCGGCAGGCAGATGAGGGCGGCCCAGACCATCGCCGCGCATAGAAGTGTCGCGATCACGTTTGTCGCATTAAAAAACCGATTTCTTTTCATCATTCTCCTCACATCGTGCATCTGGTTGAACATGTCGTCTTGAATATCTCGTCGAAAACCGCTGTATTCATTATACGCGGCGGATATTTCATAATACAGCATCCGCTTTGATGGCAACACTTAATTTTACAACATTCCCACCGGCGCCTTTCGTTCATCCGCTTTGACAGCCCCCCATGCGCCCGCTATAATGACGCGAAACTCAATGAACGAACCCCAACAGGACGGAGGAACCGGAATCGTGGGACAGAAAGTGATCATCATCGGCGGCGTGGCCGGCGGCGCAACGGCCGCGGCCCGGCTGCGCAGAATCGACGAGACGGCGGACATCATCATGTTCGAGCGGGGCGAGCACGTCTCCTTTGCCAATTGCGGCCTGCCCTATTACGTGGGCAACGTCATCCAGGAGCGGGACGACCTGCTGCTTTCGAGCCCGGAACTCTTCAGGCGGCGGTACAACATCGATGTTCGGGTCGCCACGGAAGTCACCGCCATCGATAGGTCCCGGAAGCGCGTGGAGATCCGGAAACGCGAATCCGACGACATCTATTCGGAAACCTATGACCAGATTCTGCTTTCCCCCGGCGCTGAACCAATCCGTCCGCCCCTTTCCGGCATGGACGATGAGCGATTTTTCACCATCCGCAACGTGCCGGATACCGACCGGATCAAGGGGTTTGTGGACGCCCACCGGCCCAGGGCGGCCGTTGTGGTGGGCGGCGGCTTCATCGGCCTGGAAATGGCCGAAAACCTGGTCCATCGCGGGGTTTCGGTCGCCATCGTTGAGATGCTGGACCAGGTGATGCCGCCTATGGATATCGAAATGGCGGCGTTCATCCACGAACATCTGCGGGAAAAGAACGTCGATCTCCGTCTGGGGGACGGCGTGGATCGGTTCGACCGGGAGGACGGCCGGATCATGACCATCACCAAAAACGGCGAAACCATCCCCTGCGACATGGTGGTGCTGTCGGTGGGCATCCGCCCCGAAAGCCGCCTGGCCCGGGAAGCGGGCCTCGACGTCGCCGAAGACGGCCGCATCCGGGTGGACGAGACCATGCGCACCTCCGACCCGACTATTTTTGCGGTGGGCGACGCCGCGGAAATGCGAAATTTCGTTACAGGCCTGCCCACCGCCACGCCGCTGGCCGGTCCCGCCAACAAACAAGCGCGCGTCGCGGCGGACAATATTGCCGGACGCCGGTCGGTCTTCCGGGGCACCCTGGGAACCGCGGTGGTCAAGGTCTTCGACCTCGCCGTGGCCTCAACGGGGTGCAGCGAAAAACGGCTGGTTCAGAACGGATTGCCCTACCGCGTCAGCTACACCCATTCCGGTTCCCATGCCGGCTACTATCCCGGCGCCGAGTCCATCGCCGTCAAACTGATCTTTTGCCCGGGCAGCGGCAAGGTGCTGGGCGCGCAGATGATCGGCCGGGCCGGCGTGGACAAACGGATCGACGTCATCGCCACCGCCATCCGGGGCGGCATGACGGTCTTCGATCTGGAGGAACTCGAACTGGCCTATGCCCCGCCCTACGGCTCGGCCAGGGATCCGGTCAACATCGCCGGCAATGTAGCGGCGAACCTCATGAAACGGGATGTGGACAATGTTTACCACGATCAGGTGGGGGGTCCCGGTCTGGAAAACGCCGTTTTACTGGATCTGCGAACCCAACCGGAACTGAAAGAGGAAGGCATGATCGAGGGGGCCCTCCATATCCCCATCGACGAACTGAGGGACCGGCTGGGAGAGCTGGACCGGGACGCCATCTATATCCCCTACTGCGCCGTGGGCTACCGGGGCTATGTGGGTCACCGGATGCTGGTGCAGCACGGTTTCACATCCCGGAATCTGTCAGGTGGATATGAGACGTTCAAGATCGCCAGGCCGTCGTCAGTCCGCCGATAGAAACCGCACCATGCACCCCAGCCCGGCCGGCAGCCGATAATCGGGGT
>JAABTD010000091.1 GCA_011390065.1 Desulfobacteraceae bacterium
CGCCCCTGTTCAGCGTCAAACCCCCTATCGCCACAACCACTTCACTTTCCAGGTGGGTGCATTTAAAAGTCGGGAAAACGCCGAACGACTCATGCGACAGTTGGCGGATTCCTATGAAAGCGCACGGGTCAAATCGGATGTGGACCCTTCCGGAGACCGGTTCCACCGGGTCCTGGTGGGGCGGTGCCGGGATTTAAAGCAGGCTGAACAATACGAAGCCTTCCTGCGTCAGCGGGGGTTTTCGGATCCGATTCTGGTGGCGGAGTAGAGGCGCCTGGCTGGTTTTTAGTGCAATAAACATTATAAAAAAAACAGAGACATATTCTTCTCATGAATGGTTCATTAGAAAAAATAAAGGGCGACGCATTATCTCTACCGGTCCAGCAACGTGCTGAACTTGCTCAAGTTCTCTTATCCAGCCTTGATGAACAGATTCCATCTAACTCGTCCACGACCGCTTGGGATATTGAGCTGGAAAAACGCGTTCAAGCGATCCGTGAAGGAAAGGTGCGCGGCATTCCCGCTGAAGAAGTATTTTTGAAAACCCGTCAAAAATACCAATGAAACGGGTGATTTTTCATCCTCAAGCGGAAATTGAGTATGATGAGGCGATTGGGTTTTATGAAGAAAAACAGAGCGGGTTGGGCTTTCGGCTGGAAAAAGAACTCATCAGTGCCCTGTCCGGTATTGTTGAAGATCCGTTGAGATGGCCTTTTTATAAATTTGGCCTGCATAAATGTATTCTTCATCGATTTCCTTTCAAAATATTTTACTTGCCGTTGCCTGAGTATATCTGGGTTGTTGCAATCGCCCATGGCTCGCGTCGCCCCGATTACTGGAAAAAACGGGTGACAGATCAAATCCAATAGGGAGGAGCCGTTGTCGCCATTCTGGCTCGGCAAAAACAACAACCTTTCCGAGGCGGCCCATAATCGTGAAGGGTATTGAAAAAGTCGTCTTCCTCGACCGGGACGGCGTCATCAACGCCGATTCGCCCGACTACATCAAAAGCTGGGGCGAATTCCGGTTTCTGCCCGGCAGTCTCGACGCCATTCGGCGATTGACCGAAGGCGGCTTTGCTGTAATTGTGATTACCAATCAATCGGCCGTAGGCCGGGGGATGATCTCAGAGGAAACATTGCGCGACATCCACCGGCGCATGCGCAAGGCGATCACGGAATCCGGCGGGGAAATCACGGATATCTTCTATTGCCCGCACCGTCCCGATGAAGAGTGCGGGTGCCGAAAACCCAAACCCGGCATGATAATGGAGGCGGCCCGACGATACGACATCGATCTTTCCGCCGCATGGATGATCGGCGACAGCGCCAAGGATATCGAATGCGGCCGGAATGCCGGATGCGGAAGGACGATATTGGTGGAAACAGGCACCGGAATTAATGCAAAAAGGATTCTGGAAAGCAAAAACATCATGCCGGACCACATCGCCAGGAACCTGTCGGACGCAGCCGACCATATCAACTCAAAGGAATCAATCCACGGAAATACCACCTGAAATGTCATCCAAAACCAAACAACCCGACCCCTACAAAGGCTTTGAGCAAGGCCCCATCCGGCCTCCCAGCGAGGCCGACAGCCTGCTCATCCGCGTGTCCCGCAACTGCCCCTGGAACCGGTGCGCCTTCTGCCCGGTGTATAAAAGCCGGAAATTTTCCCTGCGGCCGCCGGAACACGTCAAAAAGGACATCGACGCGGTCCATCGCCAGGTGGAGGCCATCCGCACGGCCGCCGGGTCGTCCGACCGCCTCACTCAGGAGGCGGTTCAGCGCATCGCCCGGGACGTGCCTCCGGAGGAGACCGAAGCCTTCCACGCGGCCCTCCACTGGTACGCCGGGGGTCTCCGGTCCGTCTTTATCCAGGACGCCAACAGCCTCATCATCAAGCCGGCGGACATGGTGGACATCCTGAAGCACCTCAAAAACCGCTTTCCCTGGGTCCACCGGATCACCTCCTACGCCCGGTCCCACACCATCGCCCGGATCTCGGACGACAACCTGGAGGCCATCCGGGAAGCCGGTCTGAACCGGATTCACATCGGACTCGAATCGGGATCGGACAAGGTGCTGGAGATGGTCAAAAAGGGCGTGGACAAGGCAACCCACATCAAGGCCGGCCAAAAGGTCAAACGGGCCGGCATGGAACTGTCGGAATATGTGATGCCGGGGCTGGGCGGCCGGGCGCTTTCCCGGGAACACGCACTGGAGACCGCCGACGCCCTCAACCGGATCGACCCGGATTTCATCCGAATGCGGACCCTGGCCATCCCCAACCGGGTCGAGCTTTTCGAGGCCTACCGGTCCGGGGAATTCGAGAAATGCACCGACGCCGAGACCGTCCAGGAGATCAAGCTGTTCATCGAGAACCTGGAGGGAATTCACTCGACCCTCAAGAGCGATCACATCCTCAACCTGTTCCAGGAACTGGAGGGCGATTTTCCCGACGACAAACCCAAACTGCTGGCGATCCTCCAGTCCTTTCTGGACATGACTCCGGAGGATCGGATCCTCTACCAGGTGGGACGACGTCTGGGCATCTTCACCCGCCTCAGCGACATGGAAAGCCCCCGTCGCCGCGCCCGGGCGGAAAAGACCTGCGAGGATCTCGGCATCACCCCGGAAAATGCGGATGCGGTCATCGAAGAACTGATGAAACGCTTCATTTAACGGCGCTATGGCGCCGACAGGGGGCTTTTCCTTGACATTCATCGCTAAAATGGCTAACAAATCAGTATGACAATCACCCCCCGCCGACAACGACGGGGGGTTTAACATTTTAACCGGGTTGAGAGGACTGTTGAATGGCCAAACAGAAATTGAAACAACACCACATCAACCGGGACTGGTGCAAGGGGTGCGGCATCTGCGTCCATTTCTGCCCCAAAAACGTCCTGGAACTGGATGAAGAGGATAAGGCGATCGCAGCGCGTCCCGAAGACTGCATCGCCTGTAAACTGTGTGAACTCCGATGTCCGGATCTGGCCATCGAGATCGAAACGGAGTAAGGCAAAACGCTATGAACGATACCGTCAAATTCGTTCAGGGGAACGAGGCGTGCGCGGAAGGAGCCCTCTATGCAGGGCTCGACTTTTTCGCAGGGTATCCCATCACGCCCTCCACTGAAATCGCTGAACAGATGTCAATTCAATTGCCGAAAATCGGGGGCAAATACCTCCAGATGGAGGACGAAATCGCCTCGCTGGCCGCCATCATCGGCGCCTCGCTGACGGGCCACAAAGTCATGACCGCCACCAGCGGTCCCGGCTTTTCGTTGATGCAGGAAGCCCTGGGTTTCGCCATCATGGCCGAGATCCCCTGCGTCATCGTTAATGTCCAGCGGGGCGGGCCGTCCACCGGCAACCCGACCCACGTCGCCCAGGCCGACGTCAACCAGGCCCGCTGGGGCACCCATGGAGACCATGCTATCGTGGCCATGACCGCCTCCAACCATCAGGATGTTTTCCGGGTAACGGTGGAAGCCTTCAACATCGCCGAAACCTACCGGACTCCGGTGGTGCTGCTCTTCGACGAGGTCGTCGGGCACATGCGGGAAAAGCTTGTTATCCCAGAACCCGGCGCCATCCCCCTGGTGGGGCGCCTCAAAACTTCAGTCAAAGGGGGCGTGGATTACCATCCCTACCTGCCCCGGGAAGACGGCCGACTGCCCATGTCCGACTTCGGGGGGGTCCACCGGTACAACGTCACCGGACTCTTCCACGATATGTGGGGATTTCCCACCGACAACCCGAAAATCGTCCAGGGGCTGCTCCGGCACCTGATGGACAAAATCGAGAACAACAGTCATAAGATCGCCATGTACAAGGAATACTACCTGGAGGATGCCCGGCGCATTCTCATCTCCTACGGTTCGGCGGCCCGGTCCGCCCTGCATGTGGTGGAGAACCGGCGGGCCAGGGGAGAGCGGCTCGGTCTTCTGGAACTCCAGACCCTGTGGCCCTTCCCCTATAACGTCGTCAAAGAACGGTGCAGCGGCGCCCGATCCGTCACCGTGGTCGAAATGAACAAAGGACAGATCGCGGACCAGGTCAAAGCAGCGGTGGACGACCCCGGAAAGGTGTTTCTGGCGAATCGTGTGGACGGGGTGCTCATCACCCCCACGGACATTCGGAACTTCCTCCGGGTGATTCAAGGAAGGGGGATCTAAAGAGATGGCAATTCGAGATTATCTCAGAGAACGGTTTTTTCCCCACATGTGGTGCCCCGGCTGCGGCCACGGCATTGTTTTGAACAGCATGCTCCGGGCCATCCAGACCCTGGGGATGAGCAAAAACGAGATCGCCATGGTTTCCGGCATCGGGTGTTCCTCCCGCATTTCAGGGTATGTGGATTTTCACACTCTCCACACCATCCACGGCCGGGCGCTGGCCTTCGCCACCGGCCTGAAGATGTCCATGCCCGAACTCAACGTCATCGTCCCCATGGGCGACGGCGACGCGCTGTCCATCGGCGGCAACCATTTCATCCACGCCTGCCGCCGCAACATCGCCATGACCGCCCTGGTGATGAACAACCGGATTTACGGCATGACCGGCGGTCAGTTTTCGCCGCTGTCGGGGTACGGCACGCTGGCGACCACCGCCCCGTATACCAACATCGACCACGACTTCGACGTGGTGCAACTGGCCATGGCGGCCGGGGCGACGTTTGTGGCCCGCACCACCACCTACCACGCCAAACAGATGGCCGACATCATCCGGGAGGCCATCATCCACGACGGGTTTTCCGTGGTGGAGATCATGACCCAGTGCCCCACCTATTTCGGCAGAAAAAACAAGCTCGGCGATGCGTCCAATATGATGGAGTGGATGAAGGACATCACCACGCCCGTGGGCTCCAAGGCCAAAGAGGAGAACCCGGATCTCATCGAGCGGGGGATCTTCGTCCAGAAGGAACTGCCGGAATACTGCAGTGAATACAACAAGGTCATTGAACGGGCCATGAAAGGACGGTCGTGATGGAACGATGCAGAATGGTATTTTCAGGGTCCGGCGGCCAGGGGGTGATCACCGCCGCCATCATTCTGGCGGAGACGGCCGCAATCCACGAGGGATTGACAGCGGTCCAGTCCCAGGTTTATGGGGCCGAGGCCCGGGGCGGCGCCACCAAAACAGACGTGATCATCGCCGATTCCGAGATCTATTTTCCCAAGGTGAACCAGCCCAATGTGCTGGTCTGTCTCACCCAGCAGGCCTACAACAAGTTTTCGCCCATCATCCGCCCCGGAGGACTGCTCATCACCGACACCCGGTACGTCAAGACTTTCAAAAAGGTGGACGCGCGCCAGCGGGAACTGGCCATGTACGAAACGGTGATGGAGAAGATCGGCAAACCCATTGTTTTCAATATCTGCATGCTGGGCGCCGTGGTCGCCATGACCGAACTGGTCAAGGCGGATTCCATCATGAAAACCCTCCGGAACCGAATTCCGGAAAGCTTCCTGGAGATGAACCGGGAGGCCCTCAACCTGGGCGTGGAGATCGGCAACGCGGCCAAGCGATGATCGGGCCGTGGCGGGCGCGGTTTTTGCCGGGACGGCGCCAACGCCACGGACCGGATCGCCCGCCGAGAGGCCGCGGCCGGGCCTGAACGGCATCCTATTCAAAAATATGCTGATAAATATCGGATATGTAAATAATCCCGACCGGGTTGTTCTCTTTCACGATGGGAAGCCGGCGATATTTGTGTTTGACCATCCGGTCCAGAATCACCATGATGTGCTCGTTTTCATCCGCGGCGACCACATGGAAGCTCATAACCTGCTTCACGGTTTTCGTTTTCAGCAGATCGACCGCATCATCGAGCCGGCCGGCCCAGGGCAACACATCGGCGTCGATGCCGTGATTCAGGAAATCGGGACGGAGGTGGTAAAGAATATCGTACATGGTGATAACGCCCGTCAATTGCCCATAGGCGTCCACGACCATGAGGCTCACGGATTTATGGCCGGATTTGCGAACCTTGCCTTTTAGAATCAAAGAAATGGCTTGTTGGATGGGGGCATCTTCGTTGACGACGTCAAAATCCGTAACCATGATGCTTCTGGCATAAACTGTCATAAAAAAGAACTCCGTTATGGCCCGCTTTTCATATCGGTCGGCGGGCTGTTGAAAAAAAAGAGAGGCCTCGCCTCCGGATCAGTCGTATGAATAGACCTTGTACTCCGTCGGGGCGCCCAGGATGGCATCGATTTTACCCTCGATGGTTGCCCGGTCAAAATTGGCGAACCACCGGCGCCATTCTTCTATGGACCGCCATGTGCTGATGACCAGGAATTCAGACGGATCGGCGACGTTGCGCATGGTTTCTCCGGAAATGTATCCCGGCTGACGGAAGGCCAGAGTCCTGGCTTCATTGAGCAGGGGCACCAGTTGCGGCAGCAGTTCAGCTTCTATTCCACCGGTCAGGCGCGGCAGTTTTCGGATCATCAGCACGCGAATCGTCATTGGGACCTCCTGTTGACAAGTGTTGGCGATTGTTGCATCCATTTAAACATGACGGCAGGCGCCCTCATATCAGGAGCGCTTTCAACGTCAGCAATACGCCCGCGGCCAGGGCCGACCCGATCAAGCCGGCGACGTTTGGACCCATGGCGACCATCAGCAGCATGTTTTCAGGATCCGCCTCAATCCCCTGCTTCTGGCTGACCCGCGCCGCCATGGGCACGGCGGAAACGCCGGCGGAGCCGATCAATGGGTTGATCTTGGTTTTCGAAAACAGGTTCATAAATTTGGCCATCAGAATTCCGGAAGCAGTCCCGATGCTGAAAGCAATGGCGCCGAGCAGCAGGATGCCTAAGGTCTCAACGTTCAGGAAGGTCAGGGCGGACAGGCGGGAGCCGACGCCCAGGCCGAGGAGGATGGTCACCGTATTGATGAGGGCGTTTTGCGAGGTCTGGACCAGGCGGTCCACCACGCCGCACTCCCGCATGAGGTTCCCGAACATGAAAAAGCCGATGAGCGGCGCGGCCGAAGGCAGCAAAAGCATGCAAAGCCCCATCACCATCAGCGGAAAAACGATCTTTTCGACCTTGCCCACATAGCGGAGCTGATCCATCCGGATTTTCCGCTCTTCGGGAGTGGTCAGGGCGCGCATGATGGGCGGTTGGATGATGGGAACCAGGGCCATATAGGAGTAGGCGGCCACTGCGATGGCGCCCAGCAAATCGGGGGAGAGCTTGCTCGCCAGGAAGATGGCGGTGGGGCCGTCGGCCCCGCCGATGATGCCGATGGACGCGGCGTCGAATATATCGAAATGGATGGCGGGCACGACCTTTGAAATCACCAGGGCCCCGATCAGGGTGGTGAAGATGCCGAACTGGGCCGCGGCCCCCAGAAGGGCGGTTCTGGGATTGGCGATCAACGGGCCGAAGTCGGTCATGGCCCCGACGCCCATGAAAATCAGAAGCGGAAAGACGCCCGTCTGAATGCCGATCGCATAGATGAAATAAAGGATTCCGCCCGGTTCGGTGATGCCGGAAAGGGGGATGTTGGCCAGAATGCAACCGAATCCCATGGGTACCAGCAGCAGGGGTTCAAACCCCTTGCGGATGGCCAGGAACAGCATCAGCAGGCCGACCCCGACCATGATCAGGCTGCCGATCCCGGCGGTCCAGCCGCCGACGGCCGGGAAAAGATAAGCGACGATGCCGGTGGTCCGGAGGAATTCGGCTATCATCTGCCCCATTGGCGGCATGATTAGAGGGCCGGCAACATCCACCTGGGGCACGCCGCCGGCCCGGACCAGGGCGGGGACCAGAAGAATGGCGAGGGCCGCGACCATTTTCAGCTTTTGCATGGCGATGCCTTCCGGTTCAGGTCAGGGTGGCCACGAGTTGTTCG
Source organism: Desulfobacteraceae bacterium (assembly GCA_011390065.1). Taxonomy (GTDB): domain Bacteria; phylum Desulfobacterota; class Desulfobacteria; order Desulfobacterales; family JAABSP01; genus JAABTD01. Next base: position 7,877 of record JAABTD010000091.1, read on the forward strand.
GGTTTGACAACCTGCTTTTTCTCCACCTCGATGCTGGCCACCGTGCCGTCGGCCGGCGCCGCAATGGGGGTTTCCATCTTCATGGCCTCGAGGATCATCAGGGTGTCGCCCCTCCGGACCTTGTCGCCGACCTCGGCGTAAATTTCGTAAACGATCCCCTGCAAGCTGGCCTTGACCGGAATGGTCTCCACCGGTTTTTTGGGGACCTCGGTCGGTTTGACCGCCTTCACCTGGCCGGTGGCGGCTTCCACCGTGACCTGATACGCCTTGCCGTCCACCGTTACCGTGTAGTCGGCCGGACCGCTGTCGGCGGCGGGCCGGAGCGCAGGAGACGGCGCCCCGCTTTTTTCCGCCGGTTTTTCAGGCGTCGCCTTGCGCACATTGATGGTCTGATGGCCCTTCAGGAAGTCAAGCCCCTTGTTGCCGCCGTCGGTGGCCAGCGCCCCCACGATAAAGATGTTTTCATCGGTGACGGGCAATCCCTCCCGTTTCAGGATTTCCTCGGCTTTGGGGATGCCGGGCTCCAGAACGTCTACGGGGTCGCCCGTGAACACCGGTTTGCCGAGCTGCTTTTCCGCGATGGCGACGATCTCCGGGTCGGGAGGGACGGGGGTGCGGCCGAAATACCCGAGGACCATTTTGCCGTAGCCGTCGGTCATCTTCTTCCAGGGTCCCTGGGTCACGTTGGCGTAGGCCTGCTGGAAATAAAATTGCGACACCGGCGTCACCGACGTCCCGAATCCCCCCCGGGAAACACATTCGCCCATGGCCTCGATGACCTTGGGATACAGCTCAAGGGTTCCGGTGTCCCGCATCATCATGGTGTTGGCGGTCAGCGCGCCCCCCGGCATGGGGGACAGGATCACCTCGGAGGAAACTTTCTGGGCTTCGGGCGGGAAAAAATAATCTTTCAGGCAATCCTGCAGCACATGGTTGGCCTTCAGGATTTCGGTCACATCGATATCCAGCATGTAATCGGTTCCTTTTAGGGCATGCCAGAGGGAGAGGATGTCCGGCTGGCAGGTGCCCCCGGACAAGGGCGACCGGGCCAGATCCACCCCGTCGCAGCCGGCCTCGATGGCGGCCTTGTACTGGGTGACCCCCACCCCGGCGGTTTCATGGGTATGAGCCCATATCACCACGTCGTCGCCCAGAACTTTTCGCGCGGCCTTGATGGTGTCGTAAAACTTTTTCGGATTGCAGGTTCCCGAGGCGTCCTTGAAACAGACGGAATCGAAAGGCAGCCCGGAATCGAGGATTTCCTGGAGCGTCCGGATATAAAAAGGGGCGTCATGGGCGCCCGTGCAGCCGGGGGGCAGCTCCATCATGGAGACCACCACCTGATGGTGCAGCCCGGCATTGGCGATGCACTGGCCTGAATAGATCAGATTCCGGACGTCGTTCAGCGCGTCGAAATTCCGAATGTGGGTCATGCCGTGTTTTTTGAACATGCGGGCGTGCAAATCAATCATGTCCCGGGGCTGGGCCGAGAGGGCCACCACATTGATGCCCCGCGCCAGGGTCTGAAGACTTACATCGGGTCCGGCGGCCTCGCGGAAACGGTCCATCATATCGAAAGCGGATTCGCCGCAATACATGAAAAGCGCCTGGAAACGGGCGCCGCCCCCGGCCTCCATATGCGTAATGCCGGCGTGGACTCCGGCTTCAACGGCGGGAATGAAATCATCGGTCAACGCCCGGGCGCCGAAAACCGACTGGAACCCATCCCGCAACGAGGTGTCCATAAACTGGATTTTTTTCATGACGATCCTTTACGATTTCCGAAGAGGGTTTCAATTCGATGCTGCATGTCTTTTCCCATGGATCAGCCCCGGGAACGGTGCGCGGCGATCGCGGCGCTGATGATGGCCGTCAACACTTCATCGTCCACCTCGGTGGGATCTTTTTTCCGTTTCCGCGGATTGACCGACTTCATCGCTTCAAGCTCCCTCGCACTGCCGGAAGCCAGCAATCTTCTAAGAATGTCGATAAAAAGGATCAGCAGGAGTAAAAAGGAGATGACAACTCCCATCCCCAGGACGGTCAATTTAAGTCCGGCAGTGATCATGGAAAATCCTCATGGACATTATCCAGGTCGAAAAAGGGCGGTAGCGGGGGGTTGCGTGATTATTCCCGCACTGGGCTAAAACCTAAGCTTATAGAGAGCAAAAATGGTTTTGTCAAACGATTTTATCCGGAGGCATGGACAAATTTCTTCTCGACAAACCGCAAATCATCCTTATGGTATGAATGTCCCGATGCTCGAAGTCGTTTCTCTTTTGAGCGGTTTTCAATTCCCTTTGCGGGTTTTTATCGTTTGGGAAGAGGCTGCTTTGAGTTGTTCCGGGTCGATGCATTTAATAAAGAAGACGAGAAAGGAGAAACGATGGCAACAGCAAAATCCGGAGATGCGGTTAAAGTGCACTACACAGGAACCCTGGAAGATGGGACCCTGTTTGATTCCACGGAAAAGAGGGGCGAACCCCTGGAATTCACCGTCGGCGAAGGCCAGCTTCTTGGAAAATTCGAAGAGGCGGTGGTCGGCATGGCTCCCGGCGACGAAAAAGAGATCAAAATCGAGGCGGATGAAGGGTACGGCCCCCGACGCGAGGAACTGGTGGGGAAGATCCCCAGCACCCAGCTCCCGGAAGACCTGAGCCCGGAAGTCGGCATGCAGCTCCAGGTGCAAACGCCGGAAGGCCAGCCGCTGGTCATCACCGTCGTCGGCGTGGGAGATGATCACATCGTTGTGGACGGCAATCACATCCTGGCCGGACAAGATCTCAATTTCGGCATCAAGCTGATGGATATCCAGCAGCAGTAGAGCGCCTGCCGCAAAAAATCGTCAAGGGGGGAGCAGCGCGACGCCGCCCTCCCCTTTTTTTATGCCTCGATCAAAATCTCAGCCAAAAAGGGCGATCACAAGGATCGCCCCTACGGCGTAACCCGTCGATTTCGGTAGGGGCGAACCTTGTGTTCGCCCCCTTGTGTTGGCCCCCTTGTGTTCGCCCCAAAATGGCCGACGCGATAATCAAGGCCCTTTTTTATGCCGAACCTTAATCGACCGCCACCACCGTCCTCACATACGTCTTCCCCTTCCCCAAATCATGGGACCGCTTTTCCAGCCTCAGCCGGCCCTCTGCAAAGCGCTGGATGCACTCCGGGTAGAGCTGCCATTCCAGTTCCAGCCCTTTCCGTTTGACATCCTCCAGGGTATCGCCTTCCGCGATTTGAAAACAACGCTGGCCGATGATGGGTCCGGTATCCTCGCCGTAATCGATGAAATGGACCGTGCATCCCCCCACCTTGCACCCGTAGCGATAGGTGTCGCCGTACCCGTCAACGCCGGGAAAGACCGGCAGCAAGGCCGGATGGATGTTCATGATCTTCGGGCGTTCGGGATCGGTGTTGACCCGGTCGATGAAATAAGGGGTCAGGTTCCGCATGAAGCCGGCCAGCACCAGCAGATCGAAATCGTATTCGTCCATCTTTTCCAGCAGGGCCGCTTCTGCAATGGCCCGGGATTTGAGACACAGCGCCACCTTGCCGATGTCGGCGTCATCATGGAAAATCGATTGCCTGGCATGAATCTCTTCGGGGTTGAAATCTGCGGGCAACCGTCCGCTGTCGGGAGCTGATTTAAATTCCCGGAGAATGGCCCCGTAATCGACCGTGAACGCGGGGATGTTGTGTTTTTTCGCCCTTTGAAGGCCCTTGGCGTTGGGGTTGTCCGTGCCCACGAAGACCATTTTGCCGGCGATCTTGCCGGATTCGCAGCCGTCGATGATGGCCTGGAGGTTGGTGCCGCCCCCTGAGATGAGGGCGCCGATCTGAATGACGTCGACGGATTGTGCCATGGCTGTCTCCTTTCAGGAGCGATTGAGGTGGGGATAATGAGTTTCCTCAAAATGACATGCGGTCGCATCCTGATCTGTCTTTACCGGTTTTCGGCGGCGAGGTCAAGGCGGAGGGCTGCGGCCGGATCATCGGTGATGACGCCGTCCACGCCCATCTCAAAGAACCGCTTTATCTCTCCGGGATCATTGACCGTATAGGGAATGACCCGGAAGCCGGCGTCCCGCATCATCGCCACTTCCGCCCCATCGAGCTTTTCACAGTCGGGATGCCAGGAAAAGGCGTTGAGACCGCGACAGACAGCGACGGCATCGGCTGTGGCCGGTTCCGACGAGAGCACGGCGATGTTGACCCGGGAGGCCAGTTCTCGGACTCGGGACAGGCAGGCCCAGTGGAAGCTGGAGATGAGAATCCGGCGATGGCCGGCATGTTCCGCCGCCAGGCGCACCACCTGGCGTTCCACGGCGTCGGGGGGAAATTCAGGCGCCGCGGCGCTGCCCTTGATCTCGATATTGATCCCCACCCCCTTCCCCAGGGCGTCGAAGACCTCGATCAGGGTGGGAATCCGTTCCCCTGAAAACCCGGGATCGAACCACGCCCCGGCATCCAGCCGCTTCAGCTCATCGAGGGTGAACCCGGCCACTGGCCCTTTGCCGTCCGTGGTTCGATCCACGGCGTCGTCGTGGATGACCACCACCTGCCGGTCCCGGGTCAGGGTTACATCCAGTTCGACCATGGGCGCGCCGGCTTTTTCGGCGGCCCTGAAGGCCGCCAGGGTGTTTTCCGGGCATCCGGCGCTGAATCCGCGGTGGGCGATAATCAACTTTTTTTCGGGCATCATTCGAAAACGCCCCCCTCGTAATTTTCCGGATCCTTTGCATAGGCCTGGAAATCCTTTTCACCTAAAAACCGGGAAATCAGCGCCCCCACCGCATCCGCCGCGTCCACCTGATAGCGACCCCGGTCGTCTTTTCCGGCCATCTCCCGGACGGCGTCGACAATGGCCTCCAGGGCTTCCGGGGCGACCTCCACATTGACCCGGACGGTGATGGTCTCTTTGCCGCTGTTCATGAGTTGCCCTCCTGTTTTTTCGATGCGTTATCCAGTTCCGCCCTGACCGCCTTCCCCAGCTCCTCCATGGAATAGGGCTTTTTGATGTACCCTCCGGCGCCCAGCCGCAACGCTTCCCGGACGTTGTCGGTTTCCGCATACCCGCTGGCGATCACGGCTTTCTGCCCGGGATAAATGCCGATGATCCGGCGGTAGGTCTCCAGCCCGTTCATGCCCGGGTCCATGATCATGTCGAGCACCAACAAATCGGCCTGATGGTCGGCCAGCCAAACCACGGCGGCCTCTCCGCTTTCCACTGAGGCCGCACGATAGCCCAGTTTTTCCAGCATCTTCATGGCGATCTCCCGCTGCTCCGGCACATCGTCCACCACCAGAATCGATTCACCTGATCCCCGGCAACTGTCCAGGGCCGACGGGCCGACGCCGCCGACCGCCGCATGGCGGGTTGCGGGAAAATAAATCTCAATGACGGTTCCCCGGTTTTCGACGCTGTCGATGTGGATATAGCCGTTGTGGTCCTGCACCGCGCCCCACACCACCGCCATGCCCAGGCCGGTGCCGCTGCGGCCCATGATCTTTTTGGTGTAGAACGGCTCGAAAATGTGTTCGATATCCGCCGCCGAAATGCCCGCCCCTTCGTCCGCCACGCAAAGGACGGCAAACTCCCCGGTTCGGACCGTGTCGCAGCCTTCGATGGGATGGTCCACGTATCGATTTCGGGTCGATATCCGGATGGCGCCCGCGTCCTCATGGGCTTCAGCCGCATTGGAGACCAGGTTCATCACCGTTTTTTTCAGATGGACCGGGGACCCCTCGATGTTGGCGAGATCGGGTTGGAAATCCGTTTCCACCGCCACCGCCGGATGCTGGGCCCGCAGGTCCGCGTGCTCCGGAGAGGTCAGGTAGTCCGAGATGATGTCGTTGAGGTTCACCACTTCCCGATGGACCACGCCCCGCCGGGCCAGGGTGAGCAGATCCTGGACGATGGCGGCGGCCCTGACGCCCGATTTCCGGATGGTCTCCAGGGGGTTGTGGAGCGGGCTGTCTTCAGGAAGATTCATCATGAGCAGCTCAGGGTAGGAAACGATGCCCGAGAGCACGTTGTTGAGATCATGGGCCACGCCCCCGGCCAGAAGGCCCAGGGCCTCCATCTTCCGGGACCGGTTGAGTTGCTCCTGAAGCGCTTCCCGTTCGGCTTCGGCCTCTTTCCGGGCCGTGATGTCGATGTAAGTGCCCACGGCGCGGAGAGCATGGCCATCGGCATCCCGTTCGATGACCCGGCCCTGATCGAGGATCCATTTCCACCCCCCGGATTTGGACCGAAGGCGGAACTCGACCCGGTGCTTGTCGGTATGCCCCTTGAGGTGGGCCTTCATGCTTTCCACGGTCTTTTCCAGGTCGTCGGGGTGGACGTGATCGAACCAGCTGTCGATGATGGGCTGCACGTCGGCGAGATCGTACCCGACGATCCTGACCAGCCGCTCGTCCCAGATCACCTTTCCGGTCCGGATATTCCAGTCCCACAGCCCCTGCTCCGTGGAGGCCAGGGCCAAATCGAGGCGTTCCTGGCTGTTCTTGAGGTCGGCCACCGCCTTGTTCCGCTCCTCGACCATCCGGTTGGCGGACCGGGCGAGGGTCTTGAATTCCGCCAGATCGAGCCGGCTGTCGTCAATGGGGGTGGAGACAATGGCCGATCGCTGGAAAAAGGTCAGAAACTCCCGCAAGTTGGCGAAAGTTTTTCTGGAGATGTACCGGGCCAGAAGGATGGCGATGATGAGCACCCCGACCAGGAGCCCGCCGATGATCACCAGATGCTGCTCGATGCGCGTCCACAACTCGCGTTTCTGGATTGCCAGGATCCGTTCGATATCATCGATGTAGACCCCGGCGCCGACCATCCATTCCCATTCAGGGATGGACCGGACATAACTGACCTTTTTCGAGGGTTCGCCGGTGCTGGGTTTGAGGGTCGCTACATAAGTAAGGTAGCCGCCGCCGGGCGGACGGGAGGCGGCGATCAGGTCCTGCACCAACTTCCGGCCCGTGAGGTCCGTCACCTCCCACCGGCTTTTACCGATGTGGGACTGGTTGTAATGGGAGAGCGTCACGCCGTCGAAGGTGTAGGCGAATATGTAGCCTTCGTCGCCGAACCGGATTTTATTGATCCACTCCAGGGACTCCGCCTGGATGTCCGTCTCCATGTCCGCTATGTATTCCCCGGTCCCGATCCACCAGTCCAGGGGTTCGAAATACCTGGCGAACCCGATTTTTTCCGACATGTGTTCCGTATTCCCCGGCTTGTACCAGTGCCATCGAAGAAAGCCCTCCCCCTCGGCCTCGATCATCCGGATGAACCGCCGGATGGTGTACAGCCCCTTGCTGTCCACCAGATCCCAAAGGTTCGTCCCCTCCAGGTGAGAATCATAAGGCGACAAAATATTGTTGCCGTCCATGTCGTAGATGAAATAGTAGCCCCGTCCTTCCTGGAAGCGGATGGGTCGAAGGGTCTCCCGGATGATTTGCGCGATTTCTTCAGTCGATTTGCGGTCTTTGTAGAAAGCGTGAAGGTTCCCGGCGATGGCCGCGGCCTCGTAAACCCGGGACCGGATCATCTCTTTGAGTTCTTTTTCCGTCCGGTTCCGTTGATAGTTGATGAAGTCGATGACATGGCCCACTTCGTTTTTAACCATGGCCTTCTGGGCATCGATGAAGGCATCCCTCAGTTGGTCGGATGTTTTGTGGAATTGTCTGAATTCGTATGAAATCCAAACATACCCGATCATCCCCACGCACAGCAGAATCACCGCGAACAGGCTGAGGAGAAAGGTCTGGTGGAGGCTTCTGGCGCCTTTCATGGGTTCATTTTTGCTCGGGACCTCTTCAATGTGTGGTCCGACCCGCGCGGGGCGTTGTCGGCTTTCTTTGCCTGCTTTCATGTTAAATATCATGGTTTGGCGGGCAAGGCAAATGAGGGGAACCAAGGGGGGGAATTTAGGGACGATTTCAACAATCAAAATTTTCCCGTTGACATATTGGACAAAATGTCTTTACAACTTGACGGCATGTTGCGGTCCCATCTCCTCGTTTGTCAACCACTCTGGACAGGAAAGGAATTGAAATGATGCGCAAATTGGCGATTGTACTGGCAGTGATGGTCTGGTTGTGCCCTGTTGCGGGCGCTTACGATCTTCCCTCGGTGAACCTAGGATTCACCAGTTTCCTGGACGGCGGGCCGCCGGCCGGGCCGGGGTTTTATTTTACGCAGTATGTGCAGTACTATAAGGCCGATGAGTTTACGGATGCCAAAGGCGATAACAACAAGTTGTTTCCCGTCTCCGATCCGGATCTGGATGCCTGGATCAGTCTGAGCCAGTTCATCTACCAGCACGACAAGGCGCTTTTCTGGGGTGGAAAATGGGGAATCGACCTGATCGTTCCCGTCGTCGATCTTGACCTGGACTTCGACGGGGTTTCTCCCATCAGCGACAACGGAGGCGGCATCGGCGACATCCTGGTGGGGCCGTTTCTGCAGTGGGACCCGATCATGGGGGCCAATGGCCCGAGGTTCATGCATCGGGTGGAATTGCAGTTCATCTTTCCCACCGGGAAATACGACCGGGACAATACGCTGAATCCGGGGTCCAATTATTTTTCCTTCAATCCCTACTGGGCCGGCACCTTGTTCCTGACGCCCGCCTGGACCCTTTCCACCCGGATTCACTACCTGTGGAACGATGAAAACGACGACCCCATCCGGGAAGTGCCGCCGACCTCGCCCTATTTCGGCGCCAATGATGTCAAGGCCGGCCAGGCCATCCATTTCAATCTGGCCTCCGCCTATGAAATCATCCCCAAAACCCTCCGCCTGGGCCTGAATGCCTATTATCTGAAGCAGATCACGGACACCGAGGTGGACGGCCGGGATGTCCCCGATTCCGAAGAGATGATTTTCGGCATCGGCCCGGGCGCACTCTGGCACATGTCGCCCGACTCCCACTTGTTCTTCAACGCTTACTTCGAAACAGATGCGGAAAACCGGCCCAAGGGCGACCGGTTTCAGGTGCGGTGGGTGTATCATTTTTAGAAAGGGTCGCTGATTCAGACCGTCAAGGCCGGCTTTGCCGGCCTTTTTTCCCTAAACAGGTCCGGGTCATCGAACCGGGATCATAACCCAAAAAAAAAGGGATAAACCAAATTCATGGTTTATCCCTTGATTATATTGGTACGCCCGGAGGGATTCGAACCCCCGGCCTACGGATTCGAAGTCCGGCGCTCTATCCAGCTGAGCTACGGGCGCTGGCTTTTTTGATGGGGTGAGTGATGGGGCTTGAACCCACGACAACCGGGGCCACAACCCGGTGCTCTACCAACTGAGCTACACCCACCGCAAGTAAAGATTGTATGTACCAAATTGATCGCCCTTTTTCAAGCATTTTTTTATCTCCTTTTAATTTTTCCGGTCTTGTGGTACAGACTTCCGGCAAAGACCTTGCCGCGGCAGGGAGGGCTGCTTATTCTAAGTGTCTGGAACCAAAAGTGAACGATCTGACAGAAAGGGGTTTTCCTCGTGAACCGTTTTTATATTTTTCTCATTCGCGCCGGGCTTGGGGCGTTTTTCGCCGTCCTGCTCAGCCGGATTTTCTATCCCCATGCCAATCCGGCCTACATGGCCGGGTTGGGCATTTTTCTGGTCGGCATGGCCTATGTTCTGGAGGCCATCCGTAAATCCAAGTCGAACGAGACGAACACCCCTCAAAAAAAATAAA
>JAABTD010000293.1 GCA_011390065.1 Desulfobacteraceae bacterium
ATAACAGCCTCAAGCCGACCCGCCTCCGCAAACTGCCCATACAATTTGGTTGCCAGCTCCCCCATCCTCTCCTCAAACGGAACCCCGTCGTCCTCGATCTCCGCCGCGCCCACATACCGCCCCGGCGTCAACACATACCCCTGCTCCCGGATCTCATCCACCGTCGCGCTCTTGCAGAATCCCGCCACATCCGCATATTTCCCCGCCTTTTTCTCCCCCCGCCATGCATGATAGGTCCCCGCGATCTTCCCGATCTCCTCGTCGGACAAATCTTTATGCGTCCGGTCCACCAGCGCCCCCATATTCCGCGCATCGATAAACAACGTCTCCTTGCGCCGATCCCGGAACTGCCCGTTTTTCTTGATCCGCGCCAGAAACCAGAGACACACCGGAATCTGGGTCGTGTAAAACAATTGCCCCGGCATCGCGATCATGCAGTCCACCAGGTCCGCCTCGATGATGCCCTTGCGGATTTCCCCCTCGCTCGTCGTATTCGTGGACATGGACCCATTGGCCATGACGAATCCCGCCACCCCCTTGGGCGCCAGATGATGGATAAAATGCTGAATCCAGGCGTAGTTGGCGTTGTTCACCGGCGGGGCGCCGTATTTCCACCGGGCGTCTTCGCGCAGACGGTCTCCGCCCCAGTCGCTCATGTTGAAAGGCGGGTTGGCCAGGAGGAAATCATGCTTGTACTCGGAGGCGTCCATGTGCCCCCGGAGCTTGTCGGCCGCGGCCCACATTTGATTTTCAAAGCCGAGATTGGCGCCGTTGTTGTTTTTTTTCGCCATGGGCGTATCTTTTTCCGCGTCGCTTTATCTGAAGGTCGAAAGGGAACTTGCGTATGATCCGAAGCATGTGAAACCTTGTAGCATATTGTAAAAATTGCGTCCAGTCGGAGTTTGACTGTTTAAGGGTGGGAAAGACGGGGGGCGGTCTCGGCGCAACCGGACGGTTATTGATGAGACCTCAAGCGGAAAAGGAGAAAAGGAAGACTTTGGGCTTTACAATCGAAATTCCCCGGAAAGGATGGAGATCGAGCAGGTCCGAATCGCCCGTGACGATGTGGGTGGCCGGGGCGGCAGGGGAGTTGGAGGGGGAGGCCGGTTGGGGTCGTTGGGTCCTGTGAGGGCATATCCAGGACGATTCATTCTTCAAAACAACACCCCGAAAACGACCGTAAATTCAGCCGCCACCGCATACCCCATCAGCAGCAGGCACAAAAGCTGAAGCCCCTGCTTCCAGCGCCGGGTCAACCGCCAGGGGGGCAATAAAAACGCCGTGCAGAAACCGCCGCAGGCGCAAAAGAGCGTAAAATACTGTTCGTTGCCGTTCATCCAGGCCGTCGTCAGGGTCACGATATAGAGATATCCCAGCAGCCCCAGGGCGATGGTTTTGATGTGGCGGTCGCCCCTGACCAGGGCGTAAACCACCCCCGGCAGCACCAGCAGAAAGGCAAAGGGACCGAACCCCGACAGTGGACCCGTGGGGGCCCAGACGATGCGGAAGGGAACCGCGGCGCCGTCTCCGCCGAATAATGGCCGGATCAAGAGGTCGTTGAGCCAGTGGAGAAATCCGGTAAGGCGGAAATCAAAGGCCCAATTGCAGAGCCAGTCGACGGGTCGGGTGAAATGGGCGCTTTCCAGCAGATACCGCAGGGCGTTGGCCGTCGCCCCCTGAATCCCATCCGGGTTGGGAGCGATCCCGGCCGGCGGCGCCATCCAGGGAGCGCCCTGGACAGCATGGCGGATGAACAGCCAGATCTGGGAGAACACCACCACCGGTGCGGAGACCAGCAGGAACGCGAGCCGGTGGTTGACGACCATGGATCGCCAGATCAGGGCCCCGTGGCGCCGGAACAGGAGAACCGCGGCCAGGGGAAGGAGGATGGCCGGGGCCGCGCCGCCCAGCGGGTTGGCGGAAAAGGTGAAGGGAATGGCCATGGTCAGCAGCGCCAGATCCCGGACGTCGGGCACTTCCACCAGCCGGTAAATGCAGACCAGGCAGCAGAGCGCCGCAGCCGCGGGGATGATCTCCGGTCCGAACGTGGTGGTCTGCCAGACGAGACGGGGCATGGTCATCACCACCAGGGTCACGGTGAAAGCAATGGGGGGCCAGGCATACCGACGCGCCAGAGCGTAGGTGGAAAACCCCACCGACAGATAGGCCATGAAACCGAAGAGATCCGGACCGATATCGCTCCCGAACCGGAGAAACAGGTGGGGCAGCAGGGTGTGATTGACCGGCCGCAGCAGGAGGTCGGGCGGCAGGAGATCGAATCGATGGTCCAACTCAGTGGGCAGGATGAGCGACATGGTTCCCAGAAACAGCAGGGCCGGGGCCAGCGCCAGGCAGGCCCGGTGGGATCGGGCGAACCCGAAGACCGACCGGGCCGTTTGAATCAAGACCCGCCGCTTCCGCCAGACCCCCCCCGCGGCCAGCAGGATCAGCAGGGCTTCCGGCATCCATAAAACGCCCGGTTCCCCCAGCATCGCCGCACATTGCAAGAGAAAAGACAGGGCCATAAACGCCGACACGATGCTGCAACCGGCGGCTTCGGCCAGGGTATATCCCCATCCCCTGAACACCACATAGGCCCCCGCCGTCAGCAGCCCCGCCTCGCCGGCCATGGCCGGCGCCGCCAACGCCATCCGGACATCGACCGTCACGGCTGGATCGATCCCTCCGTTCCGTTCGTCTTTTTTTCCGCTTCAGCCCTGGCCTTCAGGTCTTCGACAATGGCGATCATGAAGTCGTGCATGTCCTTGGCCAGGCGGCGGCACTCGGGACAGTAGACCCGTTTAACGAGTTTGTCGTGGGCTTCGATCTGGTGGCGGAGCCAGGGGCCGTAGGGGGACTCTTTGCAGAATTTCTTGCCGGTGTAATCCGCGATGGGGCACCCGTAGCAGACCAGCAGGTAGTAAATGCGGCAGGGCGGACAATCGATGACGCCGCCATCGGTCCCCTTGCCGTCGATGATCCGCTGCCATTTGGCAACGGAAGACTCCATCACGCGAATTTTGTTCATAAGGGCTTCTCCGCCTTCGGGGTCTTGTCGGCCGTTGAGCCGCTCAGTTGAGGCATTTCCAGAACTGTTCGTGGACATGGCGGCATCGATGGACGGCGTAATCAACCTTTCGACGCCGGGCCCGGTCCGCAACAGCCGACGGATCGGACAGGGTGAGCCCGGCCAGTTCCGCCAATACCGCCTTTACGGATGCCGTCAGGGCCTTCAGGTGATAGCCGCCTTCCAGGGTCAGCGCCAGTTTGCCGCCGCAACATTCAGACGCAAGGGTCATCAGCTCACGGGTGAGGGCGGCAAACCCCGCCGAGGTCATTTTCATTTTTCCCATTAGATCATCCTTGTGGGTATCGAATCCGGCCGACACCAGAATCAGATCAGGACCGAATTCCAGGGCGATGGGCCGGAGAACCTGATGAAACAAGGCGGTGTATTCGGCATCTTTGTATCCTCTTCCCAGGGGGAGGTTGACGGTATACCCTTCTCCGGGTCCTCTTCCCACATCTGTAAACAGTCCCGTGCCGGGGAAATGGGGGGACTGATGGACGGAAAAGAACAGCACCGACGGATCCCTTTCGAAAATATGCTGGGTGCCGTTGCCGTGATGAACGTCCCAATCCACGATCAATATCCGTTTGAGGCCCAGACCGATCCTGGCGTAAAGCGCCCCCAGGGCCGCATTGTTGAAGAGGCAGAACCCCATGGCCCGGCTCCGCTCGGCGTGGTGGCCCGGAGGCCGGGCCAGAGAGAAAGCAGTGGTCAGTTCGCCGGAGACCACCCGGTCAATGGCCTCGAACAGCCCGCCGGCCGACAGCAGGGCGGCGGCGTAGGATCCGGACGACGCGAAGGTGTCCGCCGTCAGCGCCGTCAGCTCCTGCATCGCGGTGGCGGCGATTCGATCCAGGTATTCAGGGGCGTGGACGGTGAGCATCTCCTCCCTTTCGGCAGGTCGCGGGATCACTGTGACCAGAGCGTCGGCCATGTCCGATCCGTCGAGCATCTCGTAGACGGCCTCCAGCCGGCGATGAAACTCCGGATGACCTTCCGGTGTCCGGTGGGCCAGATACCTTGGATCCCGCACGATGCCGACCCTATGCATCCGTCCCCTCTCCGCCGGCCCGCTCGGGGATGGCCAGCACCGGACACGGGGCGTTCCGGAGGGTGGTCTCGGTGGTGGAGCCTTTGAGGATGCGCCCCCAGAAACGGCGGGGCCGGACCCCGACGATGATCAAGTCCGCCCCGCGCTCTCTGGCGGATTCGGCCAGGACCTCGCCCGGCACTCCGGATTCGAGCAGAATCGACAGGTTGCGTCGGTCTTGAATTTCCCGGGGAATGCGCGACAGGATCTGCCGGCGCCGGTTTTCCATGAACGCCGCTTCCGTTACTGCATAATGGCCCGGCGGGTCGTCCGGCATGGCCCCATTGGTCGGCGACTCCATGACATGGAGAAGATCGAGTCGTGCCCCGAAAAGATCGGCATAGGAGAGGGCATGAATGAGCAGCCGGTCGGAAATGTCGCCGCCGGCGCCGCAGGCGGCGATGATGTGAGAGGCCTTCAGACCGCCGTCCGGCCTAAAGGCCGCCCCGTGAGGCGGGATCACCAGAAATGAACAGGCCAGGGTCCGGATCATCCGCTCCACCACCGTCCCGTGCAAGAACCGTTGCACCCCCTGGATGCCGTAACCGGCGGCGATCACCAGATCGGCGTCGGTTTGGTCGGCCGCCTCCAGCAGGGCCTCCACCGGATCGCCGAAAGCGATGAGCGGGGTCCAGGGATAGTCCAGTCCCGACATAAGGGCGTCGATGGCCTGGCGAGCGTGGCGAACCTGATTTTCCTGGGTTCGTCCCCGTTCCGAAACCGGATTGCCGTAGACCTGACTGCTGGGGGTGCAGACGGTGTGGAAAATGTGAAGGCGACTCCCGAAGCGCCGGCTCAGATCGGCGCCGATCCGGCCCGCGCCGGAGGAGTGGCTGGAGAAATCCACCGCGCACAGAAGATTTTTAGGCGGGATGTTCACGGATGGCTCCTTTGGGCAACCTCACACTCGATAATTCCACTTGTCGCCGTTTCATTGCCAAAATCTACCGAACGCCGGCGACGCTTCGGAACACCATAATCGCGGCCTTGATATAACTGG
>JAABTD010000092.1 GCA_011390065.1 Desulfobacteraceae bacterium
ACTGCCGGCCCACAAGGTCGTGCGGGAGCGGGTCACCCAGTCGCCCGAGGGGCGGCGCGTCTTCGGCACCCTGACGGTCCGGGAAAACCTCAATCTGGGGGCCTTCACCTCCAATGACGCTGAACGGACCGAACAGAACCGGAAATGGATCTACGAACTGTTTCCGCGGCTCGAGGAGCGGCGGGAACAGATGGCGGGCACCCTCTCGGGCGGTGAACAGCAGATGCTGGCCATCGGTCGGGCGCTCATGAGCAATCCCCGGCTCCTGCTGCTGGATGAACCCAGCCTGGGGCTGGCCCCGATCCTGGTGAAAACCATCTTCGCCACCATCCGGCAGATCAACCGGACCGGCGTCACCGTCATGCTGGTGGAACAAAACGCCCGGGCCGCCCTGAAACTGGCCCACCGAGGCTACGTCATGGAAGTGGGCCGGATCGTCATGGCGGATTCCGCCAAAGCGCTGCTGACCAATCCGGATGTGGCGAATGCGTATCTGGGGGGGAAGAAGTAGGGGACCGATCCTGTTATTATAACACCTTCCACGGTAGCATTGCCCCAAAATCGGTCTTAATAACTATACCCCGAAATCGACAATTATAACGATTTCGGGTTTGTTTTTTCGGGTTTTGGTTTGATATGACCGATAAAGGGATATAGAATGAATGGGAACGATAGAGATAAATGGACCCGGGGGGTGAATCATGGGAACGATAACCATAAGAATTCCGGAAAATGTCGAACTCGAATACATAATCGGCAGCACGGAAGAAACGGAAAAGCTGCTTGCAAAACTCAAAGAGATAGAAGCGAAATCCCGCAGGCCGGTATCAGATAGTTTGACAGGGCTTTTCTCCGAAGATGCAGAATTAATGGATCAAATCGCGGAATCGGCGATGAAGGGGCGGGAAAGGGATCCTTTGCGAGCGTTCTGATGGAGAGAGTGGTCATAGATACCGATATATTCTCGGAAATCCTTAAGGACAAAAACGAAGCCGTCGCACGAAAAGCAGGATCATACCTTGAACGGTTCGGGTTTTACACAACAACTACGATCACAGTTCTAGAAATTATTAAGGGATTTCATAAGGTTGGACGGGAAGCAAAGGTAAGGACGTTTCTTTCGGCGATATCATCGGCCGAGATTTTGACACTTGACATGAAAAGCGCGGAGACCGCCGGTCGGATCTATGCCGATCTGGAACGAACGGGGCAACCCATAGGGCGGGCTGATCCCATCATCGCAGCGATCGCTTTGGAGAATGGACGGTCTCTGGTCACAGGCAATGTCGAACATTACAAACGGATTCAAAACCTCGGGTACCCGCTGAAAATCGTCAACTGGAAGGATTGATCGGATTCCTGCTTGACCCCGTACCCAAGTTCACTTATAATGGTCTAACCATTATGATCATACGAATGATAGAGAGCGTATTTTGAAATTCCGCGCCGCCAAAAGAAACCGAATTTTCCAGGACGTTGTGACTCAGATCCAGGAGGCCATTCTCCACCGGGAGCTGAAGCCGGGGGACATGCTGCCGTCGGAGCGGGAACTGAAGGAGACGTTTGAAACCAGTCGGGGGACCCTGCGGGAGGCGCTCCGGGTGCTGGAGCAAAAGGGGCTCATCGAGATCCGGCTGGGGGCCGGGGGCGGAGCCATGGTGGTGGATGCGCCGGCGACGCCCCTGAGCGAGAGCCTTGACCTGCTGATCCGGCTCCAGAAGATCTCCCTGGATCACCTGGCGGAGTTCCGGGAGGGGGTCGAAGGGACGGTGGCGGCTCTGGCCGCCGAACGGGCGACGGCGGCGGACCTGGAAGAGCTTGAGGAACTGCTCACAAAAGCGGGAGAACACGTCGAAGTCGGGCCGGCAGGATGGGATTCTTTCGTGGCGGCCGACAAGGGGACTCACCAGGCCCTGGCGCGGATCGCCGGCAATCCGCTCTATATCCTCATCCACCAGATGGTCCACGACAACATCCACCGGTATTACGACCGGCTTCTGTCCATCGACGCCGATCGGATGCGGCAAAACTACCGGGACCTTGAAGACATCGTATCCGCGGTCCGGACGGGAGACGCCGACGCCGCCCGGCGGGCGGCCCAGCGCCATGTCCGGCGGTTCGGGGGCTACATGCGGGGATCCCTGCCGGCGGACCGGGCCGCCGATTTGAACGGCGGCGGGAACAGGACCTTTTAAACCGTGTTTTCAGAGCAAAAAGGGGGCAAGACCATGGACGGAAAAGATTACATCGCAAGGGACGCCATTGCGCTGGCTGAAAAGTGGCAGAATCGCGCCAATCAGATTGTGACCCGCGAGGAACGGGCCATCCAGGAGCAGATGATGCGGCTGTTGCGGGACCCGGTGAACAAAGTGGTCCTGACCAAGATGATCGATCAGAGCTTCCGGGCCGACGACCCGGCCCGGGTGGCCGACCAGGTCAATTTCGTGCTCCGCCGGTTCGGGGTGCCCAAGTTTTTCAGTCCCGTCGAACAAATGCTCATGCGGATCTTTCTGTCCGTAGGCCGTCATTTTCCCTCCCTCTCCGTACCCCAGATGATTGAAAAGATGCGGGAGGACAGCGCCCGGGCCGTGGTGCCGGGCGAGGAGGAGATCCTGTACCCGCATCTCCGGAAGCGGAAGCGGGAAGGGGTCCGGATGAACATCAACCATATCGGCGAAGTGGTCCAGGGCGAGGAAGAGGCCCAAAAGCGCCTCGACAGCTACCTCAAGGATCTCCGGGACCCTGAGATCGAGTACATCTCCGTCAAAATCTCCACCATTTATTCCCAGATCAGCGGCCTGGCCTTCGAGAACACCATCGCGGAACTCATGGACCGATTGACCCGGCTTTATCGGACGGCGGCGGACCATGCCTTTGTTCATGAGGACGGCCGGAAGGTTCCCAAATTCGTCAATCTCGACATGGAAGAGTACCGGGATCTGGAGATCACCTCCCAGGCGTTTATCCGGACCCTCGATCTGCCCGAGTTCAAGCATCACGCGGCCGGCATCGTCCTCCAGGCTTACCTGCCCGACGCCTTCGGTATGCAGCAACACCTTACCGAATGGGCCAAAAAACGGGTGGCCGACGGCGGCGCCCCCATCAAAATCCGCATCGTCAAGGGCGCCAACATGGAAATGGAGCTGGTGGAATCCGCCCTCAACAACTGGCCCCTGGCGCCCTACGACAACAAGCGGGACGTGGACGCCAACTACAAGCGGATGGTCGAGTACGGCATGATGCCGGACAACATCAAAGCCGTCCACATGGGCATCGCCTCCCACAACCTCTTCGAACTGGCCTACGCCTTCAAGGTGGCCGAGTTCCACGGCGTGACCGAGTATTTCTCCTTCGAGATGCTGGAGGGCATGGCCGACCACATCCGCCGGGCCATTCAGGAGATCTCCGGCGACATCGTCCTCTATGCGCCTGTGGCCACCCGGGACCAGTTCATCAATGCCATCGCCTACCTCATCCGCCGGCTGGACGAGAACACGGGCGAAGAGAATTTCCTCCGGTACTCCTTCAACCTGACCACCGACTCCAGGGAATGGGCCTTCCTCAAGGACCAGTATATCGAAGCCTACCGGCGCCGGAACGACGCCCCGGTCCAACCCTACCGGATTCAGGACCGGAACGCCGAGGTTTTTCCCGAAAAAATGGGTCCTTTTTATGAAAACAAGTTCGTCAACGAGCCGGATACCGACTGGTCCCTGACCGCCAACCGGAAATGGGCCGGGGGAATCCGGGATAAATGGATGCTGTCGGCCGGCGACGACCCCTGGCAAATCCCCATCGTGGTCGCCGGGGAGGATATCTTCGACGGCCGGGAACGGCGGGATTTCATCGATCCGGGCCGTTACAGCGAAAAGATCGTGACCGCCCGGTACGCCCTGGGCACGCCCGAGGACGCGGAAACCGCCGTGGCCGCGGCCACGGCGGACCCCGACGGCTGGCGGTCCATGTCCTTCAAGGACAGGAACGAAATCCTCGCCCGGGCCGCCATGGAACTGCGGAAGGCCCGGGGCGATCTCATCGGCGCGGCGGCGGCCAACACCGGCAAGGTTTTCACTGAAGCCGACCCGGAGGTCTCCGAAGCTGTGGACTTCACGGAGTTCTATCCCTGGACCACCCATGTTTATACGGATATGGAAAATATCCGGTGCGAGGGCAGAGGGGTTGGGCTGGTGATTTCGCCCTGGAATTTCCCCATCGCCATTCCCACCGGCGGCATCGCGGCATCCCTGGCGGCCGGCAACACCGTCATTTACAAGCCGGCATCGGCCGCGGCGGCCACGGCTTACGAAGTCTGCCAGTGCTTCTGGCGGGCCGGGGTTTCCAAAAACACCCTCCAGTTCCTGCCCTGTTCCGGTTCAGAGGTGGGCGGAAAATTGACCCAGCATCCGCATGTGGATTACATTATCCTGACCGGCGGCACCGACACCGGCATGAGGATCATCCGGGACCGGCCCGGCGTTTATCTGGCGGCCGAGACCGGCGGGAAAAACGCCACCATCGTCACGGCCATGTCGGACCGGGATCAGGCCATCAAGAACGTGCTCCATTCCGCCTTCAGCAATGCCGGCCAGAAATGCTCGGCCACCTCGCTGCTCATTCTGGAAAAGGAGGTTTACGAGGACGCCCATTTCCGGCAGGCCCTGGTGGACGCCGCCAGGAGCCTTCACGTCGGGTCGCCCTGGCGATTCCGGAACAAGGTGGGGCCGCTCATCGGCCCGCCCGACGGCGACCTGCTCCGGGGGTTGACCACCCTGGAGCCCGGCGAATCCTGGGCCCTGAAACCGGAAAAACAAGACGACAATCCTTACCTCTGGTCCCCGGGCGTCAAATGGGGGGTTCAGCCCGGGTCCTACACCCATATGACCGAGTTTTTCGGCCCGGTGATGGGGGTGATGTGCGCCGATGATCTGGACCACGCCATCGAACTGGTCAACATGACCGGCTACGGGCTTACTTCGGGCATCGAAAGCCTCGACCGGCGGGAGCAGGCCAAATGGAAGGCGTCCATCAAGGCCGGCAATCTCTACATCAACCGGGGCACCACCGGGGCCGTCGTCCTGCGGCAACCCTTCGGCGGCATGGGCAAATCCGCCCTGGGGGCCGGCATCAAGGCCGGTTCTCCCAATTACGTATCTCAGTTCATGACCTTTGAAGAGACCGGCCTGCCGCCCATCGGAGCGATTCAAAACGACTGCCGGCTCCTTCAGACAGCTCATGAATGGCGGCAAAAGCTCGATTGGGGGCGGCACGGCGACGTGGCCGACGACTTGCGGAAAACGGTCCGGGCCATCGAAAGCTACCTCTATCATTACGAGCGGGAGTTCTCCCGGGAAAAGGACTATTTCAAGCTCCGCGGGCAGGACAACATTTTCCGGTACAGGCCCATCGGCACGGTGGTGGTCCGGATCCATGAAGACGACAGCCTGTTCGACGTCCTGGCCCGAATTGCGGCGGTGAAGATCACCGGTTGCACCCTGCTGGTTTCCATCCCGCCGGCCCTGGACAATCCGGTGGTTCACTTTATCCTGGGAGAAGAAGGGAAGCGGTTCGTCCCGGATATGCCCATCTCGAAACAGAGCGACGCGAGCCTCATCCGGATGATCCCCAAGGTGCAGCGCATCCGCTGCGCCGCCGCGAACCGGGTCCCCGACGCCGTCTTTGCGGCGGCGGCGGAAACCGGGTTTTACATCGCCCGGGCCCCGGTGATGATGGAAGGGCGCATCGAGCTGATTCATTATTTCCAGGAGCAGGCGGTTTCCAATACGTATCACCGGTACGGGAATCTGGGGGAACGGGCTCTGAACGGTTGACGGATGCCGCTGAGACGGGTTACTGACAGGAAACGGCGAAAAGAAAAGAGAGGCGATGGGGCGGTATAAAGAATACAAAGTGGTGTATGTGAAAGAAAGCGGCTTCAGGGCCGCCGGCATTCCCATCCAGCAAGTGGAGGCGGCCCTTAACGAGGCGGTGGCCGAAGGATGGCAGGTCGCTTTTCAACTGATCGAAAAGCGGCGGTTTCTGTTGTTCTGGACCCGGCAGGCCGTTCTCATCACCTTCGGGCGGTGATCCCGGACGGGGCCCGTCACCGCGCGGTTACCCGGAATCTGCGTCGGCGATTTCCGCCAGAATCCCGTCCGTCGCCTGTTGGAGACGATCCACGGCGGCGGTCAGCCGCTGCCAGATGTCTTCGCCCGCGGCAAGGTCGCCGCTTTTCCCGATAAGCTCCATCTCCAGGGCGATATCGGCGGTCTGACGGGCCGACAGGTTGAGGCTCATTCCCTTGAGGGCGTGGGCCCAGAATCGACACTGGACGGCGTCCCCGGCATCCAGGGCTTCCCGGAGGTTGGCCATCTGTTTGGGCAGGCTCTGCCAGTAGAGGTCGATGAGGTCCTTTACCAGATCCATGTTTTCCCCGACGATGGACATGAAGGCGGGTCGATCCAGAACGGCTTTATCCTTATCAACAAGCGTTTCCTTCGTCTCTCCGTCTGATGCTGATGCCGCCCTGCCGAAGGCTTCCACGGCACTCAGAAATTCGTTGCGCCGGATCGGTTTTCCCAGAAAACCATCCATGCCGATGGAAAAGCAGCGCTCCTTCTCCTCTGGCAGAACATGAGCGGTCACCGCCACCACCGGGGTGCGGGGGGTGCCGGTCTCTTCTTCCATGGCCCGAATTTGCCGCGTGGCTTCGAGCCCGTCCATCACCGGCATCTGGATGTCCATGAGGATCAAGTCGAAGGGCTCTCGCCGGGCCGCAGCCACCGCCTCCCGGCCGTTGCCCGCCACCACCACTTCGTGCCCCCGGTTGCAAAGGATCGAGATCACCAGTTTCTGGTTCATGGGGTTGTCTTCGGCCAGCAGAAATTTCATCCGGCAGGGCGGCCGGCCTGGGTCGTTTTCTTTTTTTCCGGTCATCGTTCGTTTTTCCTGCTCATGAGATGAGGCCCACCACGGCGCCGGTCATGGAGGTGGCCAGGGTGCCGGCCACCACGGCCCGGAGCCCCAGGGCCACGATTTCGTCCCGACGGTCCGGGGCCATGGTGCCCATGCCGCCGATCATGATGCCCAGGCTGCCGGGGTTGGCGAACCCGCACAGCGCATAGGTCATGATCAGCATGCTCCGGGGGCTGAGCGCATCCGGCGGCAGCCGGCTCATGTTGAGATAGGCGATGAATTCATTGAGGACGCTCTTGGTCCCCATGAGGCTGCCGGCGACGGGCGCCTCGGACCAGGGCACGCCCATAAGCCAGACCAGCGGGGCCATGACGGCGCTCAGCATCCGTTCCAGGGTCAGATCCGTTTCGCCGGGAAAGGGGATCAGGCCCAGCATGAGGTTGACCAGGTGGACCAGGGCCACCAGGACGATCAGCATGGCCACGATGTTGATCAGGAGCTGGACCCCCTGTAGCGTGCCCCGGGTCACGGCGTCCATGGGACTTGTGGCCGGTTCCGCGGCTGTCAGGGCGCCGGGGGTGGGCGCGCCGGTCTCTGGGACCATGATCCGGGCCACTGTGATGGCCGCCGGCGCGCTGATGATGGAGGCGGTCAGAATATGGCCCATGACGCCGGGAATCGTCCCGTCCAGAAGGGTGGCGTAGAGCACCATGACGGTGCCGGCGATGGTGGCCATGCCGCAGGTCATGAGGGAGAAGATCTCGCTCCGGGTCATGGCCGTCAGATAGGGCCGGATGAAAAGCGGGGCCTCCACCATGCCCAGGAAGATGTTGGCCGACACCCCCACGCCCTCGGCCCCGCCCACCCCCAACGTCCGCTCCAGGGCGCGGGAAAAGGCTTTCACCACCAGGGGAAGGATCTTCCAGTAGAAGAGCAGCGCGGACAGGGCGCTCATGACCAGGATCAGCGGCAGGGCCTGGAACGCCAGAATGAAACTCGATCCCGGCGCCGTCTCTTCAAAGGGAAGGGTTCCCCCGCCCAGATAGCCGAACACAAACGACGCGCCGGCTCGGGTGGAGGCCTCCAGAGACAGGACCACCCGGTTCAATGCCAGGAAGACCGATTTGAACCAGGGAACCTTCAGAAGGAGGAGCCCCAGGCCGATCTGGAGGGCCAGCCCCAGGCCGACGGCCTTCCAGGGAACCTGCCGCCGGTTTTCGCTCAACCCCCAGGCGATGCCGATGAATGCCGCCAATCCTGCCATGCTCTGGAACATATGTAAACCTCTATCGTTAAGTGCCGGCCTTTGTGAAGGCCTCAGGGCGCGGGGATCGGTCCCGGCGACATGGGAAACGCCACCACCCGGTTCCGTCCTTCTTCTTTGGCCACGTAAAGGGATTCATCGGCCCGGGCCACCAAATCGTCGGGGAAGACCGCCTGGGACGTCTTGAGACCGGCCAGGCCGATGCTGACGGTAGCCGCGATGACCGCTTCGTCGGAAATGAACCGGTGGTCGGCCACGGCTTTCCGGAGACGCTCGGCGACATGGACGGCGCTTGCCATATCCGTTTCCGGGAAAATGATGATGAACTCCTCGCCGCCGTAGCGGCAGGGAACGTCGCTTTGCCGAACCAGGTCCCGCACCAGATTGCCGAAATCTGAGAGAACCCGGTCTCCCGCGATATGCCCGTAGCGATCATTGATCAACTTGAAATGGTCCAGATCGCACATGCACAGGACCATGTCCGTCCCGCTCCGGCGGCATCGGGAGAATTCCCGGTTTAGGCAGTCCTCGAAATGACGGCGGTTGTAGAGCCCCGTCAGGTCGTCAACCAGGGTCATCCGGGTGATCTGCTTCCGGGCGGTCCGGACCTCTTTCTGAATCTGGGCCTTGTCCAGGGTTTTCCAGACGGCTTCCATCAGGGAGGATGCACTGAGGCTGTGCTTGGGGATGTAATCATGGGCCCCGGTCTGAATCACCCGGGAGGCGATCACCTCGTCGCCCTGTCCGGTAAGGACCATCAGGGGGATGTTCAGTCCCCGGCCCCGGAGCCGGCGGATGAGATCGATGGCCGTGCCGTCGGGATAGGGGTACTCGGACAGGATCAGATCGACATCGCCGTCCGCTGCTTTGGTCAGGGCCTCGGCGATGGTTTCGGCCCGGAGAAGCCGGACCCCGTTATGGGCGGCCAACAGGCCCCGAATGGTTCTGAAATCCGCTTCCGACGGTTCCCCCACCAGAAGGGTGATGGGCCGTTCCGGGGACTTTTCCATGGCCGGAGCGGTGCTGAGGGTCGATTCGTTGGGATGTTCGGCGTCTTCGAAATGGAACATCCGGACCTGCCGGATCATGCCGGCGATGCGCCGGCCGGCGGTTTGAATCTGGTCCATGATCATCGCCCGAATCGTGGGGTCGGTCTCTTCCCGGCCCAGTTTTTCGACGCTTTCGAGGAGCGCCGTAAGGGGCTCGTCCAGTTCCTTGACCGTGACCCCGGCCATCTGAAGGAGGACCTTGAGACGCTCCTCTTCAATGACCGCCTTTTGTTGATCGAGAATCGTCTGGTTCGCGCTCTTGAGTTCTTCAATAATGCGGTCCCGCAGGTGATTGGCCGTTTTCAGGGCATCTTCCATCTGTTTCCGGTCCGAAATATCCCGAAGCGACGCCAGAGAGGCGGTCTCTCCGCCCCATTCAACGGCCGTCACCCGCATCTCAGCGGTCCTCATTTCGGTCGGTGAGGTTTCGATCTGCAACTCCGTTGTGGCGCCGGGGGTCGCGGGATAGGGGAATTGCCGGCCTACCGGGTTGTCGTAGAGACCGCCCAGGAGCCGCCGGGCCGCCGGATTGGCCAGCTTGACGACGCCGTCCCGGCTGACGATGAGAATGGCGTCGACCACATGGCTCAGCACCGTTCGGAACCGGTTTTCCAAAGCCTGCATGGCCTGCTCGTGCTCCCGGCGGGCCTTTTGTTCGGCGGCCTTGTGCATCATCTCCGAGATGAGCAGCGGCAGCACTTTCAGATATTCCCGGTCCGGATCTGTGACCAGATAGTCCTCGACGAACCGCATCTTCTGGAGCTGAATCCCCAGCGTCTCGTTGTCGGTCAGAAAAAGCCGTGGAACGGCGACGCTGGTTTCGAACAGTTCGTGGCAGAACCGCAGACCCGCATTGCCGGCGACATGGTGGTTGATGACGATGAGATCGAACCGGTCCGGGGCGTCCGCGATGCGTTTCAACGCCTCATCCGGATCATCGTAAAGCGATACCCGGCTGGTCATCCGTCGCTTTTCCAGGGCTTTCCGGAAGGCCCGAAAGTCTGAGACATTGTCTTCAAGAAGCAGCACCTGCAACAGTCCGGCGTTGTTTGCTCCGTTCACGATCGAGCCGATTTTCTCTCCTCCGTCCATTCAATGTGAAGGTCATTGCCTATCTTCTGGGTTAACAGCAAATCAGGGGAATGTAAAGACAATCAACGGCCCCGGCGAGACAAAGCCGAAAGTTCAGAAGGGCCACAGGCAGGGGCGATGCCGGGCGGCCGGTTGGGGGCAGGCGGTCATCTGCGTTTCGTAACGGGCGGCGGTGGCGGCCACCCGCCGGGCGGCCGCCATGACATGGCCCTTCCGGCGGTAGGCGTTGCGGCGGTAACCGGTCCATCCCTCGTGGTATGCCAGATAGAGGTTGCGGGCATCGTCTTTCCGGATGCCGCATTCCAAATGGCTGATGTGGCAGTACCAGCCGACGAAATCGACAGCGTCGGCGAAGTCGTCCCGGTCGGCCCTCCGGTTGCCGGTTTTCCGGCGGTAGAGATCCCAGGTGCTGTCCAGGGCCTGGGGATAGCCGTAGGCGGTGGAGGGACGGGGGCCCGGAAGGACCCACAGGCAGGTGGTCCGGGGCGGGCGGGCGTCGGGCCGGAACCCCGATTCATGGTAGAGGATGGCCATCATCACCGGGATCGGAACCCCCCATCGCCGGCGGGCCCGGTCCGCGCTTTCGTGCCAGTCGGGGTGTTGACGGAAGATTGCGCAGAGGCGGTTGGGTTCCTTGGGAACCTGGGGGCCGGCGCAGGCGGCGGAGAGCAGAAGGAGGGCCAGGCAGGCCCTCATCCACCTGTTTTTCCTACGATTGGCCATTGTGTGACCCCTTACCCTCACAAGCGGAAACCGGGCAATGACAAATTTTCAGTGCTTTATTCATAACCATTCAAAATAATATCAAAACATTGACAAACGGCTTGCTTTGCATTGTTTTATGTTGACAAAACAACGCGTTAGACTACAATGCGGTTTAACATGAAAATGATCGCAAAGCTAATTAAAATTTTTAAACCGATTCTCTAATGGCATAAAGCCGGTATGGCAGGATGCGTTTGAAGGAAAGGACCTGCCGGAAGTTCGGATAGAAAGGCGTCATGATTCGAAAATTAACGGCATCCGACCGAGGAACCGTCCTGGACTTTCTGGCCCGGGAACCGGCTTATAACGTCTTCACCATCGGCGACATTGAAAATTTCGGTTTTGACGCCGATTTTCAGGAGGTTTGGGGGGATTGGGACGGCGCCGGCAATCCACGATCCCTGATCCTGCGATATCACGCCAATTACATTGTCTATTCCCCTGACGAGGAATTCGATGTCGAACCGGTCTGCGACCTTCTCAGGGCGGACCCCGGCCAATGGATGATCTCCGGAAAAGGCGCCGTCATGGACCGCCTCGGCCCTGAATTGGGCCTGACCGGGATCCGGCGGCACACTCTGGCGGTGCTGGATGACGATGCCAGCCTGCCGGCGTCGTTTTCCGCCTTTGACGTGGAATGGATCTCCATCGACGATTTCGACGAGGTGATTGCGCTTCGGGAGACCATCCGGGAATTTCAATCCCTTCCGGGATCCACGGCGGCCCTCCGGCATAATCTGGAATCCGGGGCCGGCCGCACCAATGTCGTCCGGTTGAACGGGAAGGTGGTCGCCAGCGCTTCTTCAGCCGCGGAGAACTCCCGATCCGCCATGATCATCGGGGTCTGCACCGAAGCGCGTCATCGCCGGAAGGGGCTCGCCTCGGCCTGCGTGGCCGATCTGTGCCGGACCCTGCTGGCGGAGGGAAAGGCGGCCTGCCTGTTCTACGAAAACCCTCATGCCGCGAGGATCTACAAGCGGCTGGGCTTCAAAGATTTGGGCCGGTGGACCATGGCGGCGAGGCCCAGGCGGTCGCAACATAATGACTCAGAGCCAATCCGAAAATGACATCCGATCCCTGATGTGAAGTCAGCCCGCCCCCCTGATGCCGGGGTTTCGTTCTCAAAACCGCCTTTTCCCCTTTCCGCGCCGTCCCCGGCTGCAATGCCTTGATTCAGCCTCATTCTTGCTAAAATCCATTGAATAAGATAGGGCTTTGAGCGACGCCTGTGAGCTGACGCACATGGCCGACCCCTTGTTTTTAACGGGAAGGAGAAGACGAAAATGAGCAGGCTTTTCAATATCCTCGTGGTGGACGACAACCAGGATCTGGCGCACAGTCTCCAGGAAACGCTGGCAATGGAGGGGTACGCCGTCTCGATGGCCTGCGACGGGAAAAGCGCCCTGGCGCTTTGCGAGACGGCGTCCTTCGACATAGCCCTGGTGGACATCCGGCTGCCCGACATGGACGGCCTGCAACTCCAAGAGCAGCTGGCGGAATGCTCCGATGTGGACGTGATCATCATCACCGGTTACGGCACATTGGAGAACGCGGCCGAGGCGGT
The DNA here is from genome assembly GCA_011390065.1 of Desulfobacteraceae bacterium. Lineage (GTDB taxonomy): Bacteria > Desulfobacterota > Desulfobacteria > Desulfobacterales > JAABSP01 > JAABTD01. The sequence continues at coordinate 12,647 of JAABTD010000092.1, forward strand.
GCGGCGGAAGCGGATCGTCGGGTACGAGACCAAGCCGCTGGATATGGATCGGCTGATGGCCTTTATCCGCCAAGTCCTGGAACGGCGGCGGGCCCAAATCGATCGCGAAAAGGCCCTGAACCAGGCCCGGCGCCGCGCCCGGGAGACGGAGGCCCTGCTGGAGGCCGCCAAATCGGTCATGGAAACCGACGATCTGGAACACTCGGCCCGCCGGATCTTCGATAGCTGCGCGGACATTGTCGGCGCTACCGCCGGGTATGTGGCCCTGCTCTCCGAAGACGGCCAGGCCAATGTCGTGCTGTTCCTGGAAAGCGGGGGGCGGGTGTGCACCGTCGATCCGGATCTGCCCATGCCGCTGCGGGGGCTCCGGAACGAAGCCTATGAATCCGGCGGGGTGGTCTACGACAACGATTTCGCCAACAGCCCGTGGATGGCCTTTATGCCCGAAGGACACGCCCCGCTGGACAACGTGATGTTCGCGCCCCTGAAAATGCAGGGCCGGACCGTGGGGGTGATGGGGCTGGCCAACAAACCGACCCCATTTACGGACCGGGACGCCCGATTGGCCGCGGGGTTCAGCGAATTCGCATCCTTTTCGCTCCACAACGCCGCGGTGCTGACCTCCCTGGAAAACGCCCGGGAATCCGCCCAAACGGCCGCCCGCCGGAAAAGCGAATTTCTGGCCCATGCCACCCATGAGATCCGCAGCCCCATGAACGCCATCGTCGGGTCCGCGCGTCTCCTGGGCGAGACCCCTCTTGCCCCGGAACAGCGGGAATACCTCGACACCATGCGGTCCTGTTCGGACATCCTGCTGTCGCTCATCAACGACCTCCTGGATTTTTCCAAGATCGAGGCGGGAAAGATCGAACTGGAAAAGGTGGATTTCACGCCGGACGCCATCGTCCGGGAAGTGGTCAACATCCTTTCCATCCGGACCCGGGAAAAGGGCCTCCGCGTTCGACATGAGATGGACAAAACGGCGCGGCGCCGGTTTTCAGGCGACATGGGGCGCCTCCGGCAGGTCCTCCTCAATCTGACCGGCAATGCCGTCAAGTTTACGGAAACCGGCGAGGTGGTCGTCTCCCTTTCCGCGATCCAGGAGACCGAGAGCGGGGCGACCCTCCGGTTTTCGGTCCGGGACACCGGCATCGGCATTTCCGGGAACCGGGTGGACGCGCTGTTCGAGCCCTTTTCCCAGACGGACGCCTCCATCTCGCGTCGATTCGGAGGCACGGGGCTGGGGCTGACCATTTCGAAAAATATCGTGGAAATGATGGAGGGCGAAATCGGGGTCGAGAGCGAACCGGGGCGCGGGTCCACCTTCTGGTTCTCGGTGACGCTGGAAAAGGCCGGGGACCCGGAAACAGGGGAGACGGCGGCGACGGCGCCGCCCCCGAAAAAGGGCGGGGAACCGCGCGTCCTCCTGGCGGAGGACAACGTCTTCAACCAGAAGATCATGCAGATCATCCTCAACAACCTGGGGATTCAATCGGATGTGGCCAACGACGGCCGGGAGACGATCCGGATGCTCGAAGAGAAACGATACGACCTGGTCCTCATGGACATCGAGATGCCGAAGATGGACGGCATCGACGCCACAAGAGCGATTCGGGAGTCCGGGGCGCAATGGAAGAACATCCCCATCGTCGCCCTTACGGCCCACGCCATGCCCGAAAACCGCGACATCTGGATGGCGGCCGGCATGAACGGCCATCTCATCAAGCCGGTCAAGCCGGAACAGCTCCGCGAGGCCATTTACAGCCATCTCGAAAAAGCGGGCGGATCGAATTGATCGCGCTTCGGAACGGGGGGCGCCGGGAACCCGATTCCCTCAACCATCAGGATATCCGATGAAAACACGGCCCGCCTATGTCGGTCATCTCTTTTGCCTGATCATTTTGATCGGATTTTTCGTGATCAGCTTCAACAATTATCTGCTCTTTCACACGCTGGCCGAACTGACCAGCATCGCCGTGGCCTGGTGCATCTTCATGATCGCGTGGAACACGAGGACCATCGCTAAAAACGCCTATTTTCTCACCATCGGCGTCGCCTACCTGTGGATCGGCGGCCTGGATTTGCTCCATACGCTGTCCTACAAGGGCATGGGGCTGTTCCCCGGCTATGACGCCAACCTGCCTACCCAGCTCTGGATCGCGGCCCGGTATCTGGAGGGTCTGTCCCTGTTGGCGGCCCTGGGCCTGATGGATCGAGCCCCGAAGGCGGCAATCCTCATGCCGCTGTACGGCGTTATATCGACGGCGGCGGCGGCGGCCGCTCTCGGCGGCGTGTTTCCGGATTGTTATGTGGAAGGCGTCGGGCTGACATCCTTTAAAATCGTCAGCGAATGGGTCATCTGCCTGCTCCTTGTCGCCGCGGCCGGGCTGCTGCGGCGGCGGCGCACGGCTTTCGACCCCTATGTGTTCCGGCTGCTGGCGGCTTCCATCGGGCTCACCATCGGGGCCGAACTGGCCTTTACCTTTTATGTGAGCGTCTATGGCCTGTCCAACCTCGCCGGCCATTTTTTCAAGCTGGGATCGTTTTATCTCATCTACCTGGCGTTGGTCGAAACCGGGTTGCGAAATCCTTTTTCAATTGTTTTTCGGGATCTGAGGCTTTCCCAGGCGGCGCTGCGGGAAAGCGAGCAGAAATTCAAGACGCTGATCGACGATGTACTGGACAGCTCCAAGGTGGGCATTTTTATACTGGATTCCGCGTTCCGGGTCGTGTGGATCAACAAAGCCATTTCCGAGTATTTCGGACTGGATCGGGAAGGCGTCATCGGCAGGGACAAAAAACAGGCCGTCAGGGATCGCATCCAGTTCATTTTCGATGATCCTGAAGCGTATATGGAAAAGGTGGTCGCGACCTACGAAAACAACACTTACATGGAGCGTTTCGAATGCCATGTCCTGCCGGGCGACGGCAGACAAGAGCGCTGGCTTCAACACTGGAGTCAGCCCATCGAGCAAGGACTGTATCGGGGCGGGCGCATCGAGCATTATTACGACATCACCGAAAGAAAGGAAGCGGAAGAACAACTCAAGACATATTTGCAGCATCTGGAAGAGATGGTCGAAGCGCGCACCCGTGATTTGAGAGAAGCCCAGGCGGAACTGATCGTCAAGGAGCGGCTGGCGGTCCTGGGCCATTTCGCGGGCAACGTCTCCCATGAACTCCGCAACCCTTTAGGCGCCATCGGGGCGTCGGCTTATCTGCTCAGGATGAAATTCGGCGCGGCGGACGAAAAAATCCGGGAGCACGTCGGCCGCATCGAATCCAACGTCGCCAAATCCGACGCCATCATCGAAAGCCTGCTCAACCTCTCCCGCATGGAAAAGCCCAAAACGGCGCGGACCGACCTGACGGCGTTTCTTCCCGAGGCGCTGCGGACCGTGAAGATTCCCTCCACGGTGGAAACGGCCCTGGACCTGCCCGCGGCCCCGGTTTTCGCGGACATCGATCCGGAACAAATCCGGATGGCGGTGAAAAACATCGTTCAAAACGCGATCCAGGCCATGGACGATTCGGGGACCCTCTCGATGTCGATCCGCGATGCGGGGGCGGGGCGGGCCGAACTGGTCATCGCCGACACCGGCCCCGGCATCGCCCCCGATTATCTCGAAAAGGTGTTCGATCCGCTGTTTTCCACCAAGACCCACGGCATCGGTTTCGGGCTGTCCATCACCAAGATGATCGTGGAGAATCATGGAGGAACGGTCCTGGCCGAATCGCCGACGGATGGCGGCGCTCGTTTTGTGATGACGTTTCCTCAAGCCAGACCTGCGAGGTTTTGAAAACCTTGGAGGTCTCGCGCGCGGGAAGACCGCGTTTTAAAGTCAACCTCTGAATATGTTTCGACGACCTGGATAAGCGAAAGAAAGTATTGAAAATGATCGAAGCGTGGCGCCAGTTTTTAGCGGATTCGACGTTCGAAGCGCTGTTCATATCGGAAAACGGCATTTGCCTGAACCAAAACAAGGCGGCGGGAGAGATATTTGGGTATTCCCTGGACGAAGCCGTTGGGAGAAGCGGCCTGGAGTGGATTCATCCGGACGATAGAGCGCTGGTCGCGGAAAAAATGCGGCAGGACGCGACCGGCGTCTATGAATGCCGCGCCCTGAGAAAAGATGGTTCGACGTTTTGGGCGGAGATTCAATCGAAAAACAGAACCGAAAATGGCCGGATAATCCGGGTCACCGCATTGCGCGACATCACCGACCGCAAAAAGGCCGAGCAGGAAATGCAACGATACACAAATCTGCTGCAACAAGCTGAAAAGATCGCCGACATGGGAAGTTGGGAATGGGATATCGCCAATGACGTCGTCCACTGGTCCGACGGGCTGTTTCGCATCTTCAAGCGGGATCCGGCCGACGGCGCGCCCAACTGGGGGCAGCACCCGAATTTTTATGTCGCCGAGGATTTTGATCCCTACCGGCTGATTGTTGAAGAATGCCTCCGAACCGGAGAGCCCTATGAGGCGGAATTGCAGGCCATTCGTTCCGACGGCGAAATCCGCCACTGCGTCGCCCGCGGGGAAACGGAGCGCGGCCCGGGCGGCAAGGTCCAACGCTTGTTCGGCGTTTTGCAGGACATCACCGAGCGCAAACGCACGGAGACGGCGTTGCGGGAAAGCGAAGAACGGTATCGCCTGATGGTGGAGACCGCCATGGAAGGCATCTGGTCCATCGATTTGCAGGGCAACACCTTTTTCGTCAACCAGCAGATGGCGGATATGCTTGGGTGTTCAATCGAGGAAATGGCCTCGGCTTCCCTGTTCGATTTCCTCGATCCTCAACAGCACGGCGCGGCGCGGGATTCCCTGAACCGCCGAGAGAGCGGCGTCGGGGAGGTTGCGGAACGGCGTTACTTGAAAAAGGACTGTTCGGCGCTGTGGGCGCTCAC
>JAABTD010000093.1 GCA_011390065.1 Desulfobacteraceae bacterium
GATGGCGGCCTGTTCCCGGCGGTAAACCTTGGGATAGCCGGTGGCCGGGCTCGAGGATGTTTTGCGCCCGATATAGCGGACGGGGCCGTCCAGGAGGATTTCCAGGCGGGGGCCGATGAAGCTCCAGGCGCCCATATTGGCGGCCTCTTCCTGGACCCAGCACCATTGATCAACCGTCGGATACTGATTGACCAGTCTTTCGAGGCGGGCCCGGGGAAAGGGGTAGAGTTGCTCGACCCGCAGGATGACGATGTCCCTTGCATTGAGATCCTCCCGGCGCTGGGCCAGTTCATAGTAGAGTTTTCCGCTGCAGATCATGGCGCGCTTGGGGGATTCCGGTTTCGCGGGGTCGTCCAGCACCGTCTGAAATTCCCCTTCGGTCAGCTCGTCCCGGGTGGACACCGCCTGGGGATGACGCAGCAGGCTTTTGGGAGACAGGACGACCAGCGGAATCCGCCAGGTGGCTTTGGCCTGGCGGCGGAGCAAATGAAAGATCTGGGCCGGGGTGGTCGGGTTGCACACCTGCATGTTGTTGTTGGCGCAGAGCTGGAGAAACCGTTCCGGCCGGGCGCTGGAATGCTCCGGGCCGAGCCCCTCCATGCCGTGGGGGAGCAGCAGGGTCAACCCCGAAAGGCGCTGCCATTTGGCCTGGCCGCTGGCGATGTAGAGATCGATGATCGCCTGGGCGTTGTTGGAGAAGTCGCCGAACTGGGCCTCCCAGATGGTCAGGGCGCGGGGCCGCACCAGGGAATAGCCGTATTCGAACCCCAGCACGCTGGATTCGGCCAGCAGGCTGTCGAAAACCATGAACCGGGCCTGATCGTCGGACAAATTGTTCAACGGCGTGTAACGGTCTTCGGTTTTCTGATCCATCAACACGCTGTGCCGGTGGCTGAACGTGCCGCGGCGGACGTCTTGCCCGGACAGCCGGATGGGGATCTTTTCGGTCAGCAGGGACCCGAAGGCCAAGGCTTCGGCGTTGCCCCAGTCGATCCCCTCCCCTTCCTCCACCGCCTTCATCCGGTTTTTCAAAAGTTTCTTGAGCTTGGAATGGGGGGTGAAATCCTCGGGCGGCGTGTTGAGTTTTTCGGCGAGGGAAACGAGGCGGTCCTTGTCCACCGCGGTGTCCACCGGTTCATGGGAGTAGGTTCCGGTGAAGTCCTCCCAATCCGGATAGAAATCGGACATCGGAAACGCGCAGGCGCTGTTTTTGATGGCGTCGAAGGCCTCGTTCAGCGCCGAATCGATTTTCTTTTCCGTGGCGTCGAGATCGTCGGAACCGACGACGCCGTCTTCAGTCAATTGATCGGCGTACAGCTGATGCACCGAGGGTCGTTCCTTGATGCGGCTGTACATGCCGGGCTGGGTGAAATAGGGCTCGTCCCCTTCGTTGTGGCCGTATCGCCGGTAACAGATCAGGTCGATGACCACATCCTTTTGGAACTCCCGCCGGTATTCCGCCGCCAGCCGGGCCACGTGGACCACCGCCTCCGGGTTCTCGCCGTGGACATGGAAGATGGGGGCCATGAGCATTTTGGCCACGTCCGTGGCGTACCGGGTGGACCGGGCGTCCTCGGGCAGCGTGGTGTACCCGATCTGGTTGTTGATGACCACATGGACGGTGCCGCCGGTCCGGTATCCGGCCAGCTGGGAAAGATTGAGGGTTTCGGCGACGATCCCCTGGCCGGCGAAGGCCGCGTCGCCATGGAGAAGCAACGGCAGGACGCAATAGCCCTCTTCCGTCTCCAGAAGATCTTCCCGGGCCCGGGCCACGCCTTCCACCACCGGATCCACCGATTCCAGGTGGCTGGGGTTGTCCACGAGATAGACCCGGAGGGGCCGGCCTTCGACGATTTCGATATCGGTCAGATAGCCGTTGTGGTATTTGACATCGCCGGCGCCCGCCACGTTGTCCGGGTCGTAACAGTGCTCGAACTGGGCGAAGATGTCTTCAAAGGAGCGTTCCAGGAGATTGGTCTGGACATTGAGCCGCCCCCGGTGGGCCATGCCCAGGATGATTTCGCGGCATCCCTTTTCGGCGGCGAGGCGGAACATAAAATCGAGCAGGGGGATGAGGGCGTCCGCCCCTTCAAGAGAAAACCGGGTCTGGGCGATGTATTTTTTGTTCAGAAACCCCTCGAACAGGGCCGACTGGGCCAGCTTCTCGAGGATGCGCTTTTTGTCGTCGGCGCTCAGATCCGGCCGGTTCCGGTTCGGTTCCATCCGCTCCTGGAGCCACCGCCGTTCATCCGGGTCCTGGAGGTGCATGTACTCCACCCCGATGGACCGGCAGTAGGTTTCGCGGAGCAGTTTGAGGAGGTCCTTCAGGGGGGCCTCGTCCAGGTCGGGCAGACTGCGGGTGCGGACCGTTCGATCGAGGTCGTTTTCATCCAGATCGAAGGCGGAGAGGTTGAGGAGCGGATGATCCGTGGGACAGGCGGTGAGCGGATCGGTGCAGGCCAGCAGGTGGCCCAGATCCCGATAACGGCGGATGAGGGCTTCGATCCGGGACTGGATGAGGTCTCCGGCTTCGGAAGGCTGAGCTTCTCTTTGCGGCGCCTTTTCCCCGGCCGCGCCGATCTTGAATCCCTCGAAGAAGAATTGCCATTCCTTGGAGACGTTGTCCGGATCGGATTTCCACAGGTTGTACTGAGAATCGATGTATTCCGCGTTAAGGGGTTCGGGTATGGTCATGGGGCGCTGTCCTCAATTCCGAATCGTAAAGGCCGCGCGGGAGTGAACTCCCACGCTATTTTATGATGTCCCTACAGGACATTTTTAAGCAATTCCAGTCCCGTAGGGACGACGCATAATAGCGTGGGAATTCATTCCCGCGCGGTCGGGTGGGATCAAGTCTGGTATCATTATTCCAGTAATTCACTTTAGTTGCTCGAACCAAGCCGCCACCCGCTCCGACACCTGCCGCCGGTGGTCTTCTTTCATGAACATGTGGTCGGCTTCCGGGATGATCAGCAGTTCCACGCCGTCGGGGTTGAGTTCCTGGGCGTGATGGGCTTCCGACACCGGGATAATCTCGTCCTTTTCGCCGTGGACCACCAGGAGCGGTTTCGGATATTTCCGGATGGTTCGGGCCAGGTTGTACTGGTCGGCGTCCGAGAAGAACGTCTCGGTCAGGGCCAGGGAACGGCCCCGGCTCTCGAAGGTTACTTTGCCGGTGCGGTCCAGTTCCTCCCGTTGTTTTTTCGAAAAAAATTTGAAGGCGCCGGCGCTTTCGGACCGGCCGGCAAGGGCGCAGACGCCCCTGACCGTCTCCAGTTGGGCGCCGGCGAGAATGGCGATGGTCGCGCCCATGCTGTGGCCGACAAGACCGAGCCGGTCGACGCCTTTTTCCGCCAGCAGGTCGGCGGCGGTTTCAATCTCCGAGATCTGCTTTGAAAAGGTCGATTGGGTGAATTCCCCTTCGCTCTGGCCGTTGCCGGAAAAATCGAACCGGAGCGCCATGTATCCGGCCGAGGCCAGGTCATTGCCGATCCGCTGCAGAATCCGCGTGTGACGGGAGCAGGTGAAGCAGTGGCCCAGGATGACGCCGAACCGGGCGCTTTTTTCAGGCGCGTGGAGGCTGCCGACCAGTTCTTCCCCTTCTTTGTTGGCGAACGTGATTTTCTTTTCCATATCTACAATCTATCAAACATCGAAGACATGTCAACAAACTCTTGGATGGCGTCGGCTAAAAACGCCCCAGCAGGCCGGTTTCGGTCAGAAACGACCGTATCGGCGCCATGAACGCGTCCGGATTTTCCAATCCCATCATGTGGCCGGCATCGGGAACCACCGCGATCCTGGCATCGGGGATTTGTTCCTGGAGGAACCGCCCGTATTTTTCCGGCGTCAATCGATCCTGCGAGCCGCAAATCACCAGGGTGGGCTGGGCGATGGCGCCGACCCCATCCATGACATCGAAGCGGTCGCAGGCGCTCAGGTCGGCGTGTGTGACCAGGGGGTCGGTCTTGTGGAAAATTTCCCGCACCCGTGCGACCTCGTCTTCCGGCGGATTCGGGCCGAAGGACCATTTGCAGATCAGATCGACGGCCTCCCGGGGATCGTCGGACGCCAGCCCCTCCAGGATGGCCGGCGCCACCCGGAGCCGGGCACCGGTCCCCACCAGGACGATGGCCGACAGCCATTCGGGATTGCGCAGCGCCAGGGTCTGGGCGATAGCCCCGCCCAGGGAGTGTCCGAACAGCGCCACCCGCTTCAGGTTCAGGGTTTCGACAAAACGGGCGACAATGTCGGCGTATGCCCCGACATCATTTTGGGCCGATCCGCCTGACCGGCCGTGACCGGGCAGGTCCAGCCCGTAGACGCCGGCTCCGGGCAGACGGCGCAGAGGCGCCGGCCAGGTGGCGTGATCGCAACCGGAACCGTGGATCAGCACCAGATTTCCGCCGGCGTCATGGGGGCTGTGTTCGTAAAAGACGGTCTCTCCGTCGATGCGCACCGCAGGCATAAAGAACCTCCGTTTAAGATGGTTTCATGGGGCGTCGTCCGTCGTTTTCATCTCAAGGCGTATAAAGGCCGGCCGCCATGGGCAGGTAGAGGGAAAGAATCGGAAACAACGAGAGAATGATCAGCACCACCACGTCCATGATCACGAAAGGGATCGCCTCCCGGGCCACGCCGTCGATGTCGCCCCGGATGAGATTGGCGGCCGTGAAGAGGTTGACCCCCACCGGCGGCGTGGCCTGGCCGATGGCCAGGGCCGAAATAAAGATCACCCCGTACCAGAGCGGGTCAATGCCGAATTCCGCCAGCACCGGGATCAGGATGGGCATGATGAGATAGGAGATGGAGATGGCGTCCAGCACCATTCCCAATGCCAGGAGCAGGAGGTTGACCAGGACGATCATCACCACCGGATTGGGCGAAATCGAAACAATGGCGTTGGCCGCCATGTCCACGATGCCGATGACCGAGGCGGCCCAGGTGAAGATGCCGGCAAAGACCACGATGAACATGATCACCGACGAGGTGACCGCCGCGTCTACCAGGACGTGGATGAAATCCCGGAAGGTCAGGCTCCGGTAGATGAAGACGGCCACGAACAGGGAATAGAAGACCGCCACTACGGCGGCCTCGGTGGGGGTGAAGACGCCGGTGTAGATGCCCCCCAGGATGATCACCGGCGAGAGGATGGCCCAGATGGAATCCTTCAGGGCCAAGAGGATGTCCCGGGCCCCGGCCCGCTCTTCCAGGCCCCGGTATCCCCGCTTCCGGGAAATGAGATAGGCCACGAGCACCGTGGCCAGCCCCGTCAGGATGCCGGGGACGATGCCCGCCACGAACAGGGCCGACACCGACACGTTGGTGATGTTGCCGTAGATGATGAAGGCGATGCTGGGGGGGATGATGATGGAGAGATCGGCCGAGTTGGCGATCAGCGCCCCGGAAAAATTCCGGTCGTAGCCGTGGCGGATCATGGGGTCCAGCAGGATGAGCCCTACGGCGGCGGTAGTGGCCGGCCCCGACCCGGACAGGGCGCCCCAGAACATGCAGGTGAAGACCGCCACCATGGAAAGCCCTCCCACGGCCCGGCCCACCAGGAGTTCGAAAAACCGGGCGATGGTGGCCGCCAGCCCGGCCCGCTGGAGGATCACCCCCGCCAGCACGAAAAAGGGGATGGCCAGCAGCGGAAAGGAGGCGATCCCCGAGGAGAAATTGACCCCGAGCATCTGGATGCCCAGATCGAACCCGTAGATCGTCAGCACCGCGGCCACGCCCAGGGACGTGCCGATGGGGACCCCCAGGGCCATGAGGACCAGAAAGGTGAGGCTGATGAGGACCAGTTCCATCAGGGGCCGGTTTTCTCCCGGTGAAGGCGGAGCCGGTCTCCGGCGTTCCGGTAGATGCCGGTGAAGACGAAGACCGACAGGACCGGCACGCCGGCGTAATAGATCCAGACCGGGATATCCAAAGCCGCCGACCGGGCCTGGAACAGGGTGATTTCGTCGTAAATGGCCTGGATGGTGTAAAGATCCACCAGCAGAAAGAGCCCCGCGCTCAGCAGGGCGCTGAACAGGATGATCCCTTTCTGGAACCGGGGGGGCAGCACGCGGTACAACGTGACCATGCCCAACTGCCCGCCCCGTTCAAAGGCAATGCCGGAGCCCACCACCGTGACCCAGACAAAAAGGTTGATGGTGATCTCCTCGGTGGCGGCGAAGGAGAAATGGAACAGGTAGCGGCTCAGCACGTTGACAAAGGCGATCGCCGCCATGGTGAACATGAGGATGGCGGCGATCCAGTAATCGATGCGGATCCGCCGGGGCTTTTCTTCCACTATTTCCCCATGTCCGCCTTGGCGGTTTCGTAGAGATCCTTCCCGATTTTGGGAATCCAGTCCTCATAGACCGGCCGGGTGGCGTCCTCGAAAGCCTGGCGCTCCTCCTCTGTCAGAAAGGTGACCTTGGTCCCCTTTTTTTCCAGGAATTCGACGGGATTGGGAACCTCCATCTCGTAATCGAACTCCTCCTTCAGGATCTTCAGAGACGTATCGCCGTCCAGGCCGGCACGGCACAGGGCCTTTTCAAAGCGGGCCGATTCGTCGGCGGCTTCCTGGATGGCCTTCCGGATGTCCTCCGGAAAAGCCTCCCATTCCCGCAGGTTCCAGTAGATGATCAGCGGGTCCACCAGGTAGTTCCAGAAGGTGGCGTACTGGTGATACTGCCAGATCTGGACCGGGATGAGCACGCCTACCGGGTTCTCCTGGCCGTCCACCACGCCCTGCTGGAAGGCGGTCTGGGCGTCGCCCCAGTTCATGTTGACCGGGTCGGCCCCCAGTTGGCGAAACGTGTCGATGAAAAGGGGGCTGCCCACCACCCGGACCTTCATCCCTTTCAGATCCTCGGGCCGGCTGACCTTCTTGACGCTGTTGGTGAGCTGACGGAAGCCGTTCTCGGCCCAGGCCAGGGGCATCATCCCCTTTTTCTTCATGAGATCGAAGATCTTCCTGCCCGTCTCGCCGTATTCGATCTTGTCGAGGTTTTCGAAGGTGTTGATGAAAAACGGCAGGGAGAAGATGTTCATCTCCGGGATGACCGGGGAGGTGTTGATGGTCGATTCATAGGCGCAGTCGATGACGCCCTTGGCCACCATCTGGGGGGATTTGAGCTGGGCCCCCTTGAGGAGCGCGCTGCCGAAATAGGGTTTGACGTTGATCTTGCCGCCGGTCTTCTCCTTCACCAGCTCCGCGAATTTCGTGGCGCCCATCCCCCAGTAGAAGTTGGGGCCCACATTGACCGTCATCTTGTACTCTTTTTTGTAGGATTCGGCCATGGCCGGCGGCAGGGCCAAACCAACGACAACAAGAACCACGGCGACGCACAGCGCCGTTTGGCGGATACGGGTCTTCAGCATGGTCACGCTCCTTTCGGTGGGGGGTGATGGGTAAACGGGGCCGATGGCCCCGAAGGTCATTTTTTCTTCTTGCGCCGCTTTTTCTTTTTGACCGGATGGGTTTCCCGGTACTTTTCGTACTCCCGTTCGCCGCCGTACCAGAGCATGATGCCGGCCAGCAGCCCGAAAAAGAGGCCGGCCAGGGGCCACTGGATCATGCGGACGGCCGAGTCAGGCGTGTAGGCGGCGCCCCAGGCGATCCGGCCGATGACCGGTTCCATCAGGGCGGCGATCAGGGCAAAGGGGATCCCCATGAGGAGGATCCCCCGCACCAGGATAAACCGGGTCCGGCCTTTTTTTCGGATCTCTTCCCATCTTCTGGGGTCAAACGGTTTTTTCCGCAGCATGCAAATGGGTCCTTATCTTCTGATAAATCAACAGATAACTGGTGGCCGCCGCAAAGGAAGCGGCCGTGCCGATATAGATGCCCAGGGCGGGATAAACAACAGATACTGTCAGTGCATAGATGATCAACGCCCCGAGGCCGTGGGGAAAATTTTTGATGACCGTATGGACCGCGTCCACGCCGTGGGTAAAATGGACGATCACCAGGAGCGGGAGCAGGGTCACGGGAAACGCTGAAAAAAGTCCTGCCCACCGGGTGTCCACAAAGCGGGCCGCGGCGGTGATCGCCACGACGGCCATCCCGGCTGCTATAGCTCTAACAAATAATACCTTGGCATTCAATTGAATTTTTCGGCCAATGCCGACATTTTCGATCCGTCTGAAAAGATATGCAAATCCAAAAATGGACGCCAGGGGAACGGCCACAGCCCCGATCCGGTTCAGCGGAATGAAATGGAGCAGCCAGATGGCGGCGAAGTAGCCGGAAATAGCGGCAATGACGGAAGAGAGGATTGACAGCCGCTTGCAAAGGATTGATATTTTATAGTAGACATAGACAAAGAACAAGGTGGCCGCCAGTCCGCTCATTGTGTAGACGGCGCTTTGGGATGCGAATGCGGGGCCCATCTCCAATCCGAAGAAAAACAAAGCGATGGCGGCGCCCAGGGGATATCCGGACAGCAGCCCCGCCGCCCTCGGGCTCACCCGTTCGGCGATCAGCGACAGCGTCACCACAAAAAAAACGGAGACCAGCAGTTTGATAAGGACCATCCATTCCGGCATAACCGGAATACTCTGCCATGAAAGCAGCCAATTGTAAAGGCCCAACGCCATCGGGCCCATATTGCCGGAACGCTTGCACGCCATGAATACCGATATCGCCGCCCTCCAGGCCCAGCTCGACGCCGCGGAATCCCAGGGGTTGTCACCCGAGTGGATCGCAACGGAAATCGCCATCCGGCTGATCGATTTGTACAGCAAAAGCGGACAAATGGAACCGGCATGGGAGATCTATGCCCGCTATGATGAGCAGCTGGCGGACGCCGAAGATCCGGTCCAGGTCCGGATGCTGGGCCGCATGCTGTTGCGGGTGGGGCGACTGGATGAAGCGCTCTATCACTATGGCAAGGCGGAAAAGGGGTTGACTGAAGCCGGCGATCGGAAAAAACGGGCGACAGTCCTCAACGCCATCGGAAGAATCTATTCTCTCAAAACGGCATGGGACAAGGCCCTCGATTATTATCTGAAGGCCGGCAAACTTTTGGTGAAGGTCGGCCGGCCCATCGAGGTCGCCACTGCTTACAACAATATCGGCCGCATTTACGACAACAAAGGGGATCAGGACAAAGCCCTCGCCTATCATCTCAAGGCCCGGCAGATTCTCAAGAAGACGGCGGAATGGCCGGGACTGGCCGCCACCCATGTCAACATCGCCCTGATCCATTTCCGGAAAGGGGATCTTGACAAGGCCCTGGCCCATTACGAGGACGCTGTCCGAATCCGACGGCGGATCGGAGACGTCACCGGCCTGGCGCCCCTTTACAGCGATATCGGTCTGATCTATTCCCAGCGGAACGACTGGGACAACGCCCTTGTCAACTATCTCCAGGCTGAAAAAATCCTCCGGGAGACGGCAGAAGGGGCCGGCCTGACCTCGGTCTATCAGAATATCGGACTGGTTTATTTCAGAAAAGGGGAATGGGACCCCGCTCTGAAAAATTACCGAAAGGCCGAAAAGCGACTGCGGACGGCAGGAAATGGGGCCCGCTTGGCGCTGATTTATCGGGACATGGGAGATGCGCTTGTTGGAAAAGGCGAGTGGGACGGTGCGATCCAATGCTTTCATCAGGGGGAGAAATGGGCCATCGAAACCGGCCAGCGGGCTGAACTGGCCGCCATCTACAGACAGCTCGCCTCTGCGGCTTCCCTCCAGGGCGAACTGGATCTTGCCCTGGATCATTACCAGGATGAAGAAGCGATCCGCACTGCACTGGGGGACCGGGCCGGACTGGTCTCCGCCTACGAGAACATGGGGCTGGTTCACTCTAAAAAAGACGACCTCGATACGGCGTTGCGGTATTATTTCAAAGCGGGACAAATCCTCCTTGAAGGGGGCGACCTCACCGGCATGGCCCCCATCTACAACAACATCGGCCTCAATTACGCCAAAAAGGAGGAGTGGGACAAAGCGCTTGAATATTACCTCAAAGCGGAAGAATTGGCCCTGGAAATGGGCGACCGGGCCGGACTGGCGCACATCAAAAACAATATCGGCCTTGTTTACGACAACACCGGGGAGTGGGGCAAAGCACTGGGCTGTTTCCGCAATTCGGAACAGATCCGGCGCGAAGTCGGCGATGTGCCGGGACTGGCCTTCACTTATTTCAACATGGGCGCCATTTATCGGCAGCGGGAAGATCGCAGGAAGGCGGACCGGTACTTGATCCTCGCCGGCTATATCGCCGCCACCCGGAACATGAAGCATGAACTGGCCGAGTGGGAATGGGCGTTGAAGCCGCTCATGGAGGAGATGGGCCAAACGCGGTTCATGGAGACAGGGCGGGATCTGTTCGACAGAGGGCAGCCATAGCCCATGCCGCAGCATAACCCGCCATGGCGCATCCCAGGATGGCCGGTATGCCGAAAGCTACCGCCGCCTGTTCCGACAGGATGGCCGCCAGCACCGAAGCGCACCCGTTGGCGGCCCAGGCGTAGGTCCTCTGGCGGGGGGAGGCGAGCAGCAGCCGCATGCCCAGCGAAAAGGGGATGCCCAGCAGCAGTCCCACCGGCAGCAGCAATGCCGCGCCGACGACATACCGCGCCCCGGCGCTCCAGCCCAGCATTCCATGGATCAGTCCGTTGAGCCCCCAAACCGTCAGAGCAAAGAACCCCAGCAACAGCAGCAGTATCCGGGGGATGGCTTCCCGGCCCATGCGCTGAGACAGCGCGCCGCCCAGGGCCGAGAAGATGAGCAGGGCCCCGATGACCCCGGCAAAACTGATGAGGGGGTGACCCCAGAGAAGCGCATAGGCCTTGATGAAGTACATCTCCCCGAACATGAACCCCGCTCCCACGCTCAGAAAATAGAAAACCCCGGAAACAGACCCCCCCTCCCCTTTCCGGAACACCACCCAGACCGGGGCCGCCAGAAGCAGGAGAGCCACGGCCAGGGCTTCGACAAACACCACGCCCACCACCACTTCGCCGGACATGAGCATGGCGTACATCCGGCTGCCCATGCTCTTGTAGAGGGTTTCCAATTCACTCCTTTTGAGGATGCGGCCCGGAAACGGGCGCCGATCCGACTGAGGCGCCGCGTCCAGCGGATAGCCGTCGAAAAAATCGGCTTCGGTTCCCGCGGCGTAGGCGGCGGCCAGGGCCTGGATCTCGCGGTAATGAAACGGCTTGTCGAACTGGTTGAACCGATTGGCCGTCTCCGGCGTCATGTCCGACAGGTATACTGCGTCAAAATTCATCTCCCGGGCCCAGTCCATGAGGGGATTTCCGTTGGGAGCGGCGCCTGAAGCCGCTCCCAACGGCGATGCCGACACGATGAGGGTGATGGTGTCCCAGTTGCGGAGCATGGCGATGTGGCGGCGGGGCTCGGCCACCCCCTGGTTTCGCAGCCCCTCGAAAGCGCTGGCCCACAGCCGCAAGGCGTCCGAGGGCGGGAGCAACAGCCTTCTGGACATGATCAAAACCCCGTCATCGGTCAAATGATCCAGATAGGCCCCGAAGGCGTCTACGGTGAAATCGTAATCCTGCTGCAAAGCGTCGGATCCGGTCAGCGAGGCGCCCCAGTTTTCCAGATGAATGATGGAAAAGCGTTCCCGGGACGATGCCAGGTATTCGCGATGGGCCGCGGCAGTGGTCGGCAGGCCGTAATGATCTTTCAACATGGCGGCGACCGCGGGGTGGGAATGGACCACGGACACCGCTGCGGCCCCGGAGGCCAGCGCACAGGGAATCGCGGCCCCGCCTCCGGCCAGGAGCGCCAGAACCCGATCGGGTTCCGGCAACAGCCGGTAGGCGGCATAGGACAGGGTGAAACGGGCAAAGTCGAGGTCCGCCGGCGCATCCACATCGTAAAGCACCAACCGATTGTCGCCGTCGGTGAACAGGGCCGTCTGGCGCGGCATGGGGCGGGTGTACCGGAGGCTCAAACCGGGCGCGTATCGGATGTAGGGGCTCTCCACGCGGTCGATCCGTCCCCGCAGGGACGACGTCGTACCGGTGATCCGGGTATCGGGGAATTTAAGGGTCTGGCTCAGGGCTTTATAGGGGGACGGCCGCACCGCGATGAGCGGATGGTCGACGGGCAGGGCCGCTGCAAGGGCGATGAGGGAAGCGAAAACAGCAGCCCCCAGGACCCGGAAGCGGGTCTTCCCGTAAAACGGCAGCACGGCCAGGGGCGCCAGGCAGACGAAGACCAGCAGTTTTCCCTCTCCGAACAGGGGAAGAAAGAGTCCGGGGACCATGGCCCCGACGGCGGATCCGGACATGGTGGCGAAATAGACCCAGCCGGTGCGCTCCACCCGGGCCGCGTAGGCCAGGGAGATGACGCCGCCGGCGACCAGGAAGGGGATCGACAGGACAAGGTAGGCCGTCAGCAGGTAGAGGGCCTGGATCGGCGCCAGGGGCAGCCGGAAATAGTCCAGGGGCAACCGGTTGAGGATGATGAAGGCGGACAAAGCGCTAATGCTGTAAAGTCCGAGGGACAGAGTCAGTGGACGGCGGCCGCTCAGGTGCGCCTCCCACCCTTTTTTCCAGGCGTCCAGAAAGCTGAGCAACACGCCGCTGGCGGCAAATCCGAAAAGAGCTAAACTGATGACCATGAAGGCCAGATGATGCCACTGGCTGACGGCGAAGATCCGGGCCAGCAGCACCTCAAAGGCCAGAGAGGAAAAAGAGGCCAGAAAGACGGCGACGTAGACCATGCGGCAACCGATCGATGATCCCGGAAGCCTATCGTTCCAGGGCTTCGCCGGTCATGGGCACGAAGAGCACGCCGGTGATCTGTTGAACGGTATAATTGTCTCCTTTCTTGGTTGCGAGCACCAGGTTCTGATAGCTGAAGGGATTGCCCAGCGGGAGGATCAGCCGCCCGCCGTCTTTCAACTGGCCCAGGAGGGGCGGTGGAATGTGATCCACCGCAGCGGTGATGAGGATGGCGTCGAAGGGCGCCGCTTCGGGCCACCCGAAATAGCCGTCGCCGTGGCGGGTGTTGACCGAACCATACCCTGCCTTTCGAAGATCCTGAGTCGCCTTTTCGTGGAGCGCTTTTTTGATTTCAATGGAGTAGACCGAATCGGCGACCCCGGCCAGCACCGCCGCCTGGTATCCCGAGCCGGTGCCGATCTCCAGCACCTTGCTTTCCTTGGAAAGATTCAGCTTTTCGGTCATCAGCGCTACGATGTAGGGCTGAGAAATGGTCTGTCCTTCTCCGATGGGCAGCGGATGATCGGAATAGGCCTGGTCCCGGATCGCATCGGGAACGAACTGGTGGCGCGGCGTCGATCGCATGGCCGACAGCACTTCGGGGTCATCCACGCCCCTGGCTTCGATCTGGACGCCGACCATCTGATGCCGTTCTTTCTGGAAATTCCGAGCCCCTTCGGGGAACCCGACGGGGGCGGTCAGGACAAGAATCAGCAAAAAGAAGCCCACCATCCTTGGCTTGGATCTCATGGGAGCCCTCCTGATAAATTGAGAATTGCATTCCAGACAAAACTCGGATATAAATTTTGATGACGCCGATGTCGCAGCTTACCATTCAATTATGAAGCAGGCGGGCCGCCTCTGACAACCGTTTTCTTGAAAGCCGCCGATAATGCAGCAGAAATACGCCACCCCTTTCCATATCGCCCTCTGGGCCAGTTGTATTTTCATCGTACTCCTGCTCGGCGTCTACTATTTTCCTCTAGAAGATCCGAGTCTCAATTTCTGGGGCGCGTTATACTACAGCGTCCGTCTCTTCATCCTGGAGCACGACCTGTCCCGGTTCCCGACATCGCCGCAACTGGTATTCCTCTATTTCTTCGCCCCGCTGGTGGCCGTTTCGGCATTGGGAACGGCCTTGACCTATTTCTTCCGGCTCTCACCCGCACTCCGTTGTCGGATGTTGAGGGATCATGTGATTATATGCGGCGTCGGACGAACCGGAAAACTGCTGGCCGCCACCCTCAAGAAGCGGCGGGTGCCGGTGGTGGGCGTCGACAAGGGGCCGCCGGAAGCGTTAGAGGACTGGTGCAGCGAACACAAAATCCCCCTCATCCATGGCAGCTTCCAATCCCAGAAGGTTCTGGAAAAGGCCGGAGCCCTCCGGGCCCGCACCCTCGTTTTCACTTCAGGGGATGATCTGGCCAATCTGGAAGGAGTGGTGGGGGCTTACGACGCCTTGCGGCGCAATCCCGCATCCCGCGGGTCGAGATTGCTGTGGGCCCACATCGCCAACGAGCGGCTGGCCAACACGGCCCGGCTGGCCCTTCAGACGGAAGGTCCCTACGCCATCCGGTTGTTCGACACCTACCGGATCTCCGCTTCCCGGATGATCGCCAAATATTTCAATCACGGCATCCGCGAAGGGGTTAGCGAAATCACCATCCTCGGCTTCGGAAAATTCGGCCGGGACCTGATGGAGGTGCTGGTCCGGGATGCCAGCCCTTCGGAATGCTGGTCCATCCGGGTGGTGGACATCCGGGACGTGGAAAAGGAAGTCCGGCACCTTTCCGCGGAACTGGGCATCGCCGACCATGTCTCTTTCACCCAAAGCGCGGTTCAGGACCTGGATTTGATGGACAGCGAAGAGCGGGCCTTTTTCATCTGCACCGACGACGACATCGGCAACCTGGCCGCAGCCCTGATGCTGGCCGGCAAATCCATCTGCAACTGTATTTACGTCCGAATGGCAACCTGGCCCATGCCGGCCATCGCTGATCATCTCGGGCAGAACCATGGGCTGACTTTCATCAATATAAACGACCTCGTTGTACAGGGCATCGACGAGCTGCCAGGCATCTTTTCCCCGGCCGGCGCCGAAGACCTTAAACGCCATCGACCCGACCCCGGACGGTCGACCTCCCAACAACCGCACCGTCATCCAAAAATCTGAGGAGGATTTTCCATGAAACACATTTCCCTTGCCAAGCGTCTGACCGTGAGTTCGATGTGGCTTCTCGGCAGTCTGGCCCCCCTGTTTTTGCTGACCGCCTGCGCCCTGCCGGAACCGCCGAGGCCCCTGCAGAAAGCCTCACTGGACGCGCCCCCCGCCCATCTGGACGTCATCCATGTCGGCGAAAAAGACGACCAGAGTCGATCCACGCCCCCGATTTCCGGCAAGGACCGGAAAATTTTCTTAAAGGGGGACGATCTGTCGGCGAATCTGGCCGATGATCCGGCGTTCAAACAGCTCCGGAAAGAAAACCGGTACGACCAAATCGCTTTCCGTTTCGTGGCGGAGAAAGCGGCGGGATGGGGGATCAAGGATCCCGAAAAAGAGTTCACCCTCCATTCGATCCGGACCGATGAGCTGAGCATGACCCATGTCGCGCTTCAGCAGATGTACCGTCACATTCCGGTCTGGAACCGGGGGGTCACGGTCCACCTCAATCCATCCGGTCAGGTCTACCTGGCCGAGGGACGGATCATTCCCACGCCGGAAGGCTTGAACACCGTGCCGGAGATTGGTCCCGGCGACGCCATGGCCCCGGTGGCGCGGGTCCTTCCCGGCGACGCCGGCTGCGCCTCCTGTCAGGCGGAGAGCGTCATTTTCATATCCGACAACGGGCCCCGGATGGCCTATCGCATCACCGCCGCGCCCGACCTTTCCCAGCGCCGGATCTATTTCGTGGACGCCGGAACCGCCGAGATTCTCAAGGAACAATAATGGAACGGATTCCCTTCTCGTGCCCCATGGACTGCTTCGACGCCTGCGGCCTCATTGCCGTCAAAAGCGACGGACGGATCACCCGGATCGAGGGGAATCCCGATCACCCCCTGACCCGAGGCCACGTCTGTCCCAAGGGCAAGGCGATCCTGAAGCGGCACTATCATCCCCAACGTCTCTGCTATCCCATGCGACGGAACGGCAGCGGCTGGAAACCGGTGAGTTGGGATGCGGCCGTCGACGAGATCGCCTCCCGGCTTTCCGACGCCCTGGTGCGCCACGACAGCCGCGCCATCCTCCATTTCTCCGGCAGCGGCTATAACGGACTGTCCAAAACCGTGGACACCCTGTTCTTCAACTGCCTGGGCGGGGCCGCCATCCCCAGGGGAAGCCTCTGCTGGGGTGCGGGCATCGCTGCCCAGACCTATGATTTCGGTGATGTCCGGGGACATGATCCCGAGGACCTGGCCCAGGCCGAAACCATCCTGCTCTGGGGCCGGAATCCGGTCAACACCAACGTCCATCTGCTGCCGTTTCTCAAGGCGGCAAGGGACCGGGGGGCGACGGTCCTCCTCATCGATCCCATCCGAACGGCCACAGCCCGGCTCGCCGACCGGCATTTCCCCATCCGGCCTGGAACCGACGGCGCCCTGGCTCTTGCCATGGCCAACCGGATCATCCAAAAGAGGCTGACCGATCAGGCTTTCATTGCGGAACATGTCATGGGGTTTGACGCATTCAAGGCGTCCGTTTCGGCCTTCACGCCGGAGTATGCGGCCGACTTCACCGGACTCGATCCGGCGGACATCGTTTTTCTGGCCGAAACCTATGCCGGGCAAAAGCCTGCGGCTATTATCGCCGGATATGGCTTGCAACGGTACCGGAACGGCGGAAATACGGTCCGGTGCATCGACGCTCTGGGGGCCATCGTCGGGGCCGTCGGAAAAAGCGGCGGCGGGGTCACCTATGCCAATCGATCCATCATCCACTACCTCGGCGGTCCCCTAAAGGAGAGCCGGAAACATGTCCTGTCCCGCAGAACCTTTCCGGCGGGACAGCTGGGCGCTTTTCTCGAATCGGCTCATGATCCGCCCATCGACTGCATCTTCGTTGCCAAGGCCAACCCCCTGGTCCAGGCGCCGGATATCCAAAGGACGACATCGGCGTTTGAAAAGGTTCCGTTCAAGGTCGTGATCGATCAGTTCCTGACCGATACGGCCCGCCATGCCGATTTGGTCATCCCGGCCACAACCATACTGGAGGAGGCGGATTTTATTTTCAGCAACATGTCCAACCCATTTCTCCAGTATTCCCGGCAGGTGGTGGAACCAGACGAAGAGATGCTCGGGGAATATGAACTGTTCGATCTTCTGGCCCGCCGTCTCGGCGTCGCCGCTTATCCCCGCATGGATCGGGAGTCGTTTTTCGAAGCAACCCTCGCGCCGTTGACGGCGGCTTTCGGCATCGATATGGAGGGATTGAAAAACGCCCCTTTCAGGATTCCCGGCAGCGAAATTCCCTGGCGGGACGGTCGGTTCGCGACGCCGTCCGGGAAATATGAACTCTATTCGGAAACGGCTCGAGCCGACGGCCAGAAACCGCTTCCGGCGTTTACGCCCCCCGAGCCGGGGCCGCCGGAATACCCCTTGCGATTGATAACGCCCCACGCCAGGGAGTCGATGCACTCCCAGCATTTCGCATTTGTGGACGGGCCGCCCGTTTTACATTTGAATCCGCTTGCCATCAGCGCCAGGGGTCTTGTCGAAGGAAAAAAAGCGATGGTGGCGACGGAAAAAGGGCGGATTTTGGCGACGGTCAAGTCGAACCAGGGCGTCGATCCCGGCGCGGCCATGATTTACCAGGGGTGGTGGCGCAAAAACGGCGCCGTAAATCTGCTGGTGGGCG
>JAABTD010000294.1 GCA_011390065.1 Desulfobacteraceae bacterium
GAACGCCGCCTGAACGAGGCCCAGGTCCTCGCCGGTTTGGGAAGCTGGGAGCGGGATTTGACCACCGGCAAAAGCAACTGGTCCGAAAACCAGTATCGCCTGTTCGGATATGAGCCCGGTGAAGCAGCGGCAAGTTTCGATCTATTCAAAAACCATGTTCATCCCGATGATCTGGACAGGGTGATAAAGATCATTGACGCCTGCATCCGGGAACGTCGGTTCTATGACATAGAATACCGCTGCATTCCCTTAAACAGCCAAAGTCGTTACGTCCATGAGATCGGCCATGTCGAATATGATAAAACCGGCCGCCCAACCCGAATATGCGGTACATTCCAGGACATCACGGAGCGCAAACGCGCCGAGGAGAAAACATTGGAGATGGAGCGCCGCATCCAGACGGCCCAGCGTCTGGAAAGCCTCGGCATCATGACCGGCGGGATCGCCCACGATTTCAACAACATTCTGTACGTGGTGTTGGGCAATCTCGATCTGGCCAAAGAAGATATACCGGAACATTCCGAAGCCCATCGTTTTCTTGAAGAATCTGAAAAGGCGACCCAGCGCGCCGTTCATCTCGTCCGCCAGATGCTGGCCTATTCCGGCAAAGGCCAGTTCGTCGTCCTGCCCATCGACATCGGCAACCTCATCCGGGAGAACATCCAGGAACTGCAAATCGCCGTCTCCGGAAAGGCCCGGCTCGCCCTGGATCTGGCCCCCGACCTACCGCCCGTGAAAGGCGACGGCCGCCAGTTGCGGCAGCTCCTCACGAACCTGGTGATCAACGCCGCCGAAGCCTGCGAAAAAGACGGCGGCAACGTCGCCATTGCCACAAGCGTCCGAACCTGCGACCGAGGCTATCTGGCCGAAACCATTCCCGATATTTTCCTGTCCTCCGAGGCGCCGCTCGAGCCGGCGCCCTTTGTGGTCATCGACGTGACGGACGACGGCGGCGGCATGAGCGCCAACACCAAAAAACGGATCTTCGAGCCCTTTTTCACCACCAAATTCCAGGGCCGGGGCCTGGGACTGGCCGCGGCCCTGGGCATCGTCCGGGGGCACGGGGGCTACATCCGGGTCGACAGCGAACCCGACCGCGGATCGACGTTTCAGGTTCTTCTCCCGGCGCTGTGACGCTACGCCCTTCCCTCCGCATCGAACAGATACCCCTTTGACCGGATACTGATGAAATGACGCGGCGATCGGGGGTCCGCCTCAAAGTATTTTCTCAACCGCACGATGAAATTGTCCACCGTCCGGGTGGAGGTGAACCGGGAGTATCCCCATCCGGCTTCCAGGAGCTGTTTCCTCGGAAGCGGTTGCCCGGGATTTTCCGCAAACACCTTGAGCAGCTTCAACTCCTGGTCCGTCAGCCGGATGCTGCCCGCTGCGCATTCCGCCTCCCCCGTCTCAAGATCGACCCGGTTCCGACCGAATGACAACGTCTTTTGGGAACGGGCTGCGACGCCCCCCGCCCTTCCGCGACCGGACCGGCCCCAGGACACCCGGGTCAGCAGACGATCCACCCGGAGCAGCAATTCCTCCAGCACAAAGGGTTTGACCATATAGTCGTCCACCCCGTGGGCCAGTCCCCGCACCCGATCCTCGGCCGTGCTTCTGGCCGACAGAATCAGCACCGGAAGTTTTTCGTCTTCCGACCGGATCTTTTGGAGCACCGTGAGACCGTCCACGCCGGGAAGCATGATGTCCAGCACGATCAGGTCCGGTTTCCATTCCCGCCATTTTGCCAGGCCCGAGGCCCCGTTTTCGGCGATAACGACCTCATAGCCCTTAAGGGAAAGATTGAGCTGGAGGCCTTCAGCGATGTGACGGTCGTCTTCGACGATCAGGATTTTTTTACCGGCATGGACATGATCGGTCATGGCGTTTCCTCTGCAAGCCCTTGCATCGGGTATTTGTCCGGAAGCGACAGGATAAATCGGCTCCCTTTCCCCAACCCCTCGCTGCGGGCGGTCAGGCGACCGCCATGGAGGCGGGCGATGTTCTGGGACAGATACAGTCCGATGCCGCTGCCCCGGGCCGTCATGTCGTCGGCCTGCCCCACCTGATAGAATTTCCGGAAGATCCGCCGGCATTCCCGCTTGTCGATGCCGATGCCGTTGTCCTCTAAAATCAGAAGAATGCGCCGCCGTTCGGCCGTCAGCCTCAGGGTCAGCGCCGGCCGGTCGGACCGGGTGTACCTGATGGCGTTGGTCACCAGGTTCATGAGCAGCATGTCGAACATCACCGGATCGATTTGGCAGAAAAACTTCAGCGGGGACGGTCGTGATCCGGCAGTTCCGGATGAGGTGGGCGTTGCCGGCCAGGAAATCGCCCACGGCTTCGCGAAGGTCCTTCAGGACAAAATTTCCCGCATAGCTCTTGCTCTCGATTCGCGCCAGCTCCAGCATGCTGTTGATGGTGGTGTTGAGCCAGGCGGCGTCCTGAATCATGTAATCGATGTATTTCAACTGGCTTTCCCGGGGCAGCGCGTGCTTCTGGAAGGTTTCCAGGTAGAGCCGGAGAGAGGTCACGGGGGTTTTCAGTTCATGGGTGAAATTGTTGATGAAATTATTCTGGAGCCGGTAAAGCCGAAGCGTCTTCTGGCTGTACACGAAGATGATGAAGATGCCCAGGAGAATGATCCCCACCAGGGTCGAGAGCACCAGGATCACGATCCAGGTCTCCGCCGTCAGAATCTGGCTGGATTCCAGATCGAACCGCTCCATGAGCCGGTCCAGGCCGCTGCTGATTTCGATGTACCAGTAGATGTACAGAAACAGGGAGGCCACCAGGGCCAGAATGGAGCCCGTGAAAATCAGTACGGGATGAAAAAACCATCGCGGCGATTGCGTCATAGGGCCGATTTTACCCCATTTTCGGGGGAAACACAATGGCTCCCGAATCGCAGATCCATTGTAAAACAAATGTAAAACCCCGGATGCAGGGGTTTTTTTATCAATCTCCAGGATGTACTTTATGGCTGTTTCAACAACATCCAACTAAAGGAATACGAATATGCAACACCCCTCTGTGCATCCCGTCCATCCCCTCGGCGTCCGCGCCAGGGTGCTCCTGGCCGGCGTCTTCGGCCCCTACGCCCAGGACGACGATTACGGCAGCCGGGCCATCAATCCCATGGAACTCTATCACAACCAGGTCACCCGGGTTCAAGGCCCGTTTTCCCTGCGCATGTTCCACCGGTCCTTCGGGCTGATGTTCATCCAGGCCAACCTCAAGGCCCCCTGCACCCTGCTGGATTTCCCCGACATGGACCGGTTCATCCAGGAAATCCGGGACCATCGCTATGACGTGGTCGGCATCAGCGCCATCATTCCCAATATCGGGAAAGTCAAAAAGATGTGCGAGCTGATCCGGGAACACGCGCCGTCCTGCGCCATCGTCGTAGGCGGCCATGTGGCCAACACGCCGGACATCGAAAACCGGATCGACGCGGATCACATCGTCAAGGGCGACGGCGTCGCCTGGTTCCGCCGGTATCTGAAAGAAGACGCCGCCGCGCCCATTCGCCATCCCCGGTCCCTGTCGGGGTTCAACACCCGCATCCTGGGCCACGCCGAAAAACAAAGCGCCAAAGACACCGCCGGCATTCTCATCCCTTCGGTGGGCTGCCCGGTGGGCTGCAACTTCTGCTCGACATCCGCCCTTTTCGGCGGCAAGGGCCATTTCATCAACTTCTACGAAACCGGCGACGATCTGTTCCAGGTGATGTCGGACCTGGAAAAGGATCTGGGGACCCAGTCTTTTTTCGTCCTGGACGAAAACTTCCTCCTTCACCGGAAACGGGCCCTCCGGCTGCTGGATCTCATGGCGGAACACGACAAGTCGTGGTCCCTTTATGTGTTCAGCTCGGCCCGGGTCCTCAAATCCTATACCATGGACCAGCTCATCTCTTTGGGCGTTTCCTGGGTCTGGATGGGCCTGGAAGGCGAGAGCAGCGACTATCGCAAATTGAAGGATGTGGACACCTTCGAGCTGGTTGGAACCCTCCAGGTAAACGGCATCAAGGTGCTGGGATCTTCCATCATCGGACTTGAAACCCATACGCCGGAAACCATCGACGCCGCCATCGACCACGCCGTGGCCCACGACGCCGTCTTCCACCAGTTCATGCTCTACACCCCCAACCCGGGCACGCCGCTTTATGAGGCCCATAAAAAAGCGGGAACGCTGCTCCCCGATTTCCCGGTCGCCGACGCCCACGGCCAGTACCGGTTCAACTACCGCCACCCGGCCATCAAGGACGGCGCCGAAGGCGGGTATCTCCTGAACGCCTTCCAAAAGGATTTCGAGGTCAACGGCCCCAGCCTGGCCCGGCTCATCCGCGTGACCCTGGACGGCTATCTCACGCACCGGTCCCATCCCGACCGCCGGGTCCGCAAACGATGCGAACGCGAAGCCGCGCCCCTGAAAACCACCTACGCCGCGGCCGTATGGGCCATGAAGGCCTATTACAAAGGAAACGATGCCATACACGGCAAGCTGAAACAACTGCTTGCCGACGTCTATGCCGCCTTCGGCCCCATGACCCGGGTGGTCGCGCCGGTGGTGGGCCGGTATTTGCTGCATTCTTTGCGGAAGGAAGCGCGACGGCTGGAAGAGGGGATGACGCTGGAGCCGCAGTGTTTTTATGAACGGAATGAGGCGG
This sequence comes from Desulfobacteraceae bacterium, assembly GCA_011390065.1. GTDB lineage: Bacteria > Desulfobacterota > Desulfobacteria > Desulfobacterales > JAABSP01 > JAABTD01. Next base: position 4,670 of record JAABTD010000294.1, read on the forward strand.
CGCGAAAGGAGCGCGCCCGGCCGATTGACGCCAAAGATGCGCCCGTTGGGCTGGAACCGGCGGGGGTGAGGGCGAGTTGAGTTAGGCGAACTGCTGAAATAATTATACCAAATTTGATCCCGCGCGGCCGGCGATGAGCGATACCTTGAATTCGCCTTGTCGGGATATTAATTTCCGTAATTCACATAGGCTCAGCCATGACTTATAAAGCGCCAGCCACTCGATGAAGTCCATCCGGTATTCGTCCAAGGCATCGAACTCTTCGAGTTCGCCGGCATTCATGGCCCGGTAAAAGTCCTCGGATTTGACCCCGAACCGCTTCTCAAAACGGCTTAAGTGGGTTTCAATACCGGCCATGTCCTCAATGAGTTCCTTTATTTTCATAAGCGGCCTCCTTTATCGCGACCTCCAAGCGGCGGTTTCTTTATGCCTCATATCCTACGCGCTGCCGCCCTCAATCTCAAGCCAAATCCCCCACT
>JAABTD010000295.1 GCA_011390065.1 Desulfobacteraceae bacterium
AAACGACTTTTTAATTCAGGAGAAGAACCATGGTCAAAATTCCCATTCGGGTGCTGGTGGTGGATGATGAGAAGGATTTTGTCGAGATGCTTTCCCTGCGGCTGAATGAATCCGGCCAGAAGGTGATTCAGGCATACAACGGCCAGGAATGCCTCGATATTCTGGAAGAGGATTCCATCGATGTGGTCGTTCTCGACCTGAAGATGCCCGGCATGGACGGCATCGAGGTGCTCAAAGAGATCAAACAGCGTTTTCCCCTGGTGGAAGTGGTCATGCTCACCGGCCACGGCACGGCTGAAACCGCCGTGGAAGGCATGAAGCTGGGGGCCTACGATTACCTGCTTAAACCGGCCGATTTCGAAGAGCTGCTGGGAAAACTCGAAGCGGCCCGGAATCGTAAAGTGGAGCAGGAAGAACGGATCCGAAAGGCCGAAGCCAAGCTGATGGTCCGCCGAAGCGGCGGGTTGTCCTGACAAGAAGGGGGCGCGGCGTGACGGAAAGAGCCCATAGCGACAGACCGGTTCGCCTGTTGCTGGTGGACGACGAGGAGCACTTCCGGAACGCCATTGCCCGGCGGCTGGAAAAACGGGGGCTCACCGTCTCAAAGGCTCCGGACGGCGGGACGGCCCTCGAAATTCTGGAAAAAGACCCCATCGACGTGGTGGTCACGGACGTCAAAATGCCCGGCATGGACGGCATCGAACTCCTCGGACGGATCAAAGACCTGCATCCAGAAATCGAGGTCATCCTGCTCACCGGCCACGCGGCCCTGGACGACGGGGTGGCCGGCATCAAGGCCGGGGCTTTCGATTATCTGACCAAGCCCATCGAACTGGAGCAGTTGACCGGTAAAATCCGCCACGCCCACGACAAAATTCTTCGGGAAGAGGAGAAGCGGCGGGAGACGGAATTCCGCCGTCAAATGGAAGAGCAGATGATCGTCACCGAACGGCTGGCCTCCCTGGGGACCCTGTCCACGGGGGTGGCCCATGAGATCAACAACCCCCTGGCGATCATCAAGGAGTCGGCCGGCTGGCTTTCCATGATCCTGGAAAAACCGGAGATGGCGGACATGCCCCGGCGGTCCGATTTCCAGAAGGGACTGGAAAAAATAACCGGCGGCGTGGAACGGGCCCGGCGCATCACCCACCAGTTGCTGGGCGGGGTCCAGAAACGGTCGGAAACCATTGTCGATGTGGATTTAAAGGATCTGGCGGCGGAATCCACCGAGCTGGTGGCCCGGGAAGCCGCCAACAAGGGCGTCGAGATCGCTCATCAAATCGATCCGGACGCCCGGCGGATCCGGACCGATCCCTACGCCCTCCGCCAGGCGCTCATCAACCTGGTCAACAACGCCGTTCAGGCCACCGAGAGCGGGACCGTCGCCATCGCCGCCAGCCGCGCCCGCGGGGCCATCGAGATTCAGGTCAGGGACACCGGACCGGGAATCCCGGCCGAGTACCGGAAAAAGATATTCGAGCCCTTCTTCACCACGAAAGATCCCGGCAAGGGAACCGGTCTCGGCCTGTATGTGACCCGGAACATCCTTCAGAAGCTGGGCGGCGGCATCGAAGTGGAAAGCAGCGTGGGCAAGGGGACGACCTTCACCATATCGCTGCCGGCCGCGGAACCCCCCGGCGCCGGCGGCCGAAACAAACGGAACCCGCGGTAGAAAGGTGAAACACCGTCCGGAACATTCAGGAAAGGACTGAAATGAAAACGATCTTTGTAAAAGATTTGATGGTGCCGCTGGCGGAATACGCGACGGTCGACGAGGATGCCAACCTTTTTGAGGCGGTCTCCGCATTGGAAATGGCCCAGAAACATTTCGACAGCAAAAAATATCGACACCGGGCGGTTCTCGTGACATCGAAAACCGGCGCCTTCAAAGGAAAGATCAGCCAGCTGGATGCGCTCAGGGCCCTGGAACCGAAGTACTCGGAACTCAGCAGCAAAGGCGCGGCCCACATGGGTTTTTCAAAAAAGTTCATCTTGTCGATGATGGACGGGCACGACCTGTGGAATAAACCGATGAGGGATCTGTGTAAAAAAGCCATGGATATCAAGGCCCGCGACGTCATGTACGCGCCGGAAGAAGGTGAATACGTCGAAGAGAACGCGACGCTGGATCAGGCGATTCATCAACTGGTCATCGGCCGGCATCAGTCCCTGCTGGTGGCCGGGGAGAACGCCATCGTCGGCATTCTGCGTCTGACCGACGTCTTCACCGCCGTTTTCCAGGCCATGAAAGACTGCAATATCGACGCCGGTGGAAAAGCCGGATAGCGGATAAAAACAAGCAGCCATATGGATTAGAGAGACAACGGCAATTCAATCGGAGGTTGAAACCCATGCAGAGCAAGATTCAAGAAGCCGCCGGCAACAACATCAAATGGGGAAAAACGGCGGCGCTGTTGACCGGCGTCCTGCTGTTTTTCGTGGTTTACTATTCACCGGCCTGGCCCGATGCGGTGGACCCCATGGGCAAGCATTTTATTTTAAGCCAGTCCGGCAAGGGGGCCATCGCCGTCTTCCTGATGGCCGGCACGTGGTGGGTCTTCGAGGTGGTGCCCATCGGCGTGACCAGCCTGGCCATCGGCGTCATGCAGGCCCTGTTCCTGATCCGCTCGGCCAGCGCGGCTTTCAAGGACTTCATGGACCCGTCGGTCATGTTCATCTTCGGCTCCATCGTCATCGGGCTGGTGTTTACCAAAACCGGGCTGACCAGACGACTGGCCTATAAAATGCTCTCGATTGTGGGCGAACGCACCAGCATGATTTATCTGGGATGTTTCGTGGTCACCGCCGGTCTGGCCCACATCATGGCCCATACCGCCGTGGCGGCGACGATCTATCCGCTGCTGGTGGCCATCTACTCTCTGTATGGGGAGGCGGATCAACATAAACCAACCCGATTCGGCAAAGGTCTGTTCATTGGAATGGCCTATGTGGCCGGCGCGGGCTCCATTGTCACGTTGCTGGGGGCGGCCCGGGGCGCCGTGGCGATCGGGTTTTTCAAAGACATCATGCACCAGGACATCGGGTTTTTCCAACTCTCTTATTACATGTTTCCCATCGGCTGGATCATGACCTTTGCGTTGTGGGCGTTTTTCCTCATCGTCATGAAACCGGAAAAGAAGACCATTCCGGGCCTTAAGAATCGGGCCAAGACCTTGTACACGGAACTCGGCGGCATCACCCGGAAGGAGGTCGTCGCCGCATCGATCGTGGGACTCTGCATCGCGACCCTGGCCATCTTCGCCTATATGAAGACCGCTGTCCCCGGCTTCACGCCGCCCCACAAGACGGCGGTCATCCTGGTGAGCACGATTTTGTTCTTCATTACCGGCATCCTCGACATCAACGACCTGGAGGAGATCCCGTGGAACATCATCCTTCTGTTCGCCGGCGCCATGAGCATCGGGTTTTGCCTCTGGGAAACCGGCGCCGCGGAATGGCTCGCCATCAACTGGCTGGCCATGTTCAAGGAGTCCCACTGGTTCGTCTTCATCATGAGCATCGCCTTTTTCGTCATGATCATGACCAATTTCATCATGAACGTGGCCGCCATCGCCATCTCCCTGCCGGTGGCCCTGGTCATCGCCCCCTACCTGGGCGTGGCGGGCGAGGCCATTTTGTTTTCTTCCCTGGTGGTGGCGGGCATGCCGTTCCTGCTGCTGGTGGGCGCGGCCCCCAATGCCATCGCCTACGATTCCGGACAATTCACCACCGCGGAGTTCTTCCTGTGGGGCATCCCGGCCTCCATACTGCTGATGATCGTGACCGGATTCGCGGTTTATGTTTTATGGCCGCTCATGGGAATGTCCATTACCCTGAGCTGAAAAATAGGGATAATCAAATATTGCAAGGAGACTGCTCATGTCATTGGCAAATGTTCTTTTGGTGGATGACGAGGTTCCGTTTATCGAAACCATGACCAAGCGGCTGGAAAAACGGGGCCTGACCATTACGGCCGCATTCAGCGGGGCCGAGGCCTTAAAAACGTTGGAAAAGGATGCGTCCATCGAGGTGGTCATTTTGGATGTGAAAATGCCCCAGATGGACGGCATCGAGGCCCTCAAGCGAATCAAGGCTGAATATCCGCTGGTGGAGGTCATCATGTTGACCGGCCACGCCACCGTGGAAACGGGGATCGAAGGGATGAAACTCGGCGCGTTCGATTATTTGATGAAGCCGTGCGAAATGGATGTGCTTCTCGCAAAAGTCAAAGAGGCTGCATCCAAAAAACGGTCGCATGAAGAGAAAATCATCGAAGCGCGGATGAAAGAGATCACCAGCCGCAGGGCTTAAACGGACGGTTATCCCCAAAACAGATCGTTCCGGAGGAAAATACTCAGTCCCTTCCGCTGACAGTGGAAGGGACTGTTTGTTTCCATGGCCGGATCATATTCCCATGCTTGACAACTGAGGGAAAAACCCTTTAAGAAACAATTTTTTCCATTTTCGAAGGAGAAGATTCATGTGGTCTCGAATCAGCCTTCGCCGCCGGATTTTCATGCTGCTGACGGCGCTGGTGGTCATCACCGTGTGCGGGGGGCTCGTCATGGTGTGGTACACCTATCGGATGGAGCGTCTGATCAGCGGCATCACAGGCCGGGATCTGGTCGGCTTCCAGACGGCAGCCGCCCTGGAAGCCGCGCTGGTTCATCAGAAAGGATTCGTCAGTTATTATTATCTGGATGGTGATCCCGAGTGGCTGCGCCAGCTTGGGGAATACCGTCAGATCTTCAAGGAGCGGCTCCGGGACGCCGAGGCCCTGTCCGACACCCCCCCCCAGAAGGAGATCATCGGACGCATCCGGGCCGACTATGAAAAGTACATCCGGATCAAGGACCGGGTCATCGATCACTACAAAACCGGTCAGCGGAAAGCCCTTGCCGGTCTCCATTCCGAAGTTCGCGACCTGTTTTTTCGGATCGTGAATCTGTGCGAGGTGTACAAGCGCAACTTCACCGATCAAATCCGGCAGGCCAGGGCCGACGCCCGCGGCCAGGCCACGCGCCTGCGATATGTGGCGGGCGTCGCCATTCTGTTCGAACTGCTTTTGGCGCTTTTTCTGGCCTTTGTTCTGGTTTCTCACATCCTGGGGCCGGTGCGCCGCCTGACGCTGGCCACTGAAGGC
>JAABTD010000296.1 GCA_011390065.1 Desulfobacteraceae bacterium
GGAGACCTGCTTTGAGAATTTGACCATGACGGCGTTCCTGGACCGGGTGGCCGCGGATTCGCCCACGCTGCCGGCCGGCGGATGCGCCGCGGCGCTGTGCTCGGCCCTGGCCGCCGCCCTGGGCGGGTTTGTGGCCCGGATTTCGGGAAAGAAGGCCGGCGACGGCGCCGGGAAAACCCAGATCTCGACCCTGGTCGACACCCTCCGGGCCATCCAGGAAGCCAGCCTGGAGGTCATCAGCCGGGATGTGGACGCCTACGGCAGGATCATGGACGCCGCCAAGCTGCCCAAGGGCAAGGCGCGGGACGCGGCCATGGAGTCCGCCTGCATTACCGCTTTAGGGCCGCCGCTGAAACTGGTGGAATACGGCGTGAAGATGCTCCGGGCGATCCTGTCCATGTGGGAGCGCATCTACCCATCGGCCCGGGCCGACGCCCGGGTCGCCTCCCATCTGGCCTACGCCTGCATGGAAAGCGGGCTGGCCATCGCCCACGCCAACATCGACTGCATCCAGGACGACACCCTGGCCACCAGCTACCGGAGCACCCTGGAGAGCTTTCAGGCCGAGGGCGAATCCCTTTATGAATCCATCCGGGAGCGGTGACGTTTTCAAAAAAAAATCCCCCCTTTTGACTTAGATCAATGAAAAGGGATCGCGGATCGGGGTATAAGAGATCCAGAATGAGGGAAAAAAACGAACGGCTCAATTGAGCGACGAACGACACTATCAATACGAAAGGAGCAACACCATGTTTTGTTTTCAATGCGAGCAAACGGCGAAAGGCGAAGGCTGCACCAAGGCGGGCGTATGCGGCAAACCCCACGAGGTGGCCGAACTACAAGACCTGCTGGTATGGATGGTCAAGGGATTGTCCCTCTACGCCGTGGAAGGCCGAAAGGTCGGCGTTGTGGATGAAAAGGTCGATCGCTTTACCGCCGAAGCCTTTTTTTCGACTCTCACCAATGTGGATTTCGACCCGGATCGGTTCGTGAAACTGATCAGCCAGTGCGTCGCCCTGCGGGAAGAACTGAAAGGACGGGTCAAGGAAGCCGGCGGCAAGGTCGATTTTACCGAAGAGGCCGCCAATTACATGCCGCCCCAGACCCAGGACGCCCTGATCGCCGACGGCGAAAAGGTGGGCGTCAAGTATCCCGAGGATCTCAACGAGGACATCCGGTCTCTCCGGGAACTGCTCACCTACGGCATCAAGGGGATCGCCGCCTATGCGGACCACGCCCGGATTCTGGGCAAGACCGACGAGACCATCGATGCGTTCATCCACGAGGCCATGGCCAAGACCCTTGACACGGGTCTGACCGCTGACGACTATGTGAACCTGGTGATGAAGGCGGGCGAGATCAACCTGCGGACCATGGAACTGCTCTACGAGGCCAATTCCGGGGCCTATGGCAAGCCGGTCCCGACCAAGGTCCCCCTGGGACCCAAAAAGGGCAAGGCCATTCTGATCTCCGGTCATGATCTGAAGGATCTGGATCTGTTGCTCCAGCAGACCGAGGGCAAGGGGATCAACATCTACACCCACGGCGAAATGCTGCCGACTCACGGCTATCCGGAGCTGAAGAAATACAACCACTTCCACGGCCACTACGGCACGGCCTGGCAGAACCAGTCCAAGGAGTTCGACGAATTTCCGGGCGCCATCCTGATGACCACCAACTGCATCCAGCGGCCCCAGAGTTCCTACAAGGACCGGATCTTCACCACCGGCCTGGTGGGATGGCCCGATGTGACGCACCTCCCGGACAAGGACTTCACGCCGGTCATCGAAAAGGCCCTGGAGATGGACGGCTTCCGCGAGGATGCCGACAAGGGACACGTCACCGTCGGGTTCGGCCACGATGCGGTGCTGGGCGTGGCCGACAAGGTCATCGAAGGCGTCAAGAACAAGGACATCCGCCATTTCTTCCTGGTGGGCGGCTGCGACGGCGCCAAGCCGGGCCGGAGCTACTACACCGAGTTCGTGGAAAAAGCGCCCAAAGACACGGTGATTCTGACCCTGGCCTGCGGCAAGTTCCGGTTCTTCGACAAAGACCTGGGCGACATCGGCGGCATCCCGCGCCTCCTGGACGTGGGGCAGTGCAACGACGCCTACTCGGCGGTAAAGATCGCCACGGCCCTGGCCGACGCCTTCGATTGCGGGGTCAACGACCTGCCGCTGTCCATGATTCTGTCCTGGTACGAGCAGAAGGCTGTCGCCATTCTGCTGAGCCTGCTCTACCTGGGCATCAAGGACATCCGGCTGGGGCCGAGCCTGCCGGCTTTTATTTCGCCCAACATCCTCCAGGTGCTGGTGGACAAGTTCAATATCAAACCCATCAGCACGCCGGACGAGGACCTGAAAGCGATCCTGGGATAATAATGTGTAGGGGCGAAACATTTTTCGCCCCTACAAATCGATAAAATGGCACGCATAAAGGAGATCAACCCATGAAATGCCCTGGACAGGACACCCTATATTGGAAACCGGGGGACATCTTCGACGCCAAATGCCCGGAATGCGACCGCACGGTGGAGTTCTTCAAGGACGACACCTCGCGGAGATGTCCGGGCTGCGGTCACCGGTTCGTCAACCCGAGCATGGATTTCGGATGCGCGGCTTACTGCCAGTACGCCGAACAGTGCCTCGGCGATCTGCCCCCGGAGCTGATGGCCCAGAAGGAAGATCTGCTCAAGGACCGGGTGGCCGTCGCCATGAAACGCTATTTCAAACAGGACTTCAAGCGGATCGGCCACGCCACCCGAGTGGCCCGTCACGCCGAACGCATCGGCAAGATGGAGGGCGCCAACATGGCGGTGGTGCTCACCGCCGCGTACCTCCACGACATCGGCATCCCCGAGGCCGAGCGGAAACACGACAGTTCCGCGGCCAAGTACCAGGAGGAAGAAGGGCCGCCCGTGGCCCGGGAGATCCTGGAGAACCTGGGCGCCCGGGAACCGCTCATCGACGAAGTCTGCGACATCGTCGGCCATCACCATCATCCCCGGAAGGAAGAGACCCTCAATTTCAAGGCGGTCTACGACGCGGACCTGATCGTCAATCTGGCGGAGAAACAGAAGGAAAACGGCACGGACCCGGAACGGCTGGAATCCATTATTCAGAAATCGTTTCTGACCCCCGCCGGCGCCGACGTGGCCAGGGAGGTGTTGCTCAATTGACAGCATACGTCCTGGTGTCTGGGACGGCGTGTTCGGAGTACCGCCTTTAGGCGGCCGAGGCGGCATCCGCCAGGAGCCGCCTAAAGGCGGTACTCCGAACTTGATTCCCGATATCCATATAAAACATACATCAACAACGACGCTTCCGCCCCGTCTCCGGACGGTTCGGGAGCGGTGTTCCGATAAACAGGGAGGACCCCAAATGAAAGTCAAACGGAAGATCATCGAAATCGACGAAGAGCGATGCGACGGCTGCGGCCAGTGCGTGCCGGCCTGCGCCGAAGGCGCCATGGAGATCGTGGACGGCAAGGCGAAAGTGATCGCCGACAAATACTGCGACGGCCTGGGCGCCTGCCTGGGCGAATGCCCCAACGACGCCCTGCACATCGTCGAGCGGGAGGCCGAGGAGTTCGACGAAGAGGCGGTGGAGGAACTGCTGGAGAAGAAGGCGGTTGAAAAGCCGTCCCTGGAGCCCATCCGGGGATGCCCTTCGGCCGGGATTCAGGTCTTCACGCCGCCGGAGAAAGGCGGATCCACCGCTGAAGACGCCGGCGCCGCCGAATCGGCGCTGACCCACTGGCCGGTCCAGATCCGGCTGGTGCCGCCCGACGCGCCCTTCCTAAAAGGCGCCGACCTCCTGGTGGTGGCGGACTGCGCGCCGCTGGCCTATCCCAGTTTCCACAGCGACTTCCTCCAGGGGCGCGTGGTGATGATGGGCTGCCCCAAATTCGACGCCGTGGACGAATACGTGGAAAAATTCACCCAAATCTTCAAAAACGCCGGCCTGAAAAGCGTCACCTCGGTCTACATGGAGGTGCCCTGCTGCTCGGCCCTGCCCATGATCGTCAAAAAGGCCATGAAGGAAGCCGGCCGCGAGATCCCCTTCGAAGAGGTGGTCGTCGGTCGGCGGGGAAAAGTGATGGAGCGGCGGGAGGTGGCGTGACAATCGGTTTCTGATCGAGGCAACCGATAAGGGCCGTTTTCCGTTTCATATCCGGGAAGCGGTCTTTCTCATTTTTCCGCCTCGTTCCCGTCCCTTCAGCATCGCAACCAGCCTCTCCACCATCGCCTCCATCTCCCTGGCCTGGGCCGACATCTGTTCGGCCGAGGCGGCGGTCTGCTCCGCGGTTGAGGCGTTTTCCTGGGTGATGCGATCCATGGAGATCACCGATTCGCTGACCTCTTTGGCCTGGGCGGCCTGGTCCCCGGAGGCGGCGGCGATCTCTCCGACGATTTCCCGCACCTTTTGGGCCGCGCCGGTCAGTTCGGCCATGGCCGCCTGGACCTGGCCCACCGCCTCGCCCCCTTCGGCGATCCGGCCGGCGGTTTCTTCCAGTCCGTCGGCGGTTTCCCGGGCCGCCTCCGCCGAACGCAGGGCCAGTTTCCGCACTTCGTCCGCCACCACGGCGAAGCCCGCCCCCGCTTCTCCGGCCCGGGCCGCTTCCACCGCCGCATTGAGAGCCAGCAGATCGGTCTGGAAGGCAATGCCGTCGATGGTCTGTATGATCTCCCCGCTTTTTTCGCCGGCCTGCCGGATTGCGGTCATGGTCTTCGCCAGGGCAGCGGTCCGCTCTTCGACCCTCGCAAAGGTTTTCTGGGAGTCCGCAACGATGCGGGTCGCCTCGCCGGCATGGTGGGCGTTCTGGCTCGCCAGGGCGGCCATCTCCTCCAGGGAGGCCGCGCTTTCCTCCAGGGCGGCGGCCTGATGGGCCGCTCCTTCGGACAACTGTCCGCTGGCATCCGAGACATGACCGGCTGCCGATGCGATGGTTCGGGCGGATATCCCCAGGGGGGTTGCCACCTGTTCCACGGGCCGGGCGATGCTCCGGGCCAGACCCCAGGCTGCCAGGAGGGAAAGGAGCACGGTGGCCGGGACCCCGGCCGCCATGAGCCGCCGGGTCCATTGAACCCTCTTCCG
>JAABTD010000094.1 GCA_011390065.1 Desulfobacteraceae bacterium
AGAAATATGTCGATTTTATCGATGTCTATGCCAATGTTCGGCAAGAGGAGCGGGACGATATTTTGAGAGCCTTGGAGGAGAGAAAGGAGACGGTTATGCTTGCTGATTATATTAAGGATAAAGGTAGGGTTGAAATGGCGCATGAGGCGGTTTTGGAGGGTCTTGACGCCAAATTTGGTTCTGTTCCGGTTGAAGTTGCTGAAATAGTCAATCGCACGACCGATTTGACTGAATTGAAAACAATGTTGAAACAGGGATTTTTAGCGAATTCTTTAGCGGATTTTATAAAGGCTGTGAAGAATTAATCAATCTTTTAATGTGCTATTCAAAAAGTCCACCCCGACGCGCTGGTGGTCAGGGGCTGTTTGAATTGGCGTCAGCGGCTTTGTTTGAGAAATATGTCGATTTATCGATGTGTACGCCAATGTTCGGCAAGAGGAGCGGGACGATATTTTGAGAGTCCTGGAGGAGAGAAAGGAGACGGTTATGCTCGCTGAGTATATTAAGGATAAAGGAAGGAAGGAATCCCGAAAGGGAAACTTGAAATGGCGCATGAGGCTGTTTTAGAGGTTCTTGACGCCAAATTTGGTCCTGTTCCAATGCAAGTTGCTGGAAAGGTCAATAGCACGACCGATTTGGTTGAATTGAAGAAAATGCTGAAACATGGTGCTTTGGCGAATTCTTTATCGGATTTTATAGAGGTTGTTCGGAATTAGTCGATACCTCGAATGCGATGGATGATGTTGGGGTCGCCCTCGATCCGAATCGGGTGAAAATGCATTGAAACAAGCGACGGGAGCGTCCGCGGGCGACCTGCCAAACACTCTTGTTCAATTCCGCCGAAGGGATCATTGAAAGAGAATCCCTCGTTGAAGTTGGAGGATACCCTGTTGAGCCTTCAAGACGGACAAAGAATGGAATAAATGGGACCGTGTGTGCTTCACCTTGAAACCGGCCGCCACCTCTACGGCGGCGCGCTGCAGGTGCTGTATTTGATGAAAGGGCTGGACAGGCTCGGATGGGAAAGCCATCTGGCCTGCGACCTGGGCAGCGACATCGGACGGGCTTTCAGGAAAAAAGGGGGGCAAGTCCATGAAGCGGCCATGGCGGGCGAAATGGACCCCCGAACCGGGAGCCATCTGTTGCGGCTGATCCGTAAAATCCGGCCGGATATCCTGCATGTCCACAGCCGGCGGGGAGCGGATCTTTGGGGCGGGTTGGCCGCGATGATCGCCCAAATCCCGGCCGTGATCACCCGGCGGGTCGATAACCCCGAGCCAACCTGGCTGGCGAAGCTGAAGTATCGATGCTATGATCGGGTCATCGTCATATCCGAGGGCATCCGGCGGGTACTGATATCGGAAGGCGTGCGGTCGGAGCGGATTTCCCTGGTTCATAGCGCCGTGGATACGGATCGGTTTAAACCCGACGGCGACGCCGTCTGGTTCCGTCAAGAATTCCATTTGAAGCCGATGGAGCGGACTGTTGGCGTTATCGCGCAACTCATTCTGCGCAAGGGCCATGCCGTTTTGATCCAAGGGATGCCGGGCATTTTAGCGAAGCATCCGGATGTTCGGTTTCTGTTTCTGGGCCGGGGACCGTTGGAAGGCCGCCTCCAAGAGGAATGCCGCCGCCGTGGCGTCCAGGATCGGGTGATTTTCGCCGGTTTCCGGAACGACATTCACCGAATCTTGCCGTGCCTCGATTTGGTGGCGCACCCGGCGCTGATGGAAGGGCTCGGGGTCTCCTTGCTTCAGGCGGCGGCTTGCGGCGTGCCGGTTATCGCTTCCCGGGTCGGGGGCATCCCGGAAACGGTGCGTCACGGGGAAAATGGTATCCTGGCGCCGCCGGGAGACCCGGTGGCCCTCGATGAGGCGATCACTGCGTTGCTGGATGCACAGGAAACGCGACAGAAAATGGGGGAAGCAGGCCGACGATTGGTTTCTGAATTGTTTTCAATCTCGAGGATGGTTGCCGGAAATGCAGGGATCTACGACCGGGTTCTGGCAGAGCAGCGAAGATGTTAAAAATGAAACGGATGTCGGAGGATATAGCTTACGCATTTGTCGTCAAATGCCTGTTGAGCGTGGGGTTATTGCCGCGAAACGCGTCCCAGGCTTTCGGAAGCGGCTTTGGCCGCCTCTGGCATTTTCTTGATGTGCATCACCGGAGAATCGTTCGCGCCAACCTGAGACTGGCCTATGGCGACGAAAAGAGCGAGGCGGAGATCCGACGGATCAGCCGCGATGTTTTCCAAAACCTGGGGAATCTGATATTTGAAATCGGGTGGCTGATGCGGCTGAATCCACAAAAATTCGGCCGTTATTTTAAAGTAAGAGGTTGGGAACATTACCATAACGCCCTAAAGAAAGGGAAGGGCGCGCTGGTGCTGACGGCCCATATGGGCAATTGGGAAACGCTGCTGGTGATTTCCGGCATGTCGAGCCATCCGGTCAACATCGTCTATCGTCCCCTTGATTCGGCGCCTTTGAATCGTTTTTTTGAGGTGTCCCGAAGTCGGTTTGGGGGGCGGATGATTTCGGCCCAGCGGAGCAGCCGGGCCATGCGGAAGATTGTAAAGCGTTTATATAATGGCGAATGCGTCGGCATGCTCATGGATCAGAGCGTCAATTACAAAAAAGGCGTTTTCGCGGAGTTTTTTGACCGGGTTGTCCCCACCAACAGCGGCATGGCCATCATCGCCCGGAAAACCCGTTCCCCGGTGATCCCTTTGTTTAGCGCGCGCACGGATAAGGGATTCCTTTTGGAGTTCGGCGAGGAGATCCCCTTCACGGAAACAGGCGACAAAACCAAAGACATCGAAGTCAATACCCAGGCGTATAACGATGCCATCGAATCGTTCATCCGCCGCTATCCGGCGCAGTGGTTCTGGGTGCATCGGCGATGGAAGCGTAAGCCGTATTGCCCTTGGCCCCGGTCGTCAAAAAGATCAAAGGGGGTGTATGATTGATTTGACTTTAGGCCATTTTCGAACGGTTTGTCGGATAAGTGCCAAGTCCCGCTATGGGATATAATTGTTGCTGATGCGAAATAGCGGAACATAGTTTCGTGGAGGTGCTGGCCCGAGACGAGCCTTTTGGTGTCAAGGACTTCGCTGACCCGACCGTTAAAACGCCCGATCATGCCGTTGGTTTGCGGTTTTTCGGGCTTAATTAGGCGATGCTCGATGTCGTGCCCGGCACACACCTATTAGAAGGCGTAGTTCCCAGTGGTCTCGCGTTGCCCGGTGGCGCCAAATCGGCCCGAGAACTCCTTGCCGTTGTCGGTGAGGACCTTGGAGATTTTGAAGGGAGTCGTCCTATCGAGGCGCTCAAGGAACGCGGCGGCGTTTTCGGCCATTTGGCCTTTTCTCCGGCTCATGGCGGGAGATCGGGTCATTGATTTTGGAGATGTCATAGCGGCGCGGACAGCGGTCCAGGCCAGAAAGAGAGACCTTGTCGTTTATGAACTCGCGGGTCACCGCCAGCGGGTCGTTGAGGGGCGGCAACAAGGTTTTTCGCAGCTCGACGACGAGCGGTTCTTGGGCCGTCGAAAGATTGGGGTGGAGGTTCAATGGCTGGTGAGAGGCTTTCTCAGTGGACTATCGGCGAAGCCATTTTCGCACCGTGATTGGACTGAATGTAATGTTGAGCCAGAACCTATGTGGGTTCAGTGGATATCTGGAACTCCCAGCGGATCTATGGGGTTGCACGAGCGTTTTTGTGGAGATAAGAGCCACCGAAGTGCTTCTCGGGCCCGAGGAGAGGGTAGCTCCCACGGGGTATAAAATCATACGGACCGAACAACTTAAAAGTGAAATGGGAGACAGAAAATATGAAAATCAAAAATGTATTATTAGTTCAACCTATGCATGAAAAAAAGGGATCAAAGAGAAAAAAGCAGAGGATTTCCATCAATTTCCCTTGGGGCTTGGCCTATATTGCTACAATAGTGAAATCGAAGGGCTACAATGTAAAAATAATTGATGGCCAAGCATTGCAAGTTGAGAAAGAGAAATTAATCAATGAAATTAATCAACATGATTTTGATATTATTGGGATAAGTGCATTCTCAACCCAGTTCAACGCTGTTAGATTTATTGCTGATCATATAAAAAATCAGAGAAGCGCTCCTATCGTCGTTGGAGGTCCTCTTGCAACATATCAATCTCAGCTAACTTTGAAAAACACTCAAACTGATATTTGCGTCATTGGTGAAGGAGAATACGCTATTCTTGATTTACTTTCAAATATTGATAATCTTTTTCAAGTTAAGGGCATTGCATTTAAACATGCTGGAACAATTATAAAAACTGACAATCAAGATAGGTATTTCAATCTAGATCAGTTGCCAATGCCCGATTTCAGCTTTTTTGATATGGAAAAGTATCTACAGCAAAACAATGTGTTTGAAAATAGAAAAACAATTAAACGAGCAATATCTTTTATTTCCTCAAGAGGATGTCCATATAGTTGCTATTTTTGTTCAAAATCATCTCAAAATTATAGAAGTATGTCGCCAAATAAAATTTATAAAATGCTATCCTTTTTGATTGACAATTTTGGGCTTGAAGATGTCTCATTCGGGGATGAATTATTCCTTGCTTCAAAGTCTCGGTTTCGTGAATTGGGTCCCTTGCTAAGAAACCTCGACATTCCATGGGGCTCGCAGGCCAGAATCAATATTATGGATAAAGAATTTCTACAAATGGCTAAAAATGCAGGATGCTGTGGCTTGGGATATGGGATTGAATCGGGGAGTCAAAAAATTTTGAACAATATGAACAAGCGGATAACTGTGGAACAAATTGAAAATATTATGATGGAAACAAAGAAACTGAAAATTCCGGTCAAAGTTCAGCTTATCTTCGGATATCCTGGTGAAACTGAAGAGACAGTACATGAAACTATTGATTTATTCGATAAAATAGACCATCCAGGCAGGCGTTTTCTTTTGATAACCCCGGTTCCAGGATCGAAACTCTATGACGATTGCATTGCAAGCGGTCAAATAAATGATGAAACAAAATATCTATGCGATATTGAAAAAAGTTTTGGAAAAGGAAAAGTCCACATCAACTTTACGCATTGGCCCGATGATGAATTGCTGGAAAAAAAAAGAGCGACCGAGAAAATAATGAAAGCGAATTATTACAATAAGTCGTATTCCCGAAAATTCTATTACTCATTTATAAAAAAAATCTTCTAACCATGTTCATGCTTCGCAATTTGGCATGGTGTTTTTCCAAAATTAAACAGTAGAAAAAATACAGCGAACCTTTAATATCTCAATAGTTATGATGGAACAGACAATGGAGGACCGAGAACAAAAGCCACGTATTCGCCAATTCGAGGGGAAGCGCATTGCGGTTTTCGGGCCATGCTTCAGGGAAAAAGACCTTTCCCACGGCGGCATCACCACAAATCTTTTCAACCTGTCCAATGAATTTAATCGCAGAGGCGTCTATGTTGAAATCATCGCCTTTCCACCCAAAAACACCCCACTGTCCACCCCCCGGCTCGCCCCCGACATCCGGGTGGTGGCGTTCAAGGCCAAACACAAAAGCGGTCAATTGATGAAGCTATCGAGATACCTGAAGACATCGCGGCCGGATGCCCTGTTCGCGGCGGGACATCGGTACAACCTGCTTGCGGCATGGTCCAAACGGATCACGGGCGATGCAACCCGGGTGGTGTTGAGTGTTCGCAACAATGTTTCCCGTGGGCTTGAAGGGGAAAATATGATCAACACCTGGCTTCGCTGGCGGTCGATTTCGCGCTTTTATCCATGGGCCGACGGCATTTCGGCCGTATCCCGGGGCGTGGCCGATGATCTGACGGCCCACACGCGAATTCGGCCGGAGCAGGTCCAGACGCTGTTTAACCCGGTGGTGACCCCTCTTTTGTATGAGCGGGCAGAGGCCCCCCTCGACCACCCCTGGTTTTCGCCGGATGAACCGCCGGTCATCCTCGGGATCGGCCGATTGGAACGCCAAAAGGATTTCGGCGTCTTGATTCGAGCGTTTGCCGAAGTCCGGCTGCAGCAGGACTGCCGACTCATGATCCTGGGGGAAGGCCCCCTTCGCCCCAAACTGGAAGCCCTGGTCGCCGAGCTTGGGCTCAAGGAGGACGTCGCGTTGCCCGGTTTTGTGGAGAATCCCTACGCATATCTGCTGCGGGCCGGTCTCTTTGTGCTCTCTTCCCTTTTTGAGGGATTGCCGACGGTGTTGATCGAGGCGATGGCCCTGAAGGTCCCGGTTGTGGCGACCGACTGCCCCAGCGGCCCCCGGGAGATTCTGGAAGAGGGGCGATACGGGCCTTTGGTCCCCATGGGCAATGCAACGGCACTGGCGGGGGCGATGCTGAAAACCCTGGCGACGCCCCTTGATCCAACCGCGCTTCAGAGGAGGGCCGCCCGTTTCGGCGGCGATGGGGTCATTGAAGCCCATTTGCGGTACCTCCTCTCCTCCGAAACCATCGATATTGAATCTTTTAGAAGACCAGGATCCTGATTGCGGTATGGAAAAACTTGTCCATTCTGAGCCCCAATATCTGTATGCCTTTTCAGTGGTCGTACCGACCTTTAACCGCGCCTATCTGCTGCCTCGGGCTCTGCGCGGCATTGAGGTGCAAACTTATAAGGATTTCGAAGTCGTGATTGTCGACGACGGGTCTACAGACTGCACCGCGGATTTGGTCTCCGAATGGCGTAAAACAGTCGATTTTCCCGTACAGTATTTGAAACAGGCCAATCAGGGCAGACATGAAGCAATGAATACCGGTGTCCGGAATGCCAACGGGTTTTTTATCGTTTTTCTGGATTCCGATGACAAGCTGACACCGGAAGCCTTGGAACGTCTCCTGTACCACTGGAATCAGATACCAGATGATGATAAAGCAAAATTTGCAGGGGTCGAGGGGCTATGCGCTGATATTGAGACCAAGAAAATTTCAGGTAGACGATTTCCAAAAGATGTTTTTGATTCCAACTATCTGGAAACGAGAAAAAAATATAATATTGGTGGGGAGAAAAAGAGGTCGGTGAGAACTGAAATTCATCGTTTATTTCCGTTTCCGACGATCGCTGAAGAAAAATATATGCGGCCTTCGGTAACCTGGAATAGGATTGCACATCATTATAAGTTCAGATATATTAATGAAGTAATACAATTAATTGAATATCAAAATGATGGACTTAATGCAAATCGTTTCCAGGTGCGGCTAAAAAACCCTAAAGGGCTAAGATTGTATTACTATGAAGAAATAGTGTTTAACCAGTATTACAATAGCTTTTCCAGTTTAATGAAGTGCTACGCTAAGTATATCCGATACTCCCTACACTCCGGAATTGGATTAAAACATCAACTTATTGAAACGCCGAGAAAGTTTATGTGGTTAATAAACATCCTCCCAGGCTTGATAGGATGGATGCGGGATCACGTCAAAGCATTTTACAGGAGACGCCACGTCGATGATGCCCGACCCTGACGGTCATCGCTGCCTGGTGATGGCGGAGATCGCCCAGGCCCATGACGGCAGCCTGGGCACGGCCCATGCGTTCATCGACGCCGTGGCCGACGCCGGCGCTGACGGCGTGAAATTTCAAACCCACATCGCCCGGGCCGAGTCCACCCGTCAGGAGCCCTGGCGGGTCAAGTTCAGCTATCAGGACGCCACGCGGTACGACTACTGGCGGCGGATGGAATTCACCGAAGATCAATGGCGCGGCCTCAAACGCCATGCAGAGGAACGGGGGCTGTTTTTTCTCAGCTCTCCGTTTTCCATTGAAGCGGTCGACCTGCTGAGCCGGGTCGGCGTGGCTGCATGGAAAATCGCTTCGGGGGAAGTGAGCAGCGCGGATCTGTTCGAGCGCATTGCCGAAACGCGGCTGCCGGTGCTGCTGTCCACGGGCATGAGCGCGATGGCGGAAATCGACGCCGCCGTGGCGCGGATCCGGGGAGCGGGACTTCCCCTGACGGTCTTCCAGTGCACGACCCTGTATCCGACGCCGCCGGAAAAAATCGGTTTGAACCTGTTGTCCCTTTTCCGGGACCGATATGGTTGCGCCGTGGGTCTTTCCGACCATTCGGGAACCATTTTTCCGTCCCTGGCGGCCGCTGCGCTGGGCGCGGCAATTGTGGAGGTCCATGCAACCTTCAGCCGGAAGATGTTTGGCCCCGATGTGCCCGCTTCGGTGACCATTTCGGAATTGGCGCAACTGGTTGAGGGCGTCCGCTTCACCGAGAAAATGCGCGTCCATCCCCTGGAAAAAGACCGGATCGCGGCGGAACTGGCGCCGGTGAGGGCGTTGTTCACCAAAAGTCTGGCGCTCCGGGCGGATCTGCCGGCGGGAACCATTTTGCAACGATCCCATTTGGCCGCCAAAAAGCCCGGAAGCGGCATTTCTCCGGAGCGCATCGATGAAATCGTCGGTCAAAGGCTGTTGCGGGACGTCTCGGCAGAGGATCTGCTGAGGGTTGACGATGTGGGACCTGTCGATGACAGGGGCGACGGCTGAACAAAGGCGTCGTCGGATAGATCCGATGTTTTAGCGGTTTTCTCTTTCCAGCAGCCAGTCCGCCAGTTCCAACTCAAAGGGATCGTCGATATTCACCACGGGGCGGTCGATGACGACGGCCGCGGCGTCGGCGTCGATGATCCGCCCCTTGTCGACCACCTGTTCCCGGGTTGCGGCGTAACAGATCCCGTTGCGATGATAATACTGGGGAATGCCCTGGCGAAGGCTGTGCTTTGCACCGTCCTGGATGTAGAATCCGATGACGCCTTTTTCCGAAATCGTGAGGGTTTTGTGGGGGGAATAATGGGCCGGGGTCGGGCTGACGGTGGCGGCGGCGGGATGGCCGTCCTCAATCAGGGTCCGCACGGTGCGTTCGATATCCTCGGGACGCCGCAGGGGGCTGGTCGGTTCCAGCAGCACCGAGAGTTCAAAGCGCCTGCGGTAATGGGCTTCGCAGGCCAGCCATGCATGACGCCAGACGTCGACGGCGAGGGCGGCATCGCCCGAAAGCGACTCCGGCCGCATGAACGGTGCGTCCAATCCGTAACGCCGGCCTTCCGCCGCGATCTCTTCGTCGTCCGTGGAAAGGATGGCCCTGTCTATCCAGGGCAGCGACCTCGCCGCCCGCGCGGCCCGGGCCACCAGGGACAGCCCCCCCGCGGGTTGGAGGTTCTTGCGGGGGATGCCCTTTGACCCGCCGCGTGCAGGGACGACCGCCAGTACATTCAGATCGTTGAGGCTCATCTTTTAATCCAGTCGGACCGCCTTTTGCTCCTGGTGGCTGTTTCTGATCTTCTCGATGAGTTCCATGACGGCGACCCCATCCGTCAATCGGCATGTTTTGACATCGCCGCCATTGCAGACAGCGATGAATTCCCCGGCCACGTCCATGAACATATCGTTTCTGTCGCAGGTAAAGTCTTCCTGCTCCCATTCCTGTTCCATTCCGAGGCCGATGCGGACTTGGTTGGGTTCGGCCGACCAGAAAATGGTTCCGCCCTCGCCGATGAACCGGATGAATTTTTCATGGGGTCTGCCGTAAAGGTCCAGGTGAAGGGTGATGCGCAGCCCGTCCGGATACGTTGCGACAACGTCGACGTTGTCGTCCGTTTCGATCTGAAGATCGGAGTTTTTTTCAACCTGTCCGAAAAGGCTGAGCGGTTTGCCGAAAAACCAGAGCATGAGATCGATCCAGTGGCTTTCATCCAGGAGCGCGCCCCCTCCCAGCTCCAGGCTGGACATGAAAAAATCCTGATAAGGTTCCCAGGGGTGCCAGTCCGCCAGATGGGCGGACATATGAAATTGAACATGGCGGATGCGGCCGATTTTGCCGGAATCCAGGAGTTCCCTGACCCTTGAAAGCGGCGGCCACCAGCGCCAGGTGTATCCCAGAAGCACCGGAACCCCGGTTTTTTCCATGGCGTCTGCCATGCGTTTGGCTTCCGAGAGGGTTTTGGCCGGCGGTTTTTCCAGAAGAACGGGCAGGCCGAGGTCCAGGGCGCGGATGGTCTGATCGGCGTGGAAAGCGGTGGGCGACGCCACCACGACGCCGTCGACGCCGTCCAGCGACAGGGCCTCCCTCAGATCGGAGCAGGCGACCGACACCGGGGTTTCCGCCGCCAGTTCGGTTCGACGGTCTTTGCGGGGGTCGAAGCAGGATATCCGGCAGCCCAGGGCCGCCAGGTTGCGGGCATGGCGTTTTCCCACGCTGCCGCAGCCGAGAATGAGCATATGGTGTTGTTTCATAGCGAATCCTTGTTTACTACCGCACGCCTTTGACCATGGCTTCATAGGCATCGGGGTCAAAGGGAATTTCCAGGAAGGCCGGCCCATGGGTCGGGTTCCAACGGGCCAGGGCCGAATTTACGGCCGTTAAATTTTCCGCCCGTTCGCCCGGGACGCCCATGGCGCTGAAAACCCCGACCCATGACGCGCCGTCCATCACCAGGGGCGATTGGGTCAGTCCTTTTTGAATCGCCGTGGTGCGGATGGAGCCGAAAGCGTTGTCGGTCATGAGGGTGAACAGCAAGGGCAGACGGCGACGGGCGGCGATTTTGGCCTCAGCCAAATACATGCCGATGCCGCCGTCCCCCAAAAATGCGATGGTGGGCACAGACCGGTCATGCAGCGCCGCGCTCAAAGCCATCGGCAGGCCCGTTCCCATGTAGCGGCTCTGACCGGCCAGCAGACACCATTCCGGCCGGCGGGCCGGCCATACATGTTCGCCGATGGTGCACAAATAGCCGGTGTCCATGACCGCCCGGACGCGCCCATCGAAATGCCGGTCGACGCTTTGAAACACCTGGGCCGGCAGAAAACCGTTATCCAAATGGGAATGGAGTCGGGATCTGAGGTCCCTGAGCAGGTCCAGCCCCCACGCCTTCTGATGCAATGCGTCCAGGATCGGGACGGCCCCTTCAATCCCGGCGCTGTGAACAAAAGAGAAGGCTTCGCTGCCGGGGGTTTCCACGGCTTCCACCGTGACCGCTTTGCAGGGGAACGGCTTTGCCCCGAGCGCTTCCCGCGCCGTCAGCCCCAAAGAGACGACCAGATCGGACTGGGGAATCACCTCCGATTCGGGGGCCAATTCGCCGCCGACGCCGGTGTAGACGCCCGCGGCATGGGGCAAGGTTTCATCGACCACCCCTTTGGCTGCGGCGGTGCAAAAAACGGGAATATTCAGCGAATTCAAGCGGCGGGTCCAGCCCTGCCGGACGGCCAGCGAGCCGGCGATTACCAGCGGTCTTCGGGTCGTTTCGATCAGGTCCAGGATCATGTCCGCTTTATTGGTCGTCAGACGGGCCGCCGGGATGGGGACAGGCGGTTCCTGTGATGCCGTCAATTCCAGAACCACCGGTCCGGGTGTTTCAGCTTCGGCCCAGGACGCCATTTCCGAAAGGGAACCGTTCCTTTGGGACAGGGGGCGCACCCCCTTGGCGATGCCGCTCACCAGCGGCGCATGATCCAATCGCTTGTGGGCTTGTGAGGCCGGCGCTCCGGGAGGTGCGGCCTCCGTCAGATGCACCACGGGAAAAGATTCGAACCATGCAGCGGTCAGGCCGGGCACGGCATTGGCGAACCCCGGCCCCTTGATGGACAGGGATACCCCCGCCCTGCCCGAGAGGCGGCCAGTCGTTGCCGCCATGAGCGCGCCCGTGCCCTCGAAATGGGTCAAACAGAAGTCGACGCCGCGCTTTTCCAACGCGTCAATCAGAGAAAGGGATGCCCCGCTGCCGGGAATGCCGAACACCCTCTCGATGCCCCGGGCTGCGATGTCGTCCGCCAGGCTGTTGAAATCTATCATAGGCGGTCTCCATCCAGTAGGGCTTTTCGGATTTTTTCCGCAGCGCGCTTGCACACCAGGCGCACCGCATCCGGGCTGTATCCGCCGCAGTGGGGGGTGATGAGCAGATTGTCATGATCGCGGGCATACCGGACCAGGGCATGATGGCGCGTATTCGGTTCTCCGGTCAGCACATCCAGGCCGGCCCCGTAGATGCGGCCCGATTTCAATCCATCGAGCAGCGCCGATTCATCCACGACCGCCCCCCGGGACGTATTGATCAGGACGGCGCCCGGCTTGATCCGCTCCAGCAATTTTCGGGAAACGAGCCCCTCGGTTTCAGGCGTGAGGTGGACATGGATGGAGACAAAATCGCTCGTTTCCATTAACTGGTTCAGGGGGACCTGCCGGATGTTCTCCGGCCAGTTTTTCAGGTGGGGATCATGGCCGACCACCTCCATGCCGAAAGCGCGGCCGTACCGGGCCATCCAGCCGCCGATGCGGCCGCAACCGATCAATCCCAGCCGTCGTCCGTTCAGCATGATGCCCGGAAATGCTTCCCGGTTCCACCCGCCGTCGGTCACATGTTTGATTGCCGGCGGGAGGCGCCGGGCGCAGGCCATGAGCAGGGCCCAGGAAAGCTCTGCGGCGGGGGTGAGATTTTGCAGCAGGTCCGGATCTTCCTTGAGGGTGCAAACGGGAATGTTGCGTTCATCGAGGGCGGCGCGGTCGATGTGGTCGGAGCCCGTGGTGGCGCAGGAGATGATTTTCAGACGCCGCGCGGCCCTTACCATCTCATCGGTGATTTTGACCTTCATGGATGCATCGAGAAGGGCGTCGGCATCCGAGAAGTCCTTGATGAACGGGTCCGGCTGGGCGGTCGCATGCCGGGTGCGGGCCATGTCGCCCAACACTTCGTCGGCCGCCTCGAATCCTTCCGCCGATCCTATATAAACAACAGTTTTCATGTGATATTTGACCTGTATAATTATGACTGACCGCTGTTGCGATAAAACTGTTTCTTGATTTCAATTCGGCGCTCGGCCAGAATTTCGGCCATTTTTATGCCGGCATGGCCGTCGCCGTAAAGCGTGTTTGGCGCGTAGCGTCCGTGTTCCAACTGGAGCCGGATCGATTCGTAAATGGCATCGGCGTCGTGGTCCACATCCCGGACGTTTTCAGCGCGTTTTCTTTGCCGCTGTCGGGAGCCGATGTTGACGCACGGGGTCCCCAGAAACGCCCCTTCCCGGATGCCGCTGGAGGAGTTGCCGACGATGCACGCGCAACGATTGATCAGGCGGACGTAATCTTCCGGCGAAAAATTGCGGTAGAAATGGAATGGCGCGTCACCGTTATTGGCGATGAACATCCGCAATACCTTGGCCACGGCGTCCGATCCGGCGTCGACATTGGGCCAGAACCAGGCCGTTTGCATGTTGAGGCGCCTGACCGCTTCCAGGGTTTCGCGGGTCTGGCAAAAGGCTTCTTCGTACTCGGTGGTCACAGGATGTTGCAGGACAACCAGAAACGGCTTGTCCCAGTCCAATTGTTTGCCGGTGCCGCCGTATTTTTGAAAGAGATTGTCGCAGTTGTCCCGGCAGGCTTCCGCCGCCAGATCCATGGCGGGGCAACCGGTCACGAAGATGCTGGCCGGGTTTTCCCCCATTTGCTCCAGGAGTTTGCCGGCTTGCTCGGTGGCCGGAAAGTGAACATGGGCCAATTTGGTGATGGCGTGCCGTACCGAATCGTCGATGGACCCCGTCAACTCGCCCCCCTGCGTATGGGCAAGGGGGATGTTCATATAACTGGCGGCCACGGCGGTTGCCAATGTTTCAAAACGGTCGGCGACGGTCAGGACCATATCGGGCTTCAAATTTTCAAACTGAGTGGCCAGTTCCAGGATGCCCAGACCCGTGGATTTGGCCATTGTGGAGGGCGTTTCGCCTTCCACAATGGAATAGACCGTGCTGACCGGCTCAAATCCATCCCTTTGGATAATGTCGATAACCGATCCGAAACGATAGAGCATCGCGGACGCGCCCACGATCAGAAGCAGCTCCAGGTCGGGATGCTCCTGGACCGCCGACAGAAAACTTTTGATCCGCCCATAATTGGCCCGGCTGTTGACGACAACGCAAACTTTTTTCTTACGCATTCAGAACCTCGCAGCCCGCCATTCCGATGGGACCTTGCAGAAGATAGAAAGAAAAACCATGAAAAACGATACATGATCCCTGCCAACGCCCATGGATGCCGTCGATCTGGGAATCAAGGCGCCAACGGAATTTCAACCAGATAAAAATCAATGGACATGTATAATAAAATCAATTAATAAAGACATAAATTATTTTGGGGGTATTCTTCATGCTATTGGAAATATGGGGTAAAAAGCTTGAATCGGGTTTGCGGTGTTTTACAATACAAATCGGCTCTCAACAGGGATGCGTTCGTCGCTTTTCGATGCCTCCTGAGCTGGGACCGTCATATGTTTCAGGAAATCTATAACTTATTTTGCAACAAATGGACAGCTTTTTTCAAAAACAATCCTGTCGGCATTCAAATTCCGCAGCGACGGATGTTCTCCGGCCTGGACTTCGGCCATCGGGTTGAACACGCAAGAAAGCAATTCTGAAAGGACTGGGATTCCATTGAATCGGGACAAGAAAACGCTTTTTATCATTGTTGACTCGGGCATTACCATCCGCAACATTTTGCGAACCGATGTGTTGCGTATTTTGAAGGAACGGGGGGATATTTTCATTGTCATTTTCTCCCCGATCGCCGACGAAAGGTTCCGGTCCGAATTTGAATCCGATGCCGTCAAGGTCGAACCTCTCGATGCGTTGCCGCAGTGGAAACCGGCATCCCTGTGGAAAATGGTCCGCTCTCTTCGGAAAGAAGTCTGGGCGGAAAGTCAGGCAGGCCTGACGTCTTTCAAAATCAAACGGGGGAAGAAGAAACGCGGGCTTCTCAGATCAGCCATCAGACGACTTCAAAAGACCAATGTCTTACAGCGTATTTTCGGAACATTGTCCCGTATCGAATGGCGGGTGACGCCGCCCCTGGACCGGACGCTCATCGAGCGCTATCATCCGGATCTGATCTTTTTTTCTCATCTTTACACAAAATTTTTCAACATCGGGCTCGCGGCAAAGCAAAATGGGGTCAAGATCATCAGCCAGATGCAGAGCTGGGACAACCCCACAACCCGGGGGTTTTTTCCGTTCATCCCGGACCGGATCATCGTGTGGAACGAGACCTTGAAAAGGGAACTCCAACGGTTCCATGGATATCCGGCCGAGCGCATTCTGATTTCCGGCGTCCCCCAGTTCGATCTGTATCGTGATCGGGCGAATTTCCAGTCCAGAGAGGCGTTTTTCCGAAAGTGGGGATTGGATCCCGATAAAAAGCTGATCACCTATACCGGGGGAAGCGATGGCCTGATGCCGGATGAACATGAGGTGGTCGACCTGTTCCGATCGGCCATTGCAGAAAAACTTTTCGGTGCGCCGGTCCAGTTCCTGGTGCGGCTCCATCCCAAATCCGATCCATCAAAATTCGAACATTTTAAAAAAGATCAACGGCTGGTGCTGCAACGTCCCGGCCGGGCCGCCGCGACCCGGGACAATTGGGACCCCACGCGAGAAGACATGTATGGGCTGGCGGAGCTGATGCGCTATTCCGATGTCGTGATCAACATTGCGTCCACCATCACCATCGACGCGGCCTGCTTCGACACGCCCGTGGTCAATGTCGCCTTCGATGGCTTGCAGCAGAAGCCCTATCTGGATTCCTACCGGCGGTATTATGATTACAACCATTATCGCAATATCCTGAAGTCGGGCGGGGTTCGGCTCTCCCACAACCTGGATGAAGCCATCGACAACATTCGTTTCTACCTGGAACACCCCGAGGCGGACCGGGAGGGGCGGCGGCGCATCGTTGAAGAACAGGCATGGCGTCTTGACGGCAAGGCCGGTGAACGCATCGCCGGCTGCATCATCGATTCGCTTCAAGGATGACCCGCGTCGCATGATCGGGTCCGGGCGACACGCCGCCTTGACGACGCATCCGCCCTGATTTAATTTTGAATCATATCGATCCGCTCCCGATTAGCGGTTTCCAATTCTGATCTTTCCGATTAGAAAGCGGTTCAGGGAGAGGGAAGGGGATGATTGGATTTCAAAGAGGAGGTAAAAGCAACATGCCCATCTACGAGTACAAATGCGAAAAATGCCGGCATTGTTTTGAAAAGCTGGTGTTCCGAGGGGATGAGGAGGGCATATCCTGCCCCGAGTGCGGAGAAAAAAAGGTCAACCGCCTCATGAGCTGCGCCAGCGTTTTCGGAACCAAAGGGATCGGCGTCTGCGCCGCCCCGGCCCCCGGCGGCTTTTCCTGAGCCACCTGACATTGCCGCGGCGGTCCGCTGCGGGAAAACTCAAAAAAGGCGGCGCCGGGCTGCGGTTCCGCCTTTTCATCCTTTTTGGAACACGGTCTTTCAACCTGTGAAGACCGTTATAGATCCAGACTCTTTTTCAAAAACGGAAGAAATCCAAAGATGAGCTGGGTTGAAGAATATAATGAAGAAGACGAGAACCTTTCCGATCATCAAAAAATGACCAGGCAGTGGACAAAAATCCTGAGTTTGAACGTGTTGTCCTCAGAACCCTAAACGTTAATAAGCGACAAAACGATAAAAGAAAGACGAAAACCATGCAAACCCAATTGGAAGAACGGGTGGACACCCTGGAAGATTATATGAAGGAGCTGGCCCATCAGCAGTGGCGAACCGACATCGCCGTCCAATCTCTTGCTGAAGAAATGAAGGGCTTCAAAAACGAGATGAAGGACTTCAAGGATGAGATGAAGGACTTCAAGGATGAGATGAAGGACTTCAAGGATGAGATGAAGGACTTCAAAGACGCAATGAAGGACTCCAAGGACGAAATGAAAAACGATCTGAAGGCGTATAAAGAAGAAAACCGCCAGGACCGTCGCAACATGAACAAGCAGTGGGGCGAACTGGCCAACAAAATGGGGACCCTGGTGGAGGACATTGTCGCCCCGGCCGTGCGTCCGGTGTTGAAAAAATACTTTAACGTCCATGTCGAGCATTTTGCCATTAAGTCCAGCAGGCATTTGAAAGACTCGGATTTGAAAGGCGAATACGACGTTTTGGCGGTGGAAGGGGGCGGCCGGAACCGGGTGTTTCTCGTAGAGGTCAAAAGCACCGCCACAAAACAATACATCCTTGATTTTATAAAACGTATTGAAAAATTCCGCGTCTTGTTCAAAGAATACCAGGACAGGGAGATCGTACCGATTTTCGCAAGCCTCCGGCTGGAAGACGATGTCGTGGCCTTTGCCACCGAAAACAAGGTTTACGCCATGGCCTACAGAGAGTGGGACTATATGGATTTATTGAATTTCGATTCGGTGTGATTTGTTGAACACAAATCGATGACAGAAACGATGACTATGGACCCGAACGTCAAAACAGCCATCCAAAAAGCCGTTGAAAAAGAACCGTTCG
>JAABTD010000095.1 GCA_011390065.1 Desulfobacteraceae bacterium
GTTCGGCCTTGTCCGCCAGCCCCACGCTTTCCAGGATGGACATGGTTTCCTCCCGGGCCAGGGATCGGGCCGGCGAAAAGAGACGGAACGCCATCCGTCGCCGAGACAGGATCGCCGTCTGGACGTTCTCGAACACGGTCATCCGGTGAAAGATGTTGACCACCTGGAAGGACCGGCTGATCCCCCTCCGGCAGACGGCGTGGGCCGAAAGCCCGGCGATGGATTCCCCCTTGAAGCGGATGGCGCCCCGATCCGGCGTCAACTGCCCGGTGATGAGGTTGAACAGCGTGGTCTTGCCGGCGCCATTGGGGCCGATCACCGCCACAACCGCCCCTTTTTTCACCGAAAGCCGGGCATCCCGGACCGCCGTGAATCCGTCGAAAGATTTTTGGACGTCGGTCAGTTCCAGCATCGGTCAGGGCTCCGTCCGTTCAGCGGCCACCGGGCCTTCCCGCCGCTTGCCGATGTAGCCCAGGATGCCCTCGGGCAGAAAGAGGATCAACAGCATCATGACGATCCCCAGGACCATGGTCCAGTATTCCGTGTAGATGCCCACCACCGTCCGCAAAGACAGGATGATGGCCGCCCCCAGCATCGGTCCCAGAAACGTGAACCAGCCCCCCAACAGGCACATGATGAGGATCTCCAGGGAAAGCGTCCAGAAAAGGAGGTCCGGAAAGGCCGATCCCTCCACCGTGACGAACAGGGCCCCGGCGAACCCGGCGAAAACCGCGGCGATGACCAACCCGACCAGTTGGTGGGCCATGACGTTCACCCCCACGGCGGCGCTCCGTTCCGGATTGTCCCGGATGGCTTGGAAGACCCGGCCGAAGGGCGACCGGACGATGCGATGCATGATGAACAGGCAGACGCCCACCGTCACGAGGGTGAAATAGTAAATGTTAGTTGTGGAATCGATCCCATTTACATAACAGCCATGGATTCCGTCGTCCCCGCCGGTGAAGCTGTACCACCGGAAGATAATGGCCCACACCAGGGACCCCAGGGAGATCTGGAGCATCCCGAAATAGAGCTTGGACAGTCGGATGCAGATGAGCCCCATGATCAGTCCCACGATTCCGGCGACGATGGGCGCCGCCAGATAGGCGTTCCAGGCCGGCAACCCGGATTCTGTCAACATCAGCGCGAAAGCGTAGGCCCCCACGCCGTAAAAGACCGCGTGGTGAAACTGGTACATCCCCCCGAAACCCAGCACCAGGTTGAGGCTGGTGGCCAAAAGCCCCGTCACGAAAATCAGGGCCAGCAGGTAAAGGTAAAATCGGGACAGCATCAGCGGCAGGCAGAGCAGGAGGATGAAGGCCAGGGCGATGTAGAGGGGCGGATGTCGGAGAATGGATTTCTTTGTCATAAACTGATGCCGAAAAATTTAGAACTGTGATTTGTGTGATTCTTGTGATGCGCATGATGAGGATCATCACAGTAAATCATAGAAATCATCAGAATCACAGTTCAGACCGTCCTACCACGTCGATTTCAACAACCCCGTGGGCCGAAACAACAACACCGTCACCACCGCCACATAGGGAAAGACGATGGCGAACTGCGGCCAGACCAGAATCCCCACGGCGTCCGTCAGTCCGAAGATCACCGCCCCCAGCAGAGCCCCCCAGATGTTCCCCAACCCGCCGATGATGACGATGAGAAAGGCCTCGATGATGATGCTGTGGTCCATCCCCTGGGTGATGTTCTGCATGGGCGCCACCAGGGCGCCCCCCAGCCCGGCCAGAAAGCAGCCGATGATGAAGACCCAGGCGAAGACCCAGCTCACGTTGATGCCCACCGCGCCCACCATCTCCCGGTCCACGGCCGCGGCCTTGGCGATCTGGCCTATCGTGGTCCGGTCCGTCAGGCGCCAGAGGCCGGCGGCCACCAGGGGGCCCACCCCCAGCAGAAAGAGGTTGTACCGGGGAAAGGGAAATCCGAAAACATCGAAAGCCCCCTGGAACAGGGCCGGCGGCGACAGGGACCGGTAATCCGCGCCCCAGACCATCTTCACCAGGTCCCCCAGCACCAGGGCCACCGAAAAGGTGAACAGGAGCAGCATGAGATGCTCCCGCTCGTAGAGGCGCGACAGCAAAACCCGCTCGATGACGAACGAAACCGCCGCCACTCCGACGGGCGCGGCGACCAGCGCCACCCAGAACCCGGCCGATCCGCCCACGGCCACCGCGACGGTGTAGGCCATGAACGCGCCGATCATGTAAAGCGACCCGTGAAAGATGTTGGGGATGCGCAGCACTCCCAATACCAGGCTCAATCCCGACGAGACGATAAAGAGGATGGTGGCTTTGCTCAACCCCACCAGCAGTTGCTGGCAGAGGGCGGAAAGGGTCAGTGTGGTCATGGATGCCGCCGATTCCGATCCGGCTATTCGCCCCGGACCTTTTTGATCTCATCGACCGTCGGCATGACGTCCTCGCCGGGGATGGTCACGATCTCCGAGGCCACCAGGAAGTCATACTCCGGCGATTTCTTGGTCACACCCATGAACATGGGAAACATGACCTGATGGTCGTAGGCCCGGAGGGTCAGCGGCCCCACGGGACTGTCCACGATCATGCCTTCCAGGGCGTCGATGAACTTTTCCGTATCCACTTCGCCGGCCTTTTCATAGGCCCGGGCGATGAAGGTGGCCGTGATGTAGCCGTACAGCGCCCCCACCTTGGGATACCGGCCGAAAGCGGCCTGGAAATCCTTCACAAACGCCTGGTTCTGGGGCGTATCCGGATAGTAGAAATAATAATTGGAGGTCCCCAGCACCCCCTCGGGGGCTTCCTCGCCCAGGGGCAGAAGGGTGGACAACTCGGTCGCCGTATGCATGAAAAACGGCACTTCCTTGTTGAAACCGGTGGCCTTGGCCGCCTTGAGGAACGGGACGCAGTCCCGGCCGCCGGTGGCCACGATCACCGCATCCGGCTGGGCCGCCAGGATGGCCGTGATATAGGGCGTGAAATCGGGCTCGCCCACCTTCCACCAGGACTGTCCCAGCAGTTCCGCTTCCGGTTTGAGCTTTTTCAGGTTCTCCCAGACGCCGTCGGCGATGGCGTGGCCGTACTCGTAGTCGTCGCCGGCGATCCAGTATTTGACGTAGGGCCGCTTGGCCAGTCCCACGGCGCCGGCCCTGCCCGCCATTGCCGTGTTCTCGTTCATGGAAAACACATAACGATGCCCCTTTTCACCGGTGATCTTGGCCGACTTGGAAAAGGTGGCGAAAAACGGGATCTTCTCCCGCCGGGCCAGGTCGGAAATGGCCAGGGCCAGGGCGCTGTTGATGGTCCCCATGAGCAGATCCACCCCTTCGCGCATGATCAGCTCCTTGGCCGCGCTCAGGCCGATATCCACCTTGAATTTGCTGTCCCGGGTGACGAATTCGATCCGGCGGCCCAGCACGCCGCCTTCGGCGTTGATCCGGTCGGTGGCCAGCTTAAAGGCGTCCCGCACGTCGTTGGTATAGGTGGAAGGCGGGCCGCTGTAACAGTCGACGATGCCTACTTTGATGGTTTTCGCGGCAATGACCGGCGCGGCCCATATGAGGGAAAGCGCCGCCAGCAAACAGACGGTCGGTCGGAAGATCTTTTTCATATGTTCCCCCCTTGATGATGGCGTCAAAAGTTCTGATCCCGCAGCCGGAAAAGACGGCCCGGCGGACAATGCGGTATCGATAAATGGGTATAAGGGAGAGGTCGCGTTATTGTCAAGGAATAAACGAGGGCGATATAGTTGATGAACGGGATTCGGAAAAAAAGGGGGAAGCGGCTCTCCCGAAGGGGGGATTTTAGTTCTGGGCCCCTGTCCCGCGGGAAACATGGCGATTGACAAACACCCCCCATTCTTTATTATATTTTTTGATAAAAAGAAGGGGTGGTTTATCATGATGCGTCGTTTTTCAGAGGCATATTTAGAACAATGGCTCTCCAGAACGCAGAGAAAACCATTGATTCTGCGGGGAGCGCGGCAGGTCGGGAAATCGACCCTGGTCCGAAACGGCATCGAGATCGAAAACGGGTGGATTAACGTGCCGGAAAGGCCGGGGCTGGGCGTGATTCCTGAGCCTGGCGTGCTGAGGGCGCCGGCGTTTTCGTTTGGCTGAAAACAGGAAAAACCGATCGGCTCGATGGAGTCGGATTCAATATTGAAAGTCCGGCGAGTTGTATTACCATCACCGGTAATACTGAACTCTAAGGAGGCGCGCCATGAGGGTCACAACAAAGGGCCAGGTCACCATCCCCCAACACATCCGGGAAAAACTGGGCATTTCGCCGGCAACGGAAATCGACTTTGGGGAAGAAAATGAGCGCGTTTTTATCGTGAAACGAAAGGCGACTAAAAAAAAGGTCCGTAAGTTTGAAAAATTGCGGGGCGTTGCAACGGTAAACATGACAACGGATGAGATCATGGCCCTGACCAGGGGCGATGGATGAAAGGAGCGGCGGTTCTATAGCTGGTTTTGATTACCCGAGATCCAAACCGTTACAGAACATATTTCCCAACCATCAAACTCGTCTGTCCGGGCTAAGCAGAAATTCCCCTTCTCAGCCGTGGATCACGATCAAATGCAATTCCCTCGGTCCATGGGCGCCATGAACCAGCGTCGCCTCGATATCGGCGGTTTTGCTCGGGCCGGTGATGAAGGTCATGGCGTCGGTGAGCCCTCTCCCCTCTTCGTCCATTTCGGCGTTCAGCAATGCGTACAACTCCTGGAAATCGGCCACCACCTGTTCGGCGCGGATGACAGCGACGTGAATGGAGGGAACGAGGGAGACCGAACGGGGCGCGCCGGGAGGGTTCCGGGCCGCCAGGGTGGCGGTGGCGGCCACGCACCATTCGGCCGAGGTCACGCCGACAAAAGCATCGGCTACCGCCCTTCGGACCCTTCCCCGGTCCACGTCCGGCGCCGGGCGCGTCACGAAAACCGGCACGCCCAGGTCCGCCAGCGCGTCCTGGAGATTCAGCGCCGAGATCAGGGGATGATCCCATGCCGCTGCGCGTTTCTCTCCACCCCATTCCGGCAAACTGTTTGCGACGATCCTGGCAATGGCTTCGACGGCTGCGGTTTCATCGGGAACCTGAACCAATTGAATGTTGAGCGGTTCGGCGGCCTCGGATAGGCGAACCAGAAGGGCCGCGCGTTCTTCTGGCGGGCGTTCGCGCATACGCTTCGCCAACGCCGCCGTTGCGGCTGGCCTGGGATCTGCAAAAGCGGCGCTGATCGCGGACTCGTCGCGCAGCGGATTGCCGAGGGCCGATCGGACTCTCTTGAGAAAAGAGGTTCGTCGTGGATCAGTCATGGTTCGATCCCCCCTCCCCTTCCATTTCCTTCCAGCGTTGCATGAAGGATTTGGCCGCCGGTGACGGCAGATTCCGGGACCGGGTCCATCCGGAAAGCGGCCCCGGCAATCGGCCGAGCATCCCGTCTTTTCCGGCAAGCAGTCGCCCGCCGGCGCCTGCGGCCCGAAGACAGAGATCGTAAGCGCGCCGATTCCCGATGAGTCGGGACCAGATCCGGTAAACGGCCCGTTCCGCCGGGCCGGCCGGCGCCACGTTCCACCGGTCGTCGCCCACCGCCAGTTTGGCCCGCAGGGCCAGCAGCATCCGCGGGATGTCGATGGCCACCGGGCAAGCGTCCCGGCAGGCCCCGCAGAGGGTTTCGCCCTGGCAGAGGTCTTTGGCCCGGTTGACGCCCACCAGCAGCGGCGTGACCACCGCGCCCACCGGCCCGGAATAGGGATATCCATAAGCATGCCCCCCGATCTCGCCGTAAACCGGGCAGACGTTGAGGCACGCGGCGCACCGGATGCACTGGAGCATTTCCCGGAATTCCGGATCGGCCAGGATGCGGCTCCGGCCGTTGTCCAGGATCACCAGATGAAACTCCTCGGGGCCGTCGAGGCTGTCGGGCCCGGCCGGGCCGCCGATATAGGAGACGTATCCCGCCATCTGCTGGGCCGCCGCGCCCATGGCCAGCAGCCGAAAGAGGATGGCATGGTCGCTCAGCCGGGCCGCCACCCGCTCCATGCCCATGACGGCGATGTGCGTCTTGGGCAGGGTGGCGGCCATCCGGATATTGCCTTCGTTGGAGAGCGTCGTGATGTGGCCGGTTTGCGCGCAGGCCAGGTTGCAGCCGGTGATCCCCATGTCGGCGGCCATGAATTTTTCCCGGAGGGCCTTGCGGGCCGCCCGGGTCAGGGTCGGCGGGTCTTCGGTATAGGGAATGCCCAGCTTGTCCGCGAAGAGCCGGCCAATCTCCTTACGGGTTTTGTGGATGGCCGGCGCGATGATGTGGGAGGGATGATCCCCCGCCAGTTGAACGATGTATTCCCCCAGATCGGTCTCGGTCACTTCGATGCCGTCGGCCATGAGGGCGGGGTTGAGGCCGATCTCCTCGGTCACCATGGACTTGCCCTTGACGATCCGTTTGACGCCGCGCCGGTCGGCGACCTTTTGGCAATACGTCACGGCGGCTTCAGCGTCCTCGGCGAAAAAGACATGGCCGCCCCGGGCTTCGATTTTATCGGCGAGACGTTCCAGCAGGAGATCGAGGTGGTCGATGGCGTGTTGCCTGATGGCCTTGGCCTGGAAGCGAAGTTCCGGTCCTTCGGGCAGATTCCGGTAGGCCTCGGCCGTTCCCCGTCCGAACCGATGCTGGAGATTGATCAGAGCCCGCTGGAGCACCGGGTCGGCGATGCCGGTCGCCGCCATGTCCTTATACCGTTCGCACGCGATCTCCGCCATGTCATCCCTCCCCGGTTTCGGCCAGAAGCTGGGCCAGGTGCATCACCTTCACATCCGCGCCCATCCGGCTCAAATATCCGCCGATGTTCATGAGACACCCCATGTCGCATCCCACCACGGCGTCGACGCCGGCTTCGATGATCCGTTGAGCTTTGTATTCGACCATGGCGGTGGAAATGTCCGGGTACTTGACGGAAAAGGCGCCGCCAAAGCCGCAGCACCGGTCCGAATCGACCATCTCCACCAGTTCCGCTCCGGCCACCGCGCGAATCAGTCGGCGGGGTTGTTCCCGCACGCCCAGATACCGGAGCGGGTGGCAGGAATCGTGGAACGTGATCCGGCCGCAAAACCGGGCCCCGACATCGGTGACGCCCAGCACATCCACCAGATACTGGCTCAACTCGTAGGTCTTGTCCGCCACCCGGAGGGCCCGTTCCAGCCACGGACCATCCGATTCGAACAGCTCCGGATAATGGCGGCGCACCATGGTCGCGCATGACCCCGAGGGGCAGACGATGGCCGCGCTGTTTTCGAAAAGCGCGATGAACCGCTTTGCCGCTTTTCGCGCTTCACCGCGATAGCCGGAGTTGAAGGCCGGCTGCCCGCAGCAGGTCTGGTCGGTGGGGCAATCCAGCCGGACGCCCAGCCGCCGCAACACCTTCACCATGGCCTCGGCCACTTCCGGATAAAAGCCGTCCACCAGGCATTGGATAAACAGCGTCGCATGGGGTTGATTTGGTGTCATAAGCGTCTCCGTTGGGTCGGTGATCCCGACCCGCTGCAAGCGGTCTTTCCGATGGCGTGGCTATACCAGATCCCCGCGGTTTCCACAATATGCCCTTTGCGCGGGGGGAGGGATGTGGTATTGAATAATACATATGCTGTAGCGCACTCCAGAATCCATATTCGATATCGTAAAAACCTTTCCGGCCAAAGATCGAGAGGAGAAACCAATGGAACCAGAATCAGTTGACGGGTCCCATCAAATTTCAAAACCTGACTCCATCGCTGAAAATGCCCTGAAACTCCCGCGCTCCGAAAGAGCCTACATAGCGGAAATTCTTATCGAAAGCCTTGAAATCGAGGATGATTTCGATGTCTCGGATGAATGGATGGAAGAGATTCGAAAAAGATGCCGTCAAATTGATGAAGGAAAAGCAAGGCTTATTCCCGCCGAAGAAGTTTTCGCGCGGCTCAGAAGAGAAGCCTCGTGAAACCAGCGATTTTTCATTCCGAGGCACTGGAGGAATCAGTTCAAATCATTCGATTTTACCGTAATCAGTACGAAGGTCTGGCGGTACGTTTCAACGACGATCTGGAAAGTGCGATAAAAGCGGTATGCAAGCATCCCGAAATCTACCGTAAAGTGGATCACGAGACCCGAAAACGCTCTTTGGAAACCTTTCCATATGCGATCATTTATCGGGATAGGCATGATCATATTGAAATAGTAGCGGTTATGCACAAACGAAGAGAACCAGGCTATTGGAAGCACCGCCATTAATAAGAGTAAACCATGCGAAAGGAGGAAAAAGGGATGGAAGACTGCATCTTCTGCAAGATCGTCAAGGGCGAGATTCCCTGCACGAAAGTCTACGAGAACGACGATGTCCTGGCCTTTGCGGACATCAATCCCATCCGGGACGGCCACACCCTGATCATCCCCAAGGTCCATGCCGAAAACATCTGGGAGATCAGCGGCGAGTCGCTGACCGCTATCCACCTGGCGTCCAGGAAGGTGGCGGCGGCGATGAAAAAGGCGCTGGAACCGGAAGGCATCGCCTTTGTGCAGCTCAACGGGCGGGGCGTCAACCAGATCGTCATGCACTACCATCTCCATCTGGTCCCCCGACCCAAGGGCGCGCCGGAACTGCCGCTGACGGGCTGGGAGATGATTCCGGGCGATATGGAGAAGATCAAAGAGATCGCCGACGATATTGCCGGCGCTGTCCAAATCGCCTGATGCGCTACGCGGTGCGGGCCATCTCGGCATTTTGAGGCCGCCATTTCCCACAGTAAGTCCGGTGATTCAGCGACCGGCCCAGATCCGACAAGAATTGCGCTCTGGGAACCTCCCTGGCCCCGAACCGGATGAGGTGGTCGGTCTTGACCTGGCAGTCGATGAGGTCGAACCGCCATGCCGTCAATCTTTCCACCAGCGTTGCGAAGGCCGCTTTGGAGGCGTTGCTTTCCCGGGTGAACATCGACTCTCCAAAAAAAGCGCGGCCCAGGGAGACGCCGTATAGCCCGCCCGCCAGCCGCCCGTCCCGCCAGGCTTCTGCTGAATGGGCGAAACCGGATTCATGAAGCGCGCAGTAGGCGGTCGCCATCTCGTCGGTGATCCAGGTGCCTTCCCCGTTGTTCAGGCGGATGTCTGAGCAGGCCGTGATCACCTCGTGGAAAGCGTGGTCGAAGGTGATCTGGAATCGGTTCTGCCGGAGAAGTTTTCGAAGGCTCCGGGAAACCCGGATTTCGTTGGGATACAAAACAAGGCGGGGATCGGGGGACCACCAGATAATGGGGTCCCCCGCTGCATACCAGGGAAAGATGCCCATCTGATAGGCCAGGAGCAACCGCTCCTGGCTCAGGTCCCCTCCCACCGCGAGCAGGCCGTCTTTGCGGGCCCGGTGGGGGGAGGGGAATTCGATGCGGTCGGACAAAAGAAAAACGGGCATCAGCTGTAAAAAAACGTCAACGCGCCATCCTTCAGATCCACCTGAACCTCTCCGCCCTTTTCCAGCCGGCCGAACAGAATCTCGTCGGTCAGTTGATCCTTGATTTCGGTCTGAATCACCCGGGAGAGCGGACGGGCGCCGTATCGCGGGTCATGGCCTTTTTTGGCCAGCCAGGTCCGGGCGTCGCCGGACAGGGTCAGGGAGACCTTTTTGGCCGCCAGTTGCAGGTTCAACTCACGGACGAACTTGTCCACAATCATCTCCATAACCTCCACGCTCAGTGCGCTGAAGGTGATGATGCCGTCCAGCCGGTTTCGGAATTCCGGACTGAAAAAGCTTTCAGCCGCCTTTTTGCCCTTGCTCTCCGGATCGTACTGGAGGTTGCCGAATCCGATGGACTGGGCGCTCATCTCCCTTGCCCCGGCATTGGAGGTCATGATGATGATGACGTTTCTGAAGTCGGCCTTTTTGCCGTTGTTGTCCGTCAGCGTAGCGTAGTCGAGCACCTGGAGCAGGATATTGAACAGGTCCGGATGGGCCTTTTCGATCTCATCCAAAAGCAGTACGCTGTGGGGATGTTTCCGGACTCCGTCGGTCAGAAGCCCGCCCTGATCGAAACCGATGTAGCCGGGGGGCGCGCCGATGAGACGGGCCACGGCGTGCTTTTCCATGTACTCGCTCATATCGAACCGGAGGAATTCCACGCCCAGGTTGGCCGCCACCTGTCGGGCCACCTCGGTTTTGCCCACGCCGGTGGGGCCGGTGAACAGAAATGATCCCACGGGGCGTCCCGGCGTCCCGAGTCCGGCCCGGGACCGCTTGATGGCCGTCACCATGGAATGAATGGCCGTATCCTGGCCGAAAACCACGCTCTTCAAGGTGTCCGGCAGGTGTTCCAGCTTGGACTTGTCCGATGTGGAGACGCTCTGGGTCGGGATTTTGGCCATTTTGGCGACGATCTTTTCGATATCGGCTGGATTGATGTTTTTCCGCCGGGAGGAGCCGGTCAGACGCACGAAAGCGCCGGCCTCGTCGATGACGTCGATGGCCTTGTCGGGCAGGTACCGGTCGTTGATGTATTTGGCCGACAGGTCGGCTGCCGCCTGGAGCGCTGCTTCGGTGTAGGTCAGCCCGTGGTGTTCCTCGTAGTAGATCTTCAGGCCCTTGAGGATCTGGAAGGTTTCCTCCACCGAGGGCTCGGGCACCTCGATCTTTTCAAAACGCCGGGAAAGGGCCCGGTCCTTTTCCAGATTGTTCTGGTATTCCTCGTAGGTGGTGGAGCCGATGCACCGGACCTCTCCTGCCGTGAGAAACGGCTTCATGATGTTGGACGCATCCATGGAACCGCCGGACGTAGCGCCCGCCCCGACGATGGTGTGGATCTCGTCGATGAATAAAATGGCGTCCTTTTTCTTTTTCAGCGCCGACAACACCCCCTTCAATCGCTGTTCGAAATCGCCTCGGAACTTGGTTCCGGCCAGCAACGCCCCCATGTCCAGGGAGTAGATCCGCACCTTCTCGAGAACATCCGGCACCTGCCCCGCGTTCACCCGCAGGGCCAGACCTTCGGCCAGGGCCGTCTTGCCGACCCCCGGTTCCCCCACGAAGACCGGGTTGTGTTTGCGCCGGCGACACAGCACCTGAACGGTCCGCTCCAGTTCCAGATCCCGGCCGATGAGGGGATCGAGCTTTCCCTGGGCCGCCCGCGCAACCAGGTCCACGGTAAAGGCTTTGAGAGGATCGACCTTCTTCTTTTTCGGATCCTGCCCGCCCAGTTTGGCCGGGTCCTCAGGCGCCTCCCGGAGACCGTCCCTGGAAACGTGGTGGGAGATGAAGTTGAGGACGTCCAGTCGGGTGAGCCCCTCCATGCTCAGAAAATAAACGGCGTGGGACTCTTTTTCCAGAAAGAGGGAGGCGAGAATATCTCCCACGTCCACCTCTGTTTTTTCGGCCGACCGGGCGTGATTGACGGCCCGCTGGATCACCCGCTGGAATCCGGTGGTCTGTTGAAATACATACTCCTGTCCTTCGGGTACGACTTCCATCCGATCCCGGAAAAAAATATCCAGGGCGTTTTTCAGGTTATCGACGCTGCCGCCGCAGCTTTCGATGATGTCGCTTCCCAGTTCATCGTGCAGAATGGCAAACAACATATGTTCAAGGCAAACATGGTCGTGCCGCCTTCTTTTGGCTTCTTTTACCGCAAAACTCAGCGTCGCGGTCAGTTCTTTGCTGATCATGACTTATTCTTCCTCCATGGTGCATTTGAGTGGATACCCATTTTCCCGGGCCAGGGATTCGACGGTGCTCACCTTGGTTTCCGCAACATCATAGGTATACACTCCGCAGACGCCGAACCCTATTTTGTGGACATTGAGCATAATTCGCGTGGCATCTTCCACCGATTTATTGAAGACATACATGAGAACCTCCACGACGAACTCCATGGTGGTGTAGTCATCGTTGTGGAGAAGCACCCTGTACATGGGCGGCTCATCCACCTCTTCCTCTATTTCGGCGAGAACCTCCTCTTCCGAATCGGGTTTATAAACACTCATACCGCGTTTACCTCGTCCATTATTTGCCGCAGCATTTCTTATACTTTTTTCCGCTCCCGCAAGGACACGGGGCGTTTCTGCCGATTTTTTCGCCGGCCCGCTTGACCGGCTTTTTCCTGTTGCCGCTCTCGCCGCCGGATAAGAACATGGGCTGTTCCCGGGGCTGCCGCATCGCCTCCACCTCGTCGGGTCGGGCGACCTGGATGCGGAAAAGGATCCCCACGGTCTCTTCTTTGATCCGTTCGATGGTGTTCTGGAACATCTCGAACCCCTCTTTTTTATAGACGACGAGCGGATGCTGCTGGGCGTATCCCCGCAGCCCGATCCCCTCTTTAAGGTGGTCCATATTCAAAAGATGATCTTTCCAGAGGCTGTCCACGGTCTGGAGCATGACGATGCGCTCCAGGTGACGAAAATCCTCGACCCCGATCTCTTCTTCCTTGGCCTGGTAGGCCGTCATGGCCGAGTCGGCGATATATTGGCCGAGACCCTCCGGCGTCATGTGTTCGAGGATCTCTTCACTCAAATCGATCTGAAAATTAAACCGTTTGAAAACGGTCTCCTTCAAGCCCTTGAGATCCCATTCCTCGGGCGGCGCCCCCGGGCTGGCGAACCCTTCGGCGATTTCGTCGGCCTTGTCGCTGATGATGGCCTCGATCTCGCTCTTCAGGTCGCTGCCCCGCAGGATCTCGCGGCGTTGGGCGTAGATGACTTCCCGCTGCTGGTTCATGACGTCGTCGTATTCCAGCAGGTGCTTCCGGATGTCGAAGTTGTGGCCCTCCACCTTGGCCTGGGCATTTTCGATCTGCCGGCTGATGAGCCGGTTTTCGATGGGTTCCCCTTCCTCCATGCCCACCATGTCCATGAATCCGGCGATCCGCTCGCCGCCGAAAATCCGGAGCAGGTCGTCTTCCAGGGCCAGGTAGAACCGGGAGGAACCGGGATCCCCCTGACGGCCGGACCGCCCCCGGAGCTGGTTGTCGATGCGCCGGCTTTCGTGGCGCTCCGTGCCGATGATGTGGAGACCGCCCAGATCGGTGACCCCCTCGCCCAGAACGATGTCGGTGCCGCGTCCGGCCATATTGGTGGAGATGGTCACCGACCCGCGCTGGCCGGCCTGGGAGATGATCTCGGCCTCCTTCTCGTGGTTCTTGGCGTTGAGGATCTCGTGGGGAATGCCCCTTTTTTTGAGTCGTTTGGCCAGGTCCTCGGAAACGTCGATGGAAATGGTGCCCACCAGCACCGGCTGGCCGCGTTGGTGCAACTCCTGGATCTCGTCGAGCACCGCCTCGTATTTCTCCCGTTTGGTCTTGTAGATCATGTCGGAATGATCGACGCGGATCATGGGCTGATTGGTGGGGATCACCGCCACATCCAGATCGTAAATCTTCTTGAACTCGGCCGCCTCGGTATCTGCTGTGCCGGTCATGCCGGCCAGCTTGTCGTACATCCGAAAATAGTTCTGGAAGGTGATGGTGGCAAGGGTCTGATTTTCATTTTCGATCTTGACCCCTTCTTTGGCTTCCAGGGCCTGATGGAGCCCTTCGCTGTACCGCCGGCCCGGCATGAGCCGGCCGGTGAACTCGTCCACGATGATGACCTCGCCGTTTTGGACGATGTAGTCAACATCCCGCTTGAAGAGGTTGTGGGCCTTCAAGCCCTGATTCACGTGGTGAAGCATTTCGATGTTTTTCGGGTCATAGAGGTTTTCGACGTTGAGAAGATTCTCGGTCTTGGCGATCCCGTCCTCGTTGATGAGGATGGACCGGGCTTTTTCGTCGATGGTGAAATCTTCATCCCGTTTGAGTCTGGGGATGATCTGATTGATGCGGTAGTACATGTCCGTGGACTTCTCGGCCGGACCGGAGATGATGAGGGGGGTCCGGGCTTCGTCGATGAGGATGGAGTCCACCTCGTCCACGATGGCGTAGTGAAGATCGCGCTGGACCAGGGATTCGGCTTCAAACTTCATGTTGTCGCGGAGGTAGTCGAAACCGAACTCGTTGTTGGTGCCGTAGGTGATGTCTGCACGATAACCCTCCAGCCGCTGGGCGTCAGTCAGTCCGTGAAGGATGGTCCCCACGGAAAGGCCCAGGAACCGGTAGATCTGACCCATCCATTCCGTGTCCCTTCTGGCCAGATAATCGTTGACGGTAATGATGTGGACGCCCTTGCCCGTCAGGGCGTTGAGGTAGGCCGGCAGGGTGGAGACCAGGGTTTTTCCCTCGCCGGTTTTCATTTCGGCGATCTTTCCCTGGTGCAGCACAATGCCGCCGATGAGCTGGACGTCGAAATGGCGCATTTTCAAGGCGCGCACCGAAGCCTCTCGAACAGTGGCGAAGGCTTCCGGGAGGAGATCGTCCAGAGATTCCCCGTTATCATACCGTTGCCTGAGACGACCTGTCTGGGCTTTCAGGTCGGCGTCGCTCATCGCCTTCATGTCGGGCTCTAACCCATTGATCGTTTCGACCCATGGCTGAAGCCGTTTGAGTTCCCGTTCGTTCTTGCTTCCAAAGACCTTGGTTAAAAAATTGAATATCATTTATTGAGTGTTTCCTCCGGGTTGTTAGGCGCGTTGGTGGCCATACTATACCACAGTTAATTTAAGATTGTCGAAGGGTTTGTAAAGTATGGGAAGGAAGGATGGCCTGAAAAGAAGGGATTTATCGACAGAAGAAGCGGCGCGAAAAAAGCGAATCGGATTGTCGGCCTCCCGGTAGGCTCGACCGATTCAGTTGAGGATATCCGGCGACGCCGCCGTAGGCGCCGGCGCCGCCGGAAGGCGGTAAAAAAAGATATCAGGCGAGGCCGAGTTTGAACTTCAGGGATTTGAGGGTGTTTTTCATCAGCATGGTGATGGTCATGGGGCCCACGCCGCCCGGAACCGGGGTGATGGAACCGGCGATCTCTTTGGCCTTGTCGAAGTCCACGTCGCCCTTGAGGATTGCCACGGTCTTGCCGGTTTTTTCGCTGACCTTCTCACCGACCCGGTTGACGCCGACGTCGATGACGCACGCGCCCGGCTTGATCCAGTCGGGTTTGACCAGGTCCGGCACGCCGGCGGCCACGATGAGGATGTCCGCGCGCTTGCAGTGGGCGGCCAGATCCTTGGTGCGGGTGTGGACCACGGTGACGGTGGCGTTGGCGCCCGGTCCCTTCTGGAACATCATGTTGGCGATGGGCTTGCCCACGATGTTGGAACGGCCGACCACCACCACCTCGGCGCCGCTGGTCTCGACGCCCGCCCGGATGATCATCTCCTGGATGCCGGCCGGGGTGCAGGGCGGAAACTTGACTTCATCGCCCCCGATCATCAGACGGCCCACGTTGACCGGGTGGAAGCCGTCCACATCCTTGTCGGGGTCGATGGCGTTGAGAACCTTCTTCTCATCCACATGCTTGGGCAGGGGCAGCTGAACCAGGATGCCGTGGATGGAGTCGTCCTTGTTGTATTTGTCGATCAGCGCGAGGAGGTCTTCCTCGGAAAGGTCGGCGGGCTGGGAATCCTGAACCTCGTTGAACCCCAGGCGATGTGCGGTCTTGATCTTGAGCGTCACGTAAGACATGGATGCGGGATTCTCCCCCACCAGGATGGTCACCAGACCGGGAACGACGCCGTGCTTCTCTTTGATATCCTTGACTTCCGCGGCGACTTCTTCGAGGATCTCCTCTCGGATCTCCGTTCCCTTGATGAGCTTTGCTGTCATGTTCTTTCTCCTTTCATGATGAATGGTATATACGACGGCCACAGGGCGACCGTCTGATTCCCGCCTTTAAATCGATATTTCTTAATTGAATCCACGCCGATTGTCAAGCATCCAGCCGGCCTGTCTTCCGAATAGTTTTCAAACCGGGTGCTAGACCGGAAACGGAACCCGCCGGAGCCCGGCGGTTTCGGCGCATCCCATCATCAGGTTCATGTTCTGGACCGCCTGCCCGGCGGCCCCCTTGACCAGGTTGTCGATGGCCGAGATCAGCACCAGCCGTCCGGCGGCCGCATCCACCCGGAAGCCGATATCGCAGTAGTTGGTGGACCGGACGTGGCGGGTTTCCGGCAGCCGGTCCCCGTCGCACAGGCGAACGAAGGGCGCGTCGGCGTAGGCGTCGGACAGGCAGTCCCGGATCTTCCCCTCGTCCGCGCCCCCGGACAGCGCGGCGTAGGTGGTGGCCAGCATCCCCCGGCTCATGGGAATCAGATGGGGGACGAAGGTGAGATGGACCGGTTCCCCCGCCGCCCGGCTCAGGACCTCGTCGATTTCCGGGTTGTGGCGATGGGCCGTCACTTTGTAGGCTTTGAAGGATTCCGTCACTTCGGAATAAAGGGTCCCCACCGCCGGGGAGCGCCCCGCCCCGCT
This sequence comes from Desulfobacteraceae bacterium, assembly GCA_011390065.1. Taxonomy (GTDB): domain Bacteria; phylum Desulfobacterota; class Desulfobacteria; order Desulfobacterales; family JAABSP01; genus JAABTD01. The sequence goes on from JAABTD010000095.1 coordinate 16,342, forward strand.
GACGCCGGATTTGGCGTCGGACACGAGACCCCGGCGATCCACCAGACCGGCTTTGACCAGGGGGATCAGGGGCAGCAGGATGCAGGTGGGGTAGCATCCGGGATTGCCCACGAGGTCCGCCTCCCGGACGGCGTCGCCGTAGACCTCCGACAGGCCGTAGACCGCCCGGTCCAGCAGGTCCCGGGCCGAATGTGGCTGGTAGTGGCGCTCGTAGGCCGCCGCCGACCGGAACCGGAAATCCGCCGACAGGTCCACCACCTTCCTGCCCCTGGCCAGGAGCTCCGGAACCAGTTCCATGGGGAGCTTGTGGGGCAGGGCCGTGAAGACCACGTCGGCGGCGTCGGCCACCCGTTTCGGGTCGTAGGCTTCGCAGACCAGATCCACATGGCCCGTCAGGGCGGGATAGACCGATGAGAACGCTTTCCCCGCATGCTGCCGGGAGGTCAGCGCCGACAAAGAGACCTCGGGATGGCCCGCCAGTATCCGCACCGTTTCGGCCCCGGCATAACCGGTGGCTCCGACGACCGCCGCTCGTATCATGACGCCTCCTCCTCCAGCCCCTGGATCAGGGCCAGTACGTTGTCCCCCAGAACATTGTGGTTGTATCCGCCTTCCAGGATGGCGAAACAGCCGCCGTCGTTGCGGCGGGCTGCGCTTCGGACCGCCCGGCCGATCCGGCGGTAATCATCGGTGGAAAGCAGCCCGCCCCAATCGGCCTGGTGGTTGTCGAACCCCGCCGAGACGCCGATGATGTCGGCGGTGCAGTGCAACATCTCCCGCTCCACTTCCTGCAGGTAGTCTTTCCGCTCATACGCCTTGACATTATGAACGGTTACATCGTCCATCCGCCCCAGAATATTGACGTTGCCGTCCCCGTAATGGAGATCGAAATCGAGCACATAGGCTGTCCGAATCCTGCCGGTCCTGCGCAGGGCGGCCAGAGCCACGGCCATGTTGTTGAAATAGCAGAATCCCCAG
>JAABTD010000297.1 GCA_011390065.1 Desulfobacteraceae bacterium
CGATGTCGGGCGTGTCCGACATAAAAGTCTGCCCTTTTTTCAGCTTTGTTTAAAGATGCTCTTTGAATTCATCTACCGTCAGGCCGGCGTCTTTTATGATCTCGCCCATGGTAAATGCATCAACGGGATTTGCACGAGGGATGGTAATAATTTGATCGACTGTTTCCAGGTAAAGCTGTATCGCGTCTTTAACGTTGTCCAGGGCTTCGACTTCGGACGATCCTTGAGACCAACAGCCTGGAAGCCCGGGGACCCAAACGGCGTAACCTTCTTCCGTTTTTTGTATATTCACTCTGTATTTCATAGAGCAATCCTCTCATAGCGATGATATCGCGCTGATGCGTGATCTTGAAGATGTCGTTTTCAAACCCCAGCAACGTATGATATGGGCACTGGTTCAGTTGAATGGGAAACGCCAATAGGTCAGGGCTTTTTATTCTGAAAATCCAGAATGTTGGCGCATATTGCGGCAAGATTCTAACTTGTTGATATTATGGATATTCCCATTCAACTGAACCAGTGCCCGTTTGCCCAAACACCCTCAAATCCCACGATTTCAGCATACCACGTCTCGTCTTCGAGTTTTTTATATGTCGCTTTTTTTAAAGCGGCCTTTACATATTCCGTTATCATGCCGCGCCTCTTGGATAAATAGTTGCTGATTATAACGGATTTTGGGGTTGGCCCTGAAAGGGCGCCACATACCAGACCAAGGCATCGTTCTGGGGCGGCTTGCGCCAGTATAATCCTGGTTGACAATTCCCATTATTCATTATATTTCTAAAAATCAGCATATTTACTGCATAATGGAAACAGAATATGAACTGGATTGAATTCAAAAACAAAATGTTTGACCTCGGCTGTTTCAGCATTCATCAGGTATATGCATGGCGGCCGGGATTTGATCGCAATAATTTGGTCCGTTGGACGAAAAAGGGGTACCTGGTGCATCTGCGGCGTGGATGGTACGCATTTCCCGAATATAAAGATACGCCGGATTTCGCCGAATATATCGCCGGCAAAATCTACTCTCCCTCTTACATCAGCCTGCACTCGGCACTCGCATTTTATGGATTGATTCCCGAATCCGTGGTCCAGATAACCAGCGTCAGCTCACTGAAAACCGCCTCGTTTACAAACGCATTCGGAGAGTACTCCTACAAAAGCGTCAAGAGCGATTTGATGTTCGGCTATTTCCGCCGCCCAATTGCAGACGGCCGGGCAACCTCCTATGCGACCAGAGAAAAGGCGCTGCTGGATCTGCTATATCTTTATCCTTTCTATAATACGGAGTCCGAGCTTCTCGAACTCCGGCTAGATCGGGATATACTGCGTGAGAACCGGGACCGGCGGACATGGCTGGCAATGGGGAAACGCTTCCAATGTGCACGTCTTGAAAAGCGTATGCGCTTACTTGAAAAGGTGTATAACTTATGATCTCATTTGACCAGATCAAAAATTACTATCCGGCCTCAATGGCTGACAATGCAGTCTTTAAAAAGCACATCCTCAAAGAATATGTGCAGTTATTAACCCTGGATTATCTTTCCACCACAGAGCACATCCGCAAAATGACCTTTATCGGAGGCACAAACCTACGCCTGGCCAAGGGCATCGATCGCTTTTCCGAAGACTTGGATTTTGACTGCAAAAACCTTACCGAAGAAGAGTTCATCCGGATGTCCGATGGTGTTCTTACCTTCCTGCAACGCAGTGGATTTAACGTGGAGGCCAGAGAACGAGAAAAGAGTGGGTTGCAGGCGTTTCGACGCAGCCTGTATTTCCCAGAGCTTCTGTTCAACCTGGGCATTTCCGGTCATCGGGAGGCGCGTTTTTTGCTGAAAATCGAATGCCAGGATCAGCAGACACCCTATGAACCCGTTATGGAATTCATCAAGGGGTGCGGTTTTTTCTTCCCATTTCCGGTTCCGTCCGAAGCAGTGCTGTGTGCCATGAAGATTGCCGCCATGCTCGCCAGAGGCAAAGGACGTGATTATTACGATGTCATGTTCCTGCTGTCACGGGCAGAACCGGATTATCAGTTTCTTGTCAACCGCTTTGATATTCACAACTTGGCCGAATTAAAGGCTGCTGTTGAAGAATCGCTGCAAACGGTTGATCTGCGACAGAAACAAAAGGATTTCGAGCACCTTCTGTTTCATCGTGACAACAGTCGGCGCATCTTGCATTTTGCTGAGTTTATACGCTCCCTGTAATAGATGCGTCTGTAAAAACGACGGCGACGCCTCGGCATTTTGCGGTCTGAATTCGGTTAAAAAACCGGATCAAGCCCGGCCTGCTTGCAGAGTTCATTGGCGGTAATACGATCAATCTGGCGGTGGCGTTTGATGGGGATGACTTTTTGACCTTTGGTATAAATTGAATGATTGGCTCCCTCACGAAGAAAGCGGTAGCCATGTTTTTCAAAATACTTAACGAGTTCACGCCGTTTGACAGACACGATCAACCTCGACAGGCAGTTGCTCTATCAATGCATTTCCAAGGGGTATTTCCTTGCCAAGTTGAGTATACGCCAAAAGCATCTCCTTCAGGGCATCCCTGAGCATCTCCCTGCATTCATCCAGGTCTTTGCCTTCTGTAAGGACTTCGGGCCATTCAACTATCTGCCCCATGTAGCCTGAAGATATTTTTAAGTACTTCGCTGTATAAGCAACCATTGTTCCTCCTCTTTTTGTCTGTCTCTAAGAGGTAAGCCGGATGTCAGGCTTTTCAAAGCCGATCATTTTATGAAGACTATAGATTATGTAGGGGGCGGGGCCGTTCCCTGCAGCTCATTTTGCCGCGCTGAGAAGATAGGCGCTGTACGCATCCCGAATCCCTTCCGCCAAGGAAATCCCGGCCGTCCATCCCATGCGCGCCAACAACGAAACATCCAGCAGTTTCCGGGGCGCGCCGTCGGGTTTGGTCGCATCCCAAGCCACTTCCCCCTCATATCCGACAATCCCTTTCACCATCTCGGCCAGTTCAGCGATGGACGCATCCTTGCCCACACCGACGTTGACATGAGACTGCATCGGTCGGGTCCACTTTTGATAGTCCCCATCCGAAAGCGACATGACAAAAACACAGGCCGACGCCAGATCATCGACGTGGAGAAACTCCCGCCGGGGCGAGCCGCTGCCCCACAGAACCACCTTCGGCGGCGATTCTTCCAGGGTGGAGCGAACATCCGGCGGAATCGGCCCATAGACGGTCTCGTCCCGCTGGATGGCGGCCCAATCCTTTGCGGACGCCAGCCGGGCCAAATGGCACTTCCGGATCAACGCCGGCAGGACGTGGGAATTCATCAAATCATAATTGTCGTTGGGTCCGTAAAGGTTGGTGGGCATGACGGATCGGTAGCTGGGGCCATGCTGCCGGTTGTAGGATTCGCACAGCTTGATGCCGGCGATTTTGGCCACGGCGTACGGTTCGTTGGTCGGTTCCAGGGGGCCGGTCATCAACGCCGATTCTTTCATGGGTTGTGCCGCTTCCCGGGGGTAAATGCAGGAACTGCCCAGAAACAGAAGATGATGAACGCCGGCAAGATGGGCCCCGTGGATCAGGTTGGCCTCGATCATCAGGTTCTCATAGATGAAGTCCGCCGGATAGGCGTCATTGGCGTGAATCCCGCCCACCCGGGCCGCGGCCAGCACGACGTGATCGATGCTTTCGCCCCGGAAAAAATCCCGGACCATTCGCTGGTCGGTCAAATCCAGTTCGCTTCGGGATCTCGTGACGATGTTGTCGTACCCCTCGGCCCGAAGCTTCCGGCAGATCGCCGAACCGACCATGCCCCGATGACCGGCCACGAAGATGCGGTCGTCCCTTTTCACCATCTATTCCTCAAAATTGAAAACTTTGAAGCCCCGATCCTGGCAGAGTTGATCCCGTTCCGCCTCGATCAGGTCTTCTTGGATCATAATCCGGACCAATTCGTCCAACGACGTTTTCGGCGTCCATCCCAGTGTTTCCCTTGCCTTGGACGGGTCCCCCAACAGGTACGCCACCTCGGTGGGCCGGAAATACCCGGGATCGATCCGCACCAGCACATCGCCGGTGTCGGCGTTGACGCCCCTTTCTTCCACGCCTTGGCCCTCCCAGGCGATCCGGATGTCAACATGAGAAAACGCTTTTTCAACAAATTCCCTCACCGAATAGGCATGGCCCGTGGCCACCACGTAATCGTCGGGCGCGTCCTGCTGGAGCATGGCCCACATGGCCCGGACGTAATCGCCGGCAAAGCCCCAGTCCCGCTTGGCGTCCAGGTTGCCCAGGTACATGCAGTCCTTGAGTCCCAGCTTGATGCGGGCCACGGCCCGGGTAATTTTCCGGGTCACGAAAGTCTCGCCGCGGATGGGCGATTCATGGTTGAACAGGATGCCGTTGCAGGCGAACATGCCGTAGGCTTCCCGATAGTTGACCGTGATCCAGTAGGCATAGACCTTGGCCGCGCCGTAGGGGCTGCGGGGATAAAACGGCGTGGTCTCCTTCTGGGGGATCTCCTGGACTTTGCCGTACATCTCGCTGGTGGAAGCCTGATAGAACCGCACCCGGTCCGACATCTTCAGAATCCGGATGGCCTCCAGCAGCCGGAGCGTGCCCAGGGCGTCGGAATTGGCCGTGTATTCAGGCGTTTCGAAGGACACCTTGACGTGACTCTGGGCCGCCAGGTTGTAGATCTCATCCGGCTGCACCTCCTGGATGATCCGGATCAGGTTGGTGGCGTCGGTCAGGTCCCCGTAGTGCATTAAAAAGCGGACATTCTCCTCGTGGGGGTCTTTGTAAAGGTGATCCACCCGTTCTGTATTAAAAGACGAGGCCCGCCGTTTGATTCCATGGACTTCGTAGCCTTTTTTTAAAAGAAACTCGGCCAGATAAGCCCCGTCCTGACCGGTGATGCCGGTAATTAAAGCGCGTTTCATTCAGTGATGCCTCCTTGGTATTCCAACGCCGTCAACCATCTTCTTCATCGGAGTCCTCCCGTATATCCTGACATCTCAGTTCCACCCAGATTGCCAGCGCATCGGGACCGGCGCCCATTGTCCGCAACGCTTCCGTGACCGG
>JAABTD010000096.1 GCA_011390065.1 Desulfobacteraceae bacterium
GTTCGCCCGATTGCTGAACATGGAACTGGTGGAACTGTCCGCGGATTTTTCCGCCGTGGAGATGACCTACGACCCGGCGGCAATGGCCAATATTTATGAAAGGATCCACGGCGGGGCTGTTTATTCCCTCATTGACGAAGCCTTCGAAACCGTAAGCCAGACCGATGGAACCATCGCCGTGGCGTTGAACGTCAATGTTACTTACGTGGCCAGTCCGACCCCGGGAACCCGGCTGCGGGCCGAAGCCAGAACGGTGAGCCGAACCCGGAAAACCGCCAATTACGATATCCGGGTGACGGATGGCGCCGGACAGCTTATCGCCACCTGCCAGGCGCTGGCCTACCGGACGGGCAAACCGATTCCCTTCATAGCAGACGATGGCAATCGCCTCCTCCTGTATAGGCATCGGTTTTGAACTCTGTATGAACCAGCGAAAAGCCGTCATCCTCATTGATGCGTTATGGGCGGGTCTGACTGTCATCGATCTCCTTGAGCGGCGGTTCACCTACCTCGATCGCCCGGCATGGGCAGCCGAGATCTCCAACGGGCGCATCCGCGTCAATGGCGGGCCGACGTTTCCGGATGCCCGCATTTCAGAAGGCGATCGCCTTGAATATCTGCCATCGGATACAGATGAGCCGCCTGTGGAAACCGGTTATCGGAAAGTCTATGAGGATGCGCACCTCTTGGTCGTCGACAAGCCGGCCAATCTGCCCTGTCATCCGGGCGGCCGCTATTTCCGGCACACGCTCTGGGCGCTGTTGCAAAGACGGGAAGGGCTGGATGTGATCCACTTTGTCCATCGCCTTGACCGCGAGACATCGGGTCTGGTGCTGGTTGCGAAATCGCCGCAGGCGGCGAAACGCTGCGGCGCCCGATTCTCTTCCGGAGCGGTGCGGAAACGGTACCTGGCCCTGGTTGAGGGGCGGTTTCCCATGGGAGAGATTGATGCGCGCGGGTATCTGGTGCGAGATTTTCAAAGCCTCGTGAGAAAAAAGCGGCGGTTTTATCCCGATGGAGAATGCCCATCGGGGCCGACGGCAGAGACCTGCCGAACGCTTTTACGCGGGACAGCCAGCAAGGATGGGCTGACGCTGGTGGAAGCGGTCCCGGAGACCGGCCGCCTGCACCAGATCCGGGCCACCCTTTCGGGGATGGGATACCCGGTGGTGGGGGACAAGATCTACGGGCCCGACGACGCCCTCTTTATCCGGTTTATTGAAGACCGACTGAGCGATGAAGACCGACGCCGGCTGCGGTTGCATCGCCAGGCCCTGCATGCCGCCGGACTCTCCATCCGGCATCCTTTCTCAAATGTTGCGCTGAGTTTGGATGCGCCGCTGCCTCCGGACATGGCAAGCCTGATCGGCTGATGCGCCGTATCTTCCGGGCTATTTTCTGAAATCGAATCGAATCGGGATCGGAGAGGCTTTCAGGGCCATTTCTTCCAGTCTTTCGGATTCATTCTGAAGGATATCCAGCAGCATCAAGGCCTCCCCGGGCGTGAGATGCAGTTCGCAAATGCCTTCGTTTTCATTCGCCTGGGCGATCACGACGGCGCCGCCCGATATCCGGACGGCCAATCGCTCTCTGGCGGCTGAAATATCTGTTCCTGCATCGGCATTCTCTTTTCCGGCGGATACGGCGCCGTCTTCTGCTTTCCGGTCGTTCATCTCGTTTCTCCAAATCTTTGCGTCAGCTTTGATCCAGGCCGGATCATGACGATCAGTCGAATGGGCTGCTGATCCTATCGGAATGCATCGATGTCGGAAAGGGATTTTTGAAAATGGACTTCTCACCGCCCATATCCGTCAAATATCGCTTTGAATCCCTGAATGGTTGACGTCGGGGGTGGACTCAGGATATTAAAAAACGTCAGATGATTTCATCCTTTTCTCATCCCTTGGGACTTTTTCATTCATTAGGAGGGTAAATGGCCATCGATCCCGAAATCCGCATATTGCTGGTGGAAGATTTCAAAGCGACCCGCGCCATGCAGACCCGCATCCTGGAAGATCTGGGATTTCGTCATATCACGGCGGTTGAGAACGGCGCGGCAGCCATCGAGAGACTTCAAAAAGAGAAATTCGATCTGATCATCAGCGATTGGAACATGCCGATCACCGATGGTTACGAGCTTCTGGAGTGGGTCCGGGCCGATAGGACATGCCGGGATATTCCTTTCATCATGGCCACCGCCCGGGGCGAGAAAAAGCAACTGATCAAGGCCGTCATGGCGGGGGTCAGCCATTTTATCGCCAAGCCCTTTACGCCGGAAGAACTCAAACAGGTGATCGAAGAGACTTTTGATAAAAAGAAGGCGACCCATGATGCCTTGGATCGATCGGCTGCCCGCAAAAAATCACCGTCTAAAACCAAATTGAGCGTGGCCCACATTCAGATTACCGATCACCTGGTGCTGGGCGCTTTAAAACACCTCATTCGGATCGGGGAGTGCCGGCCGCGATATTTCGATCTGGAAACCCGGTGCATGGACGGATGGAACCCGGTTCAAAAGGCCCTGGAAAACGAAAGCGTGGATGCCGCCCTGGTGCTGGCCCCCATTGCCATGGACCTGTTCGGATACGGCGCCGGCATCCGGATGGTGCTGTCCGCCCATCAGAACGGCAGCATCTGCGTGAGGAAACGCGGCATCAGCGATGCGGCGGATCCGGCTGCTTTTTTCAGAGGTAAAACCTTTTTTATCCCTCATATCCTGTCTATCCACCACATGCTTTCAGACATTTTTCTGACCGAGATCGGCCTCCGACCCGGTACGGTGGGGAGTCAGGGGGTCAACGTGGCCTTTGAAGTGGCCCCGCCGGTCCGGATGCCCGATTTTCTGGCGGACAGTCCCGATGCCTGCGGGTTCATGGTGGCCCAGCCGGTGGGCAGAAAGGCCATTGTAGATGGCGGCGCCGAACTGCTGTTTCTCTCCGGGGAGATGTGGGAACACCATCCCTGCTGCGTGGTGGCGATGCAGAACCGGTTTATGGAAACCCATCCCGATGCGGCCCATGAGTTCACGGAAATGCTGGTGCGGGCCGGTCGGTTCATCCACGAAAAGCCGATTGAAGCCGCCCGGATGGCGGTGGATTTTCTCGATCCCGACGGCAGCTTGAAGTTGACCCCGTCGATCCTGGAAAGCGTATTGAGCGAACCCCACGGCATCCGCACCGACAACCTGTATCCGGTGTTGGCGGATCTCGACCGGATTCAACGGTATATGGCGGAAAAAATGGATTGCGGCGCCGTGATCGACCTGGAAAAATTTGTGGATACCCGGTTTGCCGATGCGGCCTGCAAAGATGTCCCCCATCGGCCCTCGGTATTCCACGAACCGTCGGCTGTCGTGCGGTCCATTTTGAATCGGCTGAAATCCTGAATAAAACGGACAGAAAGGATACCGGGCCCAGATGGAAACCTCGGGAAAAGACGTCTTTTATGACGTGATTATCGTGGGCGGCGGTCCCGCCGGTCTTTTTGCCGCCTATTATCTGTGCGAACATTCCGATAAACGGGTCCTGCTCATCGAAAAGGGGAAACCGCCCCTGAAGCGAAAATGCCCGATCAATACCGAAAACGACTGCATCCATTGCGCGCCGTGCAATATTCTGTGCGGCATCGGTGGGGCCGGCCTTTTTTCCGACGGGAAGCTCAACTACATCCATAAACTGGGCAAGACCGATCTGACCCAGTTCATGCCGCGGGCCGAGGCCCAGCGCCTCATCGACGAAACCGAAGCAATTTTCAACCGCTTCGGCATGGACGGCCCCGTCTATCCCACCGACATGGAAAAGGCCCAGGAGATCCGGAAGATGGCCAAGCGGTTCGGCGTGGACCTGCTCATCATCAAGCAGAAGCACCTGGGCAGCGATTCCCTGCCGGGCTACATCGCCCGAATGGCCGATCATATCGTCGAAAAGGGGGTGACGTTCAAGACCTCCGAGGACGTGCTGGACGTGCTGGTGACGGACGGCGTCGTTAAAGGGGTGACGACCGACAAGGGGACGCATCTGGCGGACCACGTCATCCTGGCGCCGGGCCGGGTGGGGGCGGACTGGGTGGCCCGGATCGCCGAAAAAAACGGCATCGGCCTGTCCCACCGGGGCATCGAGGTGGGGGTGCGGGTGGAGGTCCACAACGAGATCATGCAGGACCTGTGCGACATCATCTACGATCCGACGTTTTTCATTCAGACCCAGAAATACGACGACAGCACCCGGACATTTTGCACCAACCAGGGCGGGTTCGTCTCCCAGGAGAACTACCGGACCTTCGTCTGCGTCAACGGCCACGCCTACCGGGAGCGGAAGTCGGAAAACACCAATTTCGCGTTCCTCTCCAAGGTGGTGCTGACGGAGCCGGTGACGGACAACCAGGCTTACGGCGAAGCCATCGGCAACCTGGCGTCGCTGATCGGCGGGGGACGGCCCATCCTTCAGCGGTTCGGAGACCTCAAGCGGGGCCGGCGGTCCACCTGGAACCGGGTCCGGAAAGGCTACATCGAACCGACCCTGAAAAACGTGGTCTGCGGCGATATCGCCATGGCCCTGCCGGAACGGATCCTGACCAATCTCATGGAGGGGTTGGAAAAGCTCAACCCGGTAGTGCCGGGCGTCTCCAACGACGAGACGCTCCTCTACGCCCCGGAGATCAAATTCTTCGCCACCCAGGTGGAAACCGACGAGCGGCTGGAGACGAAGATTCGCGGCATGTGGGTGGCGGGCGACGGCCCCGGCGTGGCGGGCAATATCGTATCGGCGTCGGCGACGGGGTTGATTCCAGCCAAGGCGATATTGGAAAGCGTCTGACGAATTGAAAAATGGACCCATCGGATATCATGACGTGCTGAAGGTGATCCGCCGTTTACTGGAGACGGCGGAAAGCCGGGGAATGCCGTTCCAGGAACCCATCGTCATGGTCGGCGGAACGGCTATGACGGCTCACGACATCCGCAAGATGTCCTATGATGTCGATCTGTATATCCGTGATTTCCATGACGACATCGTTTATCAGGTCGAGCGGGAATTCAAATCGGAATACGGGCCGAATTTCAAAATCGATGTGACTTCCGTCGAAAATATCTGGGGCGGCATCATGTTGCGGGATATCGGGCAATCGGAACCCGATCATGTCATGCGAGTTGGGGATCGCGACGTCACCATCCGAAAATTGAGCCCCGAAGATCTTTTCTTGATCAAGCTGGATACGGGAAGAGAAAAAGATCGGAATGACCTGGCTGTTTTGTATGAAAAAACCGATTCGGACCGATTGATCGAGCGATTTAATGCCATTTGGAAATGGCACGGGAACCGGGATGCTGTTCTGGGATACGCGGACAGCTTTGTATCCGTTCTTCGGCGATTGGGCGCCCAAAATCCGGCTGATGTCATCTCAAGGTTGAAACTGCCGGCGTATATGATGGATTCGCTGAACGATGCATGGAATCCGGACGACAATGAAAACACATGAACGCGAAGATCTGGAAAGTTTCATTGCCCATGAGAATAAAATCCTGGAAGAATGCGTTGATCTGATCAACCGAAGGATCCCCCTGTCGGAATGGCCCCGGGAAACCCGAATTGCATTCCTTCTGGCGCTTCAGCCGCGGCAAGATGGGGAGACTCGAAAGGCGTTCAGCATGGCCCGTCATTTGCGCATCGACGGGCGATTTGACCATTACGATGTGCCGGAAACGCCCAGCGCCCTTCAGCGCCGTTGTTCGGAGCGCATTCGGGCGGATCTTCCGGGATTGATCCGGCTCGGAGCGGGGAGGTATTTACAATAAGGAAGGGTTTGACGAAGGCAGGGAAGAAACCATGAAAGATTTCATCCGTTTGGGAATCCTTACGGATGAGCAGATTGCCTTCGCAACGAAGTTGAGCATTGAGCAGGTGCGGGAGTTGAAAAAGAGCCTCGACAAGGATGCGGAGATAGAGCAGCGTCACTTTCCATCTTTCCAGGCCAGCGGATACTTTTCCGGCGTTTTCAGGGCGTCGAGTTCGATGTCGATGTCCAGGTCCGGCCAGTGGAACTGGTCGGGGGAAAGGCGTTGCATGTTGAAGATTTCAAAGATCCTGGCTTGCTTGAAGCGGGGGTAATCTTCAAAAGGGACGAAATATTCTGTTTCGTCGATGAGCAGGCGGAAGCCGGCGGGGTCGATATTGGTTATCGCACTGCACTCCTCAATTTCTCCGTAGTAGCTGCTGTCTTCCGTAAGGATCTCCTGAACTGCGCGGTCCATGGCCTTCTGAATATATTCAAGCAGGATTTACGTTTCTCCAGCGATCTAAAGGTAAGGCGACTCCCCCCCACAAGCCTTACACACATCCCCAAACTTCACCGGATGCGGCTCCCCGCATTCCTTGCAACGCCCGATGTCGCCGAAGCTGAACCGTTTCATGGCGTCTTCTTTGACCTGAACCGGCGCGACGCCGCAGATGTCCGCGCCGGCGCGGGCGATTTCATCGAACAGGGCGTCGGAATCCTGTTCTTTTTTGGGCTGGGTTTTGAACAGCCACATCTCGATATGAGGCCATGCTTTCAGCCGGTCCGGATCGATCCGGACGCGGACGCCTTCCCCTGTGTATTTATTGTACAGCGACAGGGCGTATCGGCCGAAGGGGTAGACTTTCATCCAGCCGTTGCCGTAGGAGCAAAGCGTCAGGAGCTGTACCGCGTCCGGCAGGCATTTGGGGGTTTCCACAATGGCGTCGAACAGGACGTCCCTGGAAATCTTTTCCTGGGCCAGGGCCACCATGTACCCGCCGATGATGACGCCGGGCGCCGGGTATCCGTGGAAAGCGGCGACCTTCTCCTTGAAGGTTTCGAATGTATAGGGTCCGATAGGTTTCATGTCGCTCCTTAGTGTCGGGAAAATGTGTTGTTGGGTTATCGCGTCAGGCGGTATCCGGCGCTTTCCGGATCTCTTTTTCCAGGGCGATGCCGTATTTTTTCATCCGGTTCCAGACGGTCATCCGGTGGACCCCCAGCAGCTTGGCGGCCTGGGATTTGTTGCCGCCGCTTTTTCGGAGCGCCTCCACCAGATCCTGGCGTTCGCTGTCCGGGGCGTCGTCTATCGATGTCGGCGGCGCGTCCTGAAGGCCGGCGCCGGCGGTCATCGCTGATCGCGGCTTTGACATGGGATCGGCCACGGGGGTCTGATCCGCCTTGCCGAAATGTTCCGGAAGATGCTGGGCGTGGATGGTTTCCGGTTCCGCCACCACAAAAGCATATTCCAGAACGCTTTTCAACTCCCGGATGTTTCCCGGCCAGTCATAACGCATGAACCGGGCCATGACGTCCGGGGAGATGCCCGTGATCTGTTTGCCCGTTTTTTCGCCCAGCTTCGAGATGAAGTGGCGGGTGAGCAGCGGGATCTCTTCTTTCCGCTGCCGGAGCGGCGGGATGTGGATGGGGATGACGTTGATCCGGTAAAACAGGTCTTCCCGGAATTGGCCCTCGGAGACGAGTTGGGAGAGGTTCCGGTTGGTGGCGCAGATGATCCGCACGTCCACATGGATCGGCTTGTGATCGCCGACCCGTTCGAACATGCGGGTTTCCAGCACCCGCAGCAGCTTGGCCTGGGTGGACAGGGGGATGTCGCCGATTTCGTCCAGGAAGATGTCGCCGGTGTGGGCCGCCTCGAACCGGCCGATGCGATGGCGGTAGGCGCCGGTGAACGCGCCTTTTACATGCCCGAACAGCTCGCTTTCAAAAAGGGATTCGTTGAGGGCCGCGCAATTGAACTGGACATACGGACCTTCCCGCCGCCGCCCCAGATCGTGGATGGCCCGAGCCACCAGTTCCTTGCCCGTGCCGCTCTCGCCATAGATGAAGACCGGCGCGTCGCTTTCCGCCGCTTTTTCGATGATGTTGAACAGCCGCAGCATGGGCGCGCACTCGCCGACGATGCCGCAGAACCCCACGTCCGAGGCCAAATGGAGGGACAACTGCTCGATCTGCTGGTCCCGCTTGTCGATCTCGGCCAGGTCGGTGAAGGTTTCGATGGCGCCCATCACCTGGCCCTTGTCGTCCTTTAAAACAGTGGCTTTTTTGAGGGCCGACAGGTAGGTTCCATCCTTTTTCATGAACAGGCACCGCTTTCGATTGATGGCGCCCCGTTCAAACAACATGCACCACTTACTGTCCACTTTCCGCATGCGGCTGCACGCATCGCAGTTGAGCACGCTGCATTTCGACCCCACCAGCGCGTCGCGGTCGTAGCCCGACAGTCGTTCCATGGCGCTGTTGACCGTGATGATGGTCCCGTCGCATCCCACCACCATCAGGCCGTCTTCAATGAAATTGAAAATATCGTTGCAATAGGCCTTGAAGGCCGTTTCATCCATTGTGATGCCGTCCTCCTCATGTGATAAATTGCTTAATCACTAATTTATCACATGATAAAGGTGCTGTCGATGCTCCGCTATGGAAAAATTCGGTTCAGCGTCTTCGGCGATTGACCAAGGTCGTATGTTTTTAGGCTGATATGTAAAATTTTGAAAAAAATTAAATGTTGGCACATCTATTGCTGTTGAAATTAGCATATCTATTGCTATTAAAATTTGGTATATTTAAGACCATGATGAACCATTTGCAATGACTTTAGCAAGGGGAAGGAGCGGATGATGACAACAGGACGGAAGGCGAAATGGATGGGGGCGGCGGCCGTCTTGCTGACGGCGGCCCTGGTGCTGGGCGGTCCGCCGCCGGCGATGGCCCAGGACGACGTGGGCGACCTCAAGGAACAGATGAAGCTGCTCCAGGAGCAGATGAAAAAACTCCAAGAGAAGATCGAGACCATCGAGGAGAACGAAGAGGAGATCGACGAACTGGCCGACCGGGTCAGCAAAACCGAGATGCACACGGCCACGGATAAGGTCTCTTTCAGCATCGATTTCCGGAACCGGGTGGACTCCATCCATTACAGCGACATTCGGGTGGCGCCGGATCAGTTTATCAACGCTTTTTTTATGCCGGTGGCCCAAGGCGGCTTCAACGGCGCTACAGGCCAACAGGTTCAGGACATGATGGGGTTTATGCAGCAAAACGATATGATCCCGGAAGCCGAAAAGCAGGACGCCGACAACGACAAGGCTTTCACCACCAAGCTCCACCTCGACATGAAGGCCCGGGTCAACAACCATCTCGATTTTGGCGGGCGCCTGGCGGTCTATAAAGTCTGGGGCGACAGCACCGGCGTCAAGTTCAATAACGGCAGCCTGGGCGACGTCACCTTCGACGGCAACACCACCAGCCTGCCCCACGGCGACACGGTGCGGCTGGAGCGGGCCTATTTCAACCTCCATGGCGATGTCGGACCTGTGCCCATGAACTTCTCCCTGGGACGCCGGCCTTCCACGAACGGTCCGCCGCTGGAGTTCCGGAACTACAGCCTGGAGGGCGGGTCGCCGCTGGCCCACATCATCAACTGGCAGTTCGACGGCGCGTCGCTCAATTTCGGACTGGAGGATGTGACGGGCATCCCCGGCGCCGCCTTTAAACTCTGCTACGGCGTCGGTTTCGAGGGCGAATGGGGCAACAGCTTCTCCCTCAACGCCAATCCCCGGGTGGACGACGTGGACCTCCTGGGCTTCATCGCCACCCTTTACGACAACGGGCTCTACAGCGCCGTGTTCAATTACGCCCATGCCTCGGGGATCTCCGACGGGTTCACCGGGCTGACGGTGATGCCCTTTATCGTCTCCAAGGACGACGCCGGCCGGTATAATTTCAGCCCCAACCAGGGCGGATTCATCTCCCGGCTGGAGCCCTCCACCGAACTAGGCGACTGGGACGCGGCCACCCTGTTGCTGCGGGCCAACACCTATGAACTGTTCGAAAAAGACATCGACTTTTTCCTGTCGGGCGCCTGGAGCCACACCGATCCCGACCGGATCTCCGAAAACCCGTTCTACGAACTGCTGGGACAGGGACTGCTGAGTTCCAACGGCGATCTGAAAAGCCACGACGGTTACAGCATCTACGCCGGCGCCCGGTTCCCCATGCCCTTCGACGCCAAATTGGGCCTGGAGTACAATTGGGGGTCCCAGTACTGGTTCAATTTCACCGGCGCCGAGGATTCCCTGGTGGGCAGCAAGCTGGCCGTCCGCGGGAGCGTCTATGAAAGCTATTACATCCAGCCGATTTTCGGACGCAACTTCTTCGTGAAGCTCGGCGGCCAGTACTACGACTACCGCTACACCGGCAGCGGGAATCCGCTGGGCGAACCCATCGACATCGACGACGCCACGGCTTTGGATTCCCTTAACGCCGTCATCGACGATGTGTGGGTGGGCTATGTCTCGGCCACCCTGAGATTTTAACATAAACCATAAGATTGAAGAAAGGAGTGTACCGACCATGTTGAAGCGAACCCACGGATTATGGATCGCTGCGTGCATTCTCCTCCTGGCTTTCGGGTCGGCGGTTGCGGCGAAGAACGCGCCGACGGCGGCGTCCCCCCAGGGGGATCTCCTGACCGTCAAGGGGAAGGTGACCGGCATTTCCCTTACGGCCCACGCCCTGGCCATCAATGCGAAGGATCAAGGCTTCATGAGCTTCAAGCTCATCGACAAAACGGTCTACAAAAACGCCGAATCGGCCGAGGACGTCCAAAAAGGGGAATCGGTCACCGTCCACTATCGGCCCGAGGGCGCCGACAACGTCGCCCATGTCGTTTCGATGAACCTGGTGACCCTGCCCAAGGGCATCTCGGAAATAAAGACCGGGGAACTGGCGGTCGAACTGACCAGGAATGATCCGAACTTCCTTCTGATCGACGCCCGTCCGGTCGCGCGGTATAATGAAGAACACATCCCCGGCGCCGTCTCCATCCCCTACACGAAACTGAAGGAGAAAGGCGCCGACCTGCTGCCGGCGGAAAAGGATACGGCGATGGTCTTCTACTGCGGAGGGCCTACATGAGTCATGAGTCCGAAATCCGCCAGTTTGGCGAAGAAATGGGGCTATGACAACGCCAGAGTGTACATCGAGGGCATGCCCGGCTGGAAAAAGGCCGGCAACCGGTCGACCCCGACGGTCGATTTCGTGAAAACCGGCAACGTGGTGATCGTGGATACGCGATCACCGGATAAAGTGAAGCAGGGACATATTCCGCGCGCCTACGGGTTCCCCTTCGCGGAATACGAATGGACCGAATACGCCCTGCCGCTCTCCAAGAGCGCGCCCATCGTCATCTATTCCGACACGCCCGAAGAGATCGACGCCGCCGTCAAGGCGACCCGGGGATGGGGGTACAAAAAGGCGGTCGGCTTCTACGAGGGCCTGAAAAAATGGCGGGACGCCGGATACGCGCTGGAAACGGGCGAACCGGCATTCGCCGACGTGGACAACGTCATCGCCTGGGAGCGAAAGCTGGGCCCCGGCCAGATCAGCATCTCCGCTTTTGAGAAATCCCTTAATTCGGAGCTGATCGCGGTAGTCGATGTACGGACCCCCGTGGATTACGAAGCCGGTCATTTTCCGGGGGCCGTCAACATCCCACTGGACGACGTCAAGTCCCGTATGAAGGACATCCCCAAGGACAAGTTCATCGTCGTCCACTGCCAGACGGGGGCGCGGGGCGAGATCGCCTACAACGTGCTCAAGGACGCCGGTTACGCGGTCAAGTACCTGGAAGCCGAATGCAAATGCGACCCGTCGGGCAATTATGAAATCTGGTAGTGAAATGTTGTAGGGGCGAAAAATCTTTCGCCCCACGCAAACAAATCGATTGTTTATTGGAAGTTTTCTGATCCACTAAATTTAATGAAGGAGGACAACAATGTTTAAACGAATCGCTATCGTACTGTTGGGGCTGGGCTTGATCGTCACCATGACCGCCGCCGTTATGGCCGCTGACATGGGCAACGAGCGCAAGGGAAAATTTCTGTTCCGGAAAAACTGCCGGGCCTGTCACCAGGACGGCCAATCGGCCCCGGCCCTGAACCCGGACAGCAAGACCCAGGCCCAGTGGGAGCGGATCTTCGAGAAAAATAAGTACGAAGATTTCGAGTGCTCGGCGGAATGGACCAAGCTGTCTGAGGATGACCTGAAGGACATTTTGGCCTACGTTCATGGCCATGCCTTCGACTCGCCGTCTCCGGCCAAGTGCAAGTAATTGTCGGCATCCGACGACCCACTGACGATTCGGACGGGGGGGGGAGGGGAGCAACCTTCCTCTCCCCGACCGATACTTTAGGAGAAACGAAATGTCATCTTCAAACATCAACCGCCCCATTTCCCGCAGAAACTTTCTGAAGTGGTCCGGCGCGGCTGCGACTGCGGCGACCGTGGGCGGACAGCCCAGGGTGCTGCATGCCCTGACGGCGGCCGAGGGCGCGGCGGCGGGAGAGGATACGGCGGAGAAAGTGTTTTCCATCTGCGACATGTGCCTCAACAAATGCGGCCTCATCGCCCGGGTGGAAGACGGCGTCGTCGCCAAGCTCGATCCCAACCCCAAATTCCTCAAATCCCGCGGCATGCTGTGCGCCCGGGGCAACGCGGGCATCGCCCAGCTCTATGATCCCGACCGGTTGAAATATCCCCTCCTCCGCAAAGGAAAACGGGGGGAGGGCAAGTGGCAGCGGGTGTCCTGGGAACAGGCCCTGGATTACGCTGCTGAAAAGCTTGCGGCCATCGCCGACCAATACACCCGCTGCGGCGTGCTGTTTTCGCCCGGCTCCGACACCCAGTCCCAGTTCGTTCACCGGTTCGCGTCGGTGTTCGGGTCCTGGAACGTGGTCACCCATGAATCCAACTGTCTCATCAGCCGAAATCGCGCATATCTGGACACCTTCGGGGAGGTCCCCTTCGCCGACGTGCTCCATTCCAAATACATCGTCATGGCCGGCGCCAACCGGTTCGAGGCCCTGATCACGCCGGACAGCATCGACCTGATGACGGCCCGGAAAAACGGGCAGAAGCTGGTGGTCCTCGACCCCCGATACACCAAGACGGCGGCCCTGGCCGACGAGTGGTACCCCGTCCGTCCCGGTACCGACCTGGCGTTTTTCCTGGCCCTGGCCCATGTGATCATCAACGAGAAGCTCTACGACGCCGACTACGCCGCCGAAAAGCTGAGCGGCATGGAAGAACTGACCGCCCACGTTCAGCCCTACACGCCCGAATGGGCCGAGAAGGAAACCGAAATCCCGGCCCGCCACATCCGGCGCATCGCCCGGGAACTGGCCGCGGCCGCGCCTGCCAGCATGATCTATCCGGGCCGGCGGACCTCCGACTACGTCAATTCCACCCAGATCCGGCGGGCCATGGCCATCGTCAACGCGCTTCTGGGCAACTGGGACCAGCCCGGCGGACTGCTGGCCGCCCGTCAGGTGGGCCTTTCCAGCCCGAGCCTGCCCGACGCCCCCTGGTACGACGACAACATGATGGAACGGGCCGACCACGGCCGGGCCCACATGATGTTCGAGGAAGAAGGCTCCTTCAAGCACATGCGGGATGCGATCATCGAAGGCGAGCCCTACCCGGTCAAGGGGTGGTTTGTTTACAAGATGAATCCCCTCCAGTCCGGCGCCAACCAGGCCAAGACCCTTCAGATGATCGAAAAGCTCGATTTCATGATGAGCGTGGATATCGCCATGAGCGATACCGCCTGGATGTCCGATCTGGTGCTGCCGGCCCCCAGCTATCTGGAACGCCTCGACCCGATTTCCGGGCTACAGGGATCGGCGGCCTGCGCCTGCGTGGCCACCCGGGTTCCGGCGGTTCCGGCCCTGTTCGAATCCCGGCCTGTTTTATGGATTCTCAAGGAACTGGCCAACCGGCTGGACCTGGGCGAATATTTCGATTTCGACATGGAATGGTACCGGAAAGAACAGCTCAAGGACCTGCCCGACGCCGAAAAGGCCCTGGCGGAGGACGGCGTCTACTATAATCCGTCCAAGCTCTACGGCATCTACGAGGGGAAAATCTACCGGACCAAGTCCAAAAAGATCGAACTCCACAACGTGCGGTACAAGGAGATGGGCCTCGATCCCATCCCCGTCTACACGCCGCCCAAGCCGATCCCGTCGGACAAGTTCCGGCTGGTCCTCGGGCGAAACGCCATGTTCACCCACTGCACCACCAACCACAACCGGCTGCTCAACCAGTTCATGTCCGAAAACACCCTTTGGATCCATCCCGATTCCGCTGACCGCCTCGGCATCGGCGACGGCGACCCGGTGGTGGTGAAAAGCCCGGTGGGCAGGGAGTCCCTCAAGGCCGAGCTGAAGCCGGGGATCCGGAAAGACACGGTCTACATGGCCAGCGGCTGGGGGGCGCTCTCCAAAGGGTTGAGCGGGGTCCACAACACCGGGGCCTGCGTGGCCGCCCTCATGGAAGATTACGCCGACGCGCTCTCCGGGAACATGGCGATGCATGAAACCTTCGTGAGCGTCGCGCGGAAAGGAGCTGCCTGATGAAAACCCAACTCGCCATGGTCGTCGATTCGTCCCTGTGCATCGACTGCAAGGGATGCATGGCGGCCTGCAAGGTGGAAAACAAGGTGCCCGAAGGGCACTGGCGAAACTGGATCAAGAACGACGGCGTCGATTTCTCCATGGGGGAGACCTTCTCCCGGATGCATTTCCAGCCGGGCAACTGCATGCACTGCGACGTGCCCACCTGCGTCCACGCCTGCCCGACGGGGGCCACCTACAAGGATGAAAAAGACGGCGTGGTCAAGGTGGATGAACGCCTCTGCATCGGGTGCGGCTCCTGCATTCCGGCCTGCCCCTACGGCGCCCGGTACCGCCATCCGGTAAAAAAGATCGTGGATAAATGCGATTTCTGCGATCACCGCCGGGCCCGGGGAGAGCTGCCGGCCTGCGTGATTACCTGCCCCACCAAGGCCCGGGCCTTCGGGGACATCAACGACCCGGACAGCGACGTGTCCAGAATGCTCAAGGACAACAAAACGGTCCGGGTGGTCAACCGCGAATCGGATACCCGCCCCAACATCTACTACATGGGCGCCACCGCCCCCCTGAACTGGCCGGTCAGGGCCCAGGCCCCGACCCCCATCCGCTGGTGGGGCGACTGGGCGAAACAGTTGGTCTGGGCCGTGGTGGGGATCAACGCCCTGGGCGTGCTGGCCATGCTGGGCAAACAGTTGTTCGTCAACGACCCGGAACCCGGACATGAATCCGATTCAACGGATGGCGGAAAACCGGTGGAGACAGAGGAGACCGATCATGAGTGATGAACAATCCATCCAGAAAGACGACGCCGAGGAAAAAGAGCAGATGGAGCGGCACACGAAACTCTCGATTTTCATGCACTGGTTCAACGCCGCCTGCTGGCTCTTCCTGCTGGCCACTGGCATCGGGCTGATCCGCAACGCGGACCTTCAGCCGGTGGGCGGATGGTGGACGGACATGATGCGGGGAATTTTCGGCGGCGGCGCCAATCTCCTGCTGGTCCACGAAATCGTGGGCATCCTGTGGACCTTGGTGTTTCTGGTCTATGTGATCGCCAAGGCCAAAGAGGTGGTTCCTTTTCTAAAGGAGGTTTTCACCATCGATCCCAAACGGGATGTGTTGTGGCTGGTCAACAAGGGCATTCAGATGACCCTCGGGTACAAGGCGCTCTACAAGCTGGACGGGATACTGAAGGGGCGCTTCGGCTACAAGCCGGTGATCCCGGACCAGGGATTTTACAACGTGGGGCAGAAGATGTTCGCCATCCCCTCGATTCTGGGGGGCGTGGTCATCGTGGTCACCGGGGCCATCATGACGGCGTCGAACGTGATGCTGGAAAATACCGCTCCGGTCCAGTGGGCCATCCTCATTCATTTTTTGACCGTGGGATTCGTTTTCGCCGGGCTGCTGATTCATGTTTACATGGCATCCATCGCCGCCGGGGAACGGCCCGCGTTCATCTCCATGTTCACCGGCAAGGTGCCCCAGGATTACGCCATGCATCATCACAAGTTGTGGTATGACGAGGTTCGGGAAGGGCGGTAATTAAGATGGACCTCGACGGGTGTTTGAAATGGCGAAGTTTCCAGTCTTTGAAAACAGTCGCCCGGCCCGTGCCGCCGGGGAATGAATCCCCCGGCTACAAGCGAAACCCGGCTGAAGCCGGCTGGGGACGGTTGGGCGTTGTTTTGTCGTTTTTGGCGGTGGCGGTTTTGGCGGCGATGCCTTTTGTTGCTGTTGCGGCTGAAACGCCGACCTGGTGGGCGGAGGCGGTCCGGGAGGGCGAGCGGAAAGGGTATCGGGTCATCAACCTGGAAGAATTGACGGCCCTTTCTAAAGCCGGGGACGATCTGCTGCTGATCGATGCCCGGCCCGCTTACGAATACCGCGCCGGGCACATCCCCGGCGCGGTCAACCTGGAATTTCACCCGGGCGACAAGCTGCAATTCTCCTCAGAAAAGCGCGACCATCTGAAAAAACTCATCGGGCCGGACAAGGACCGGCCCGTGGTCATCTACTGCCGGAGCTTCCGCTGACTGCGCAGCGGCATCGCCGCCAGCCGGGCCGTGGGCCTGGGGTACACGAACATCATGCACCTGCCGCATGGGTATTTTGGGTGGCGGGATTTTGTTGGAGACCCTTCGTCAGGATCGCCTGCATCGCCTTAAGGATCAACCTGTTGACGCCAGTTTGCCGAACCACCGGATGAAATCCTTCATGGCGTAGACCAGGGAGTGGACGGTGTCGGTGGTGGGTTTGAATATGGGCTTTTCTTTTCCTGATTGATGAACGACTTCATTGCCGATTTTCCAAATGCTGAACAAAAAATTTCGCAAAATTTCGTCTATCCGTTGCGTTTTCAGCAGCCAGAGAATGGTCTCTCCTCCCCGGACGACAACGCCGTGTTCATTTGTGCAATTTTGAGCCATATCCGGGATTAGGCGCGGGCAAGCGTCCAATATGTCTTCGTACAAATTCCGCAGGACTCTGATATGGTCTTCAATCCTTTCCATGTTATCCTTGCCATCCATTTCAACGAGGATTCTCAGAAATTTTTCCGCGGTTTCATCACTTATATGCTGTCGTAGAATGCCAAGGTGAAACTTATTTTCGTGCTGAATTTGCAGCACAATTGTGTCATCGATAATTTTGATCAGCTTTTCGACAGCCCCTTTCTCAATGATGTTTTCCCGCTTGAAATCCTTGATGTGTTCAATCAGGTGCTTGATGCGATCTTGTTCGCCGCGGAGTTCTTCTTCCGCGGAATAGGCGG
>JAABTD010000298.1 GCA_011390065.1 Desulfobacteraceae bacterium
GCGGCGGTTTGCCCTCGGTATTTCTGGGAACGCCGATCCGGGACGGGGACGCCCTCATGGGGGTCATCGTCTTTCAGGTGGGCGTCGACGAGATCAACCGGATCATGGCCGGCCGGGCCGGCATGGGACGCACCGGGGGAAGTTATCTGGTGGGGCCGGAACGCCGCCTCCGGTCGGATTCGGTGCTTGATCATACCCCCATGACCGTTGCCCAGTCTTTTGACCGGAATCTCATGGTGGATACGGAAAGCGCCCGGAAAGCCCTTTCAGGCGAAACAGGAGAAGCGCTCATCCGGATTGCAGTGGACGGTCGAAACCAACGCGTTCTGAGCGCCTTCCAGCCGATCCGGTTCGGAGACATCACCTGGGCCCTTATCAGTGAGATCGATTACAAAGAAGCCTATGCGCCGGTGTTTTCCCTGATGCGCTGGATCATCGGCATCGGCGCGGTCATCGCCCTGGCGGTGGCGGTGCTGGGCTATGCCGTGGCCGGCGGCTATGCGGGTCTCATCGAGCGGATTGCCGGGGCCATCCGGCGCTTCGGCCAGGGGGACCTGACGGTATCCGTGGACATCGACCGGACCGATGAGATCGGCCAGATGGCCGGCGACTTCAATGGATCGGTGACGGCGGTCCGGTCGGTCATGGAGGAACTCCGATCCGCCTCCGACAGCCTGTCCGGCGCGTCGGAACAATTGTCCTCCCTGTCCACCGAGATGGCGGCTTCGGCCGAGGAGATGAACAGCCAGGCGGACACCGTGGCTGCGGCCGCCGAGCAGGTCACCGCCAGCATGGGCACGGTGGCCGCATCGGCGGAGGAATCGAGTTCATCGGTGGCCAGCGTGGCCGCCATGACCGAAGAAATGTCCGCGACGTTCGAAAATATGGTGGGGTTTTCGCAAAAAACGTCGGGAAACGTCCAGCACATGGCCCGCTCCTCCGACGAGATCGCCGGCGGCATCCACGGGGTGGCCGCGGCCATCGAGCAGATGACCGCCTCCCTCAACGACGTGGCCCGGCAGACGGTCAAGGCCAGCGACATCTCCAGGGACGCCCAGGGACGGACCGAAGACGTCGACGCCAAGGTCGATGCCCTGTCCGAGGCCTCCCGGCAGATCGGCAAGGTGGTGGGGATGATCAAGGACATCGCGGACCAGACCAATATGCTGGCCTTGAACGCCGCCATCGAGGCGGCCGGGGCCGGCGACGCCGGCAAGGGATTTGCGGTGGTGGCCGGGGAGGTCAAGGAACTGGCCCGCCAGTCGGCCGACGCTACCGAGGAGATTTCCGACCAGATCGATCGGATTCAGGCCAGCACCGGGGAGGCTGCGTCCGCCATCGCCGACATTAACGGGATCATCGGGGAGATTGCCGGCATCAACGCCTCCATTGCGGCCTCGGTCGAGGAGCAGACCGCCACGGCCGGCGAGATCTCCCGAACCGTTGCCGGCAATGCGGCCAGCGTGAAAGAGGTGGCCGAAAACGCCAGGGAGTCCGCCGGGCTGGTGGACGATATCGCCCGGTCCACCGACGAGACAGCCCAGGCAGCCAGGGAAGTGGCCGTCCATGTGGACGAGATGGCCAAAGGGGTCCGGGAAGTGGCCAGATACGCGGAAGAGGCGGCGTCGGCCGTTCAGGATATTGCCAGAAACATCCAGGGGGTCAGCGTCGCCGCCCGGGAGACCGCCGGCGGCGCCTCCCAGACCAATGCCTCGGCCGGGGAACTGGCCGGGATGGCCGCCGGCCTTTCGGAGATCGTGAAACGGTTTAAGATGTGATCAGGATTCCCCATTCGGCGGCGCATCCCTTCTGAGTTCCCGGTAAACCCGGTACCCCCGGTAAACAAAGCCGATGAGCAACGTGAGGCTGATGAGGATGATCAGGTTCGAGGAGAAAAAAACCATCACAAAGGTAAATGGATCGTCGAGCCCGTATGCGCCGATGAGAATCTGAATCCCGAAGGCCAGAAAAAAGATGGCGATCAGGGTCAGGGCGACCTGCTGGAGCCACCAGAGGATCATGACGGCAAGGGACTTTCTTCCGGAAAGGACAGCGCCGAGATGAACCGGTCCTGGAATCCGGAATGGGCGGACAGTTCCACCACCCGAATCGCCGATGCCATGACGGATGCCGCCTTCCGGGCGTCGTCGTCCAGCAGGGCCATGACGGCGCCGATGCCGGCGGCATTGCCGGCGACCGAAATTTGGTCCGGGGGCATGGGGGGGAACATTCCGATCCGCAGGGCGTCCATCTTGTCCATGTAAGCGCCGAAGGCCCCGGCCAGCAGGAGCCGTTCGGGCGCATCGATGCCGCTTTCCTCGCACAGGATGTCGATGCCGGTCCGCAAGGCGCCCTTGGCCAGTTGGACGGCCCGGATATCGGTCTGGGTGAAGCGGATGGGATCATCGGATCCCGCCGCATCGGCTGTTGCAAGGGTGAAATGCCATTTTCCTTCCTCCCGCTGGAGCCGTGCATGGGGGAACGGTTCCGTCCGGAAGCGGCCGTCGGGCCCGGCGACCCCGGCCGACAGCAAGGCCGCCGTCGCGCTCAATACCCCTGAGCCGCAGATGCCCAGTGGCCGGTCCGACGCGTCTCCGATGGCTCGCCATCGGACTGTATCGCCCAGGATCTTCACGTCATCGATGGCCCCGCGGGTCGCCGACATGCCATGGGAGATGGCGGCCCCTTCGAAAGCAGGCCCCGTGGCGCAGGAAGTGGCCAGAATCCCCTCCGGGGCTTTGAGCAGCACCTCGCCGTTGGTGCCCACGTCCACCAGCATGGTTCCGTCGGCGGCGCCCGGCAAATCCACGGCCAGGGCCCCGGCTACGGCATCCGAACCCACGAATCCCGAGACCAGGGGAAGCGTGTAAATCACGGCATTTTTCAGAAACCGAAACTTCAGGTCTCCGCCCATGAGCCGGTTTTCGGCCGTAAAAGCCGGCTGATAGGGAAAAATGCCCAGTGGGGCGGGATTCCGGCCGATGAACAGGTGGATCATGGTCGGATTGCCGACCACGGTCATCTGCCGGATGCGCTCCGGATCGGTTCCCGCGGTCCGGCACAGAACGCCGGCCGTTTGTTCAACCGCCTCGACCGCCAGTTGCCGGAGCGGGTTCAAACGCTCCGGCCGCTCGGACACCGCGGTGATCCGGCTCATGACATCGGCGCCGAACAATGCCTGGGGATTCTTGACGCTGGCCGAAGCCGCCACCCCGCCCTGAACGAGGTCGCACAGATAGACGGCAATGGTGGTGGTGCCCAGATCCACGGCCAGGCCGCAGTCGTGATCCGCAGGAAGGGGGGTTCGGACCAGGGGGAGCCGGACCCCGTCGGCAGGCGCCAATCGGTCCTTCTGCAGCACCTCCGGGGCCAGGCGCGACGCGTCGGGAATTTCCACCCGGAGATCCGTCTCGACCGGTGTTCGGCAGGCCAGCGCGGACCGGGCATGGCCGGTTTCCCGGTCGCGAATCCGCACCCGGCACTTGCCGCATCGTCCTTTGCCCCCGCAGTCGGAGCGCAGGAGGATGCCGGAAGAGGCCAGGGCGGTTATAAGAGATTCGCCCTCGTCGGCCTTGATGGTTTTATCGTCAGGACCCACCCGGATCGTGTGGCGGACCTCACCCATGGGCCGCCTCCCCGTCCGAATGGACCCGATAGGCACAATCCTTCAGCGCACATCGTCGACATTTGTAGGTTCCGGACGCTTCCGGGGGCGCATTCAGCCAGTCCACCCAGAAAGAGAGGGACTTCACCGGCCGCATCATCCCACTTTCCGTCAGACGGACCCCGATCCGGGCGGCGTCGACCTGGCCGAAGAGCAGCGGCTGGTCCGTCATGGGCATGCCGCAATAGCCGGGGCCGTAGCGGTTGCCGGCGTAAAGATCATCCGCCTGAGCGGCGTCCGCCAAGTGGGTCATCGCCCGACCGGCCAAGGCCTCCAGCAGCGCCACGCCGGCGGCGTCCAGGAGCAGCCCCGAGACCGGATCGCCGCCGGCGTTCAGCCGCCCGACCTCGGCCTCCAGGGCCGGCCCCAGGGTGCAGACCGCCGCCGCGCGGCGGAGAGTTTTTGGTTCGCCGGAATCGTCCTTGGGGCCATCTGTCGCGTCATGCAGGGCATAGGCGAACGCCGGGGCGACCAGGGTCATTCCCTGTGCCAGGGCCGCATCGATGAGCCGCCCCATCCGGTCGTCGGGCCGGTACCGGGCGCCGCCGGCGTATCGGGCGATCTGATCTGGGGGGACTCGGATCTCGTTCGATTCAGATCGGAAGAGCGTGGTATCGTTCATGGGTATTGGTTACCCGATTCACCCGGCCAAGTCAAAACCATTTGACAAACCCGCCTCTTTCGGGTTGAATTTGCAATTTTTGTCGAGATGCTTAAGGTTAGCGACATCGGTTTCCCGGTTTTCAGGATGGGGGACCGTGAGAATATCACCAAGAGAGGAAAAACGATCATGTCCAATCCCATGGCGAAAATCGATCCGGTCCGGTTCGGGCCGGACAGCACGTTTAAATTCGAATGTCACTCCGGCGTCAAATGCTTCACCAAATGTTGCCGGGGCATCAATATTATCCTGACGCCCTATGACATCATCCGGCTCAAGAACCGGCTGGAGCTGTCTTCGGAGGAGTTCCTGGCCATCTATACCAAGCCGGAGCTGCTGGAGAAAACCGATTTGCCGGTGGTGACCCTGAAGCTTCTGGACGACGAGCAGCAGTCCTGTCCCTTTGTGCGGGACGACAAAGGGTGCATCGTCTACGAAGACCGTCCCAGCACCTGCCGGTACTATCCCCTGGGCGTGGCCTCCCTGAGCCACAAGGAGGGCGCCGACGACCAGGGGTTTTATTTTTTCGTCAACGAGCCTCACTGCCTCGGATTCGAGGAAGATAAGCAATGGACCGTGCGAGAGTGGCGCCAGGACCAGGGGGTGGACATCCACGACGAGATCAACGCCGAGTGGACCGATCTGGTGGTGCGGAAACGGTCCTTTCCGGCCCACATCAAGTTGACC
>JAABTD010000299.1 GCA_011390065.1 Desulfobacteraceae bacterium
AAGCGGACGGGGAACGCGTCCGAGGAGGACGCGCTCCCGGACGCCGGCAAACAGAATCAGCGCCAGTCCGAACCCCACCGCATACGCGAAAGAGGAGACCAGCGCCTGAACGAAGGTGTATTCCTCGTTGACATTGATCAGACAGACGCCCATGACCGCGCAGTTGGTGGTGATCAGGGGCAGAAAGATGCCCAGACCGGCGTAAAGGGCCGGGATCGATTTTTTCAGAAACATTTCCACGAACTGGACCAGGGAAGCGATCACCAGAATGAATCCAATGGTTCGCAAGTACCCCAACCCCAGGGTTTCCAGAACAAACGCATTGACCATCCATGTGATCATCCCGGCCATTACGAGAACGAAGACCACCGCAAAGGCCATGCCCACGGCGGTTTCCATCTTCTTGGACGTGCCCAGAAAGGGGCAGTTGCCCAGGTACTGGGCCAACAGAATGTTGTTGACCAGGATCGCACTGACGACTAAGACAATATATTCACCCATCTTCTACGCTCCTATTTCTTTCCCACGAGGTTCATGATTGCCAGCATCAGTCCGAGGCAGACGAATGCGCCGGGCGCCTCCACCATGAACTTGAATGGCTCGAAGGAGGGACCGAAAACCGAAGCGCCCAGCAGCGTGCCGTTGCCAAGCAGTTCCCGAACCGCGCCCAAAGCGCCCAGGGACATGGTGAATCCCAGGCCGATGCCGAGTCCGTCCGCCATGGAGGGCAGCACGCCGTTTTTATAGGCGAACGCCTCGGAACGCCCCAGAACGATGCAGTTGACCACGATCAAGGGAATGAAAATACCCAAACTGAGAAACAGGGGATACGCAAAGGCCTGCATCAGCAGCTCCACCATGGTCACGAAAGTCGCAATCACGATGATGAAGCAGGCGATGCGGACCTTGGGAGGAATGATCTTCCGAAGAGACGAGACGAGCAGATTGGAACCGAACAGCACGAAGGTGGTGGCCATTCCCATTCCGACGCCGTCCTGCACCGTCTTGGTCACCGCCAGCACGGGGCAGAGGCCGAGAACGAGACGAAACGGCGGTATCTCATCCCATAGACCTTTTACGAATTCCTGACCGATAGATTTCGCCATCTTTATCTCCTATTTGGTAAATTCTTTTACCTTGTCCTGGATTTCCGGTTTCAGGCGCGTGTAAGCCTCGCCAACCTTGGTGGCCGCCGCGCTCACCGCCCGGGAGGTGATGGTGGCGCCGGCAATGGCATTGATTTCGCCGCCGTCGCCCGTCACCCGGATGGGGGTGGCGGCGTCTTTTCCCCTGAACTGGGCCGCGAAAGCCGGATCTTCCTTGGCCCTTGCGCCCATGCCCGGGGTCTCGGCATGGGTGGTGACGCCGGCGCCAATGACCGTACCGGCTTCCACGTCGATGCCGACCATCACGCCGACATCGCCGCCATACCCTTTGCCGTAGTCTTCCATGGCAACGGCGGGGGCCTTGTCATCGTAAAGGGCGACAAAGACCGTCCGTTCCGTATCGCCGTCCTGAACCGTAAACCGGTCCTGGATAGGGTCGTTTTTCGCTCCCTCGAAGATATCCTTGATGGCGGGCCCTTTCACGAAGGTCAGCTGCTGCATCTCGATTTTGTCCTGGGTGTTGTTGCGAATGGCGGCGAGCAGGCCGCCGGAAAAAGCGCTTAAAACCGTAAGGACTACCACCATTTTGATCATCTCACGCATTTTAAACAACCTTTCCTAAGGCTTTCGGACGAATTTTGTCCAGAAGCGGGTTAATGGTATTGATGATGAGAATGGACAGGAATACGCCGTCGATCCAGGCGCCGATGTTCCGGATCAGCACCGTCAGCATGCCGCCGACCAGCCCGTAAATGATCATGGGGACGAAATTGACGGGGGATGAGGAATCCTCCGTTGCCAGGAAAAAGGCGCCGATGAGCGTATAGCCGGAGAACAGATGGATGGCGGGGCCGCCGAACCGCGCGGCGTCATTGGCCTTGAACATCAAGGCCGTCAGGAGCACGCCCGCCAGGAAGGACAGGCAAATCTCCCACCGGATGAAGCCGCGCAGGATCAGGTAAACGCCGCCGAGGATCAATCCCAGCCCGAAGGTCGTGCCGATGGCGCCGGCCTGATTCCCCATGATAAGGTCGGCGACGGCGACCCCTTCCACCGACGAGGGGCCGAAATGCTTCAAAGCCCCTATGGGATAAAGGGCGAAATGGTCGAAATTGTAGTGAATCAGGGAGGCGTCGATGTCGATGTAAAGTCCCCAGGAGAGCATCAGGATGGCCATGGCCATGGCAATGGGGTTGAAGGGATTGCCGCCGATGCCGCCATAAATCTGCTTCCCGATGATCACCGCAATGAAAGTGCCCACCAGCACCAGCCACCAGGGAGATCCGGCGGGCAGCACCATGCCGAAAAGCAGCCCGATCAGGGCGGCGTTGCCGTCTCCGATGGTCAGCGGCTCCTTGGAAACTTTATTGAAGGCCAGTTCCCAGAGTATGGCGAAGGAAATGGATAGCGACAGCACGCCGACCGCCGGCATGCCGTACTTGACAACCCCGAAGATCGTTGCCGGGAGCGCCGCCAGGATCATGTGGTAGCTGCGCTCGGTGATATTACTCCCATCATGCCAGAAGGGAGCATGTGAAACGATGAATCTCTTCTGATTAAGCATCTGTTTCCTCCGCTGTCTCTTCTTGTGATTCCTCCACTGTCTCTTCCGCACCTTCCTCCGTGGTCTCTACCGGGGCCTCTTCCTCCGCTTCGATCTTCCCTTCCGCCCTGGCGAGTTCGTACTTGGCCAGGCGGATGTACTGGAAAATGGGAATCCGGGAGGGGCAGACAAACGTGCAGAGCCCGCATTCGATGCAGGAATAAAGATCGTATTCATCTGCGGCCGTTTCATACTGACGTGCTTCGCAGAACCTCACCAGCATGTTGACCGGGATGTCCGCCGGGCAGATCCGCACGCATTCGCCGCAGTTAATGCAGGGATAGTCGGATACGAGGGAGACGGCGGCGCTGTCCTGGACCATGACCGCGTCGGTCTCCGGACCCACCGGATAATCTTCACTGTAAATCGAAGAGCCGGTCATGGGGCCGCCGAGAATGATGCGATCACGATCGTTGAGGGTGACGCCGCAGATGGCGAAGATGTCCCGGAGCGGCGTGCCGATGCGGGCCTCCACCAGCATGCGGGAAAGATCTTTTTTAATGACCGTCACGGTTTTGGTCGTCGGAATCTGGCCGGTTTGAAAGGCCTCGGCCACCCCCGCCACCGCCTCCGCGGTGAAAAAGGCGACGCCCATGTCGGTGCTGCTCTTGCCGGCCGGCACGACCTTTCCGAGAACCTCTTTCATGACAAAAGGCGGGAGAGCGGAAGGGTAATCTTCGGAGATGATGCGAATCTCCACGCCGGAGGCGCCGCCGACGCCGCCCGCCCGCTTCACCAGTTTCTGAGGCAGGGCGATGATCACATGCTTTGCATGGGTCATCTTCTTCAGAAGGCTGATGCCCCGGTTGATGGCGTTGACCTTGGATTGAACGATCTGTTGATGGGTGGCCACCAGCAGATCCGGGTCGAGGCCGGTCACGACGATGGTCTCGATCTGCGTCCGGGGATCGGTCAGGGCTTTAAAGGGCGGATTCCCGGGCAGGTGCTGAAGATATCGGGCGGCGATTTCAAGGGAAACATCTCCGCTGACGTCTGCAAACCCGCTGTCGATTTCTTCCTCCGCCGCCACGTCGATGGAAACGGCCGTGCAGGACGCCCCGAAATCGCCGATGAAGGCGGAAACGGAGGAAACCGAACCGGTGACCGGCGAAATGACATAGTCCTCGCTCTCCTCAGTCAGGACCAGTTTCTGCCCGGTCTTGACTTTGTCTCCGGGATTCAACAGAAGAGCGTCCCGCCGCTCAAGGGGCTGATCGAAATGGAGGGTCGCCTTTCTGGGCATCGGAATCCGTTCCGGCGTCATGGGCGAATCGAGCGATTCATACACGAACCGAGGCTTTGCCAAACCGAAAAATGATCTCTTTATCATAGTCCAACCTTTTAGTTTACCGCATTAATGTGACCGTCGATCCTAGTTGATATGGCACAAAGAACAATCGTTCGTCATCGGCCCGGCGCCGTTCTGCTCGTGACATCCGGCGCACTGGTAATGGAACGCGTTGGCCCGGCCCGGGACCATTTCCAGATCGAAATCCTCCGGATCGTGGCAATCCAGGCACGCTTGGGGCGAGCTGCCGTCTTCCGGCAGGTTGTGACAGGCGCCGCAGGAGAGAATCTCATCCGCATCCATGGGATGATGATGACAGGTTGAACAGTCGAGGCCGTATCCATAGGCGTGGTTCGAGTGGTCGAACACGACCTTGCCGGTGCTCGCGGTGAGCACCATCCGCACCGGCTCCTCGGGCGGTTTCGCGGAGAAGGCCGTGTAACTCAAAACCCCCACAACCAAGAAGACGGCGGCGAGCCAATACGCCAACTTCACTTCATTTTTTGAGGTCATTTTCTTATCCGATTCCTTTCCGATAGCTTGGGGTTAAAGGTACAAAGCGGGCGCAGAATAAACCGAAGGGATCGCGTAACATAGCGCCGTAAAAGTTTCAAGCCTTTTTTGCGAATCATCCCGACGCTTTCCCCCTTGTGTCGGGATCGTTCATGCCCTATGATTATAGACTGAAAAACCTTGCAATGGATTGAAAAAAAGATGGAAAGTCATATTATGAGCGAACCCCGAACCGCCTATTCCACGGCCTGGATCGCCGACATGTCCCGAATCGACAAAACGGCCTGGGATCGCCTGGCCCTGCCTGCCGAGACCCCGTTTCTGGAGTGGGACTGGCTCCGTCTGCTGGAAACCACCGGATGCGCCGCTCCGGAGACGGGCTGGATCCCGAACCACCTGACGATCTGGCGCGGGGACCGGCTGGTTGCCGCGGCCCCTTTATACATCAAAAGCCACAGTGAAGGGGAATTTATCTTCGATATTCCATGAGATC
>JAABTD010000097.1 GCA_011390065.1 Desulfobacteraceae bacterium
CCGCCGCCGATGCCCAGCAGGAACGCCGACCGGTCTGCTTCATGGTCGATCAGCGCCCGGTAGATCTCCGCAACGGCATCGAGGGTCTTGGCCGTCTCTCCGACGCCCATTTCGATGACCGGTCCGTCGGGGAATTGATTTCCATAGAGGCGGCGGACAATGGGGTCGGTGACAATGAAAACGGGCGACGCCGGCAGATAGGCGCCGATCCGCTCCAGCTGTTCCCCCACCAGGAGGGTCGAGCGCCCGGCGGCGCCGTCGATGGTCAGGCTCTCCATGTTCAGGCCATCGCCGCCACTTTATAACGGCCGTTCTGCGCCGGGCTGTAAGAACCATTGCCCTCGTCGTTGCAGCGAAGCAGCTGTTCGTGGGCGGATCGCAGCAGGGTCTCGGTGGTCTCCCAGGAGATGCAGGCATCCGTAATGGAAACGCCGTATCCCATGGTGGAAAGGTCACCGGTGTTCTTCTGGTTTCCCTCCTTGAGATTGCTTTCCAGCATCAATCCCACCACCGCGTCGTTGCCGTCTATCTTCTGATTGACGACATCCTGCCAGACAATGGGCTGGTTCTGATACTGCTTCCAGGAGTTGGCGTGGGAACAGTCCACCACCACGCCTTCAAGCAGGTTCTTTTGCCTGAGCTGCTCTACAGCCTGCCGGATGCTCACGGAATCGTAGTTGGGACGGATGCCGCCCCGGAGGACAATGTGGGCGTAGGGATTGCCCTTGGTTTTGACGACGCTGGCCCGGCCGTGGGGATCGATGCCCAGGAAACTCTGGGGGGACCCGGCCGCGATCATGGCGTTGACGGCGGTGTCCAGCCCGCCATCGGTGCAGTTCTTGAAGCCCACAGGCATGGACAGCCCCGACGCCATCTCCCGGTGGGTCTGGGATTCGGTGGTGCGAGCGCCGATGGCCCCCCAGGAGACCAGACCGGCCATGTACTGGGGAGTAATGGGGTCGAGCATCTCCGTACCTGCGGGCAGACCCATTTCGGCGATGTCGATCAACAGTTTTCGAGCCTTCCGGATGCCGGTCATCACATCACGGGTGTCGTTAAGGTGGGGGTCGTTGATCAGACCTTTCCACCCAACGTTAGTCCGCGGCTTTTCGAAATAGACCCGCATGACCACCAATAGCGTCTCTGCCACCTCTTGCCTCAGGCGATTGAGGCGCTCTGCGTATTCCAGGGCCGCCGCCTCGTCGTGGATGGAACAGGGGCCCGTCACAACCAGCAGCCGTCTGTCCTCTCCCTTTAAAACTTTCTGGATCTCCTCCCGACCCCTGATCACGGTTTCGCTCGCTTTCAAAGTGATGGGGAGTTCTTGTTTCAGGACATCCGGCGCTTCCAGAGGGGTGAACGATTCAACATAAACATCATAGGTCTTTTTCACGGCGCTCTCCTTTTCGGGAGCAAAGAAGGCCGGGGACATTCGGGGGTCCCGCGGCCTTTAAAAACAAGAAAGCCGCGGGCTTTTGTCTGCCAGCGGCTTTTTGCTCGGTTGAGTGGAATCCCTCAGCGGACCACAGGCAGACAGGGGGCGTAAAAATAATAAAACCAGAAATAAAAAAGTCTGTCTGCGAAATTGGGCGTCATCGGGTCTTCCTGAAATTGGTTTGGCTCAGAATAAAAGCTTCACGACTTCAAACCTGATTATAGCATTGAAACAGGTCTGTCAACTTTTTTTTCGATGGTTTTGCCCGGCCTGCCTCCGACCGCTGACGACACAGTAAACTTCCTCGACATACCGTGTTCATAGTAACTCAGGGGGAGGTTTTTCCCACCTGTACGCCTAACTAATATAAATAGTAAAGTTTATTTTATATTTGAATCGAATCAATCTTTCTCAAAACTGCTGTGAACGGTCGGCTTTTTTTACAAAGGAAGGGATGAAATATAGCATGTTTTATCATTTTATCTTTAAATATTGGGGATATGCAATCAATGGCACCCTTATTGCTTAATTCAGTGCATTAGATTCCATAACCCCCCGATGGCCGAGACCTTTACAGCACTCAAGCACTTTCTCTCCTGATGATACTGAACCTGAGTTGCGGCCACCGCCATGGCCGTTGGAAGGGAGGTGGGAGCAACTCATTAGGCAACAGATGCACTAAGTCCATGTAAAGTTCTGAAACAATGTTATTTACCAGGAGGGCACCATGAGAACAGCCATCATCATCCTTGCATGCATCACCATCATGGCATTGGGCGCAACTCAGGCGTCAGGTGACGAAAATCCAACCCGGGAGACGGCATCGGCTTACGGTCGAATTATCGATGCGTTTGCGGCCGACTGCCTGTTTAAAACGGATCTCCGCTACTCTAAAAGCCGCCACATCCGAAACGACGTCGCCATCTCCTGCCTGAAAAACGGCTACTGGCAGCATCACAGAGAGGAACTCATCCAGGCGATGACCGAAGCAGGCGTCGAGGCCAAAGGATATCAAGTTCGCCATTTTCTGAACAACCGCTTTTTTGCCCATGCCCGGGCCAGAAATCTGAATCTGAACGCCGTCGATCCCCTCGCCGCCCTGCCGGAAAACCCGCCGGATGAATTCGAAAAGATGAATTCGAAAAGATGACCCTGGCCGAATTCTGTCATCATTTCAGTGTACCGAAAAAAATGACGGCGGCGAAACTTCTGGATGATCAGCGTACCGAGTTCGATTTCAATCGGACCATTGCAGGCATTGCGCTGGCCAGGGGAACGTCTCCGGAGAACATCTACCGGGAGCTTCGTTAGGCCGCCGCTCTCGCAGGTCCCGGTCTTCCCCGTTTCGTGTTGACGTGTTCCATTAACGCCTTTCCGGGTGCATGCAACGGGGGATGAACAGGACGGCCTTCGGTCGTCCTGTTTTTTCGTCGCGACCCCAGCCGTTCCGCCTTTCCCTTTCTCCATCTCCTTAACAAAACCATTTGATCCCCTCCGCCATTTGCGGTATGAAAAAGAAGTCGGCAACCTGACGCGTCGCCAAACGAGGAAAATATCATCCATGAAGATGCGAACCTGCATTGCGCCATCTGGTCGATTTATCTACGGAATCCACGCGCCCGCCTTCCGGTCCGACAACCTGCGCGAAAAAGATTACATCGCCTTTCTGGGGGTCTTGGACAATGGCTCATTCTGTTTCAACCATGTCAATTTTCCCGACAGCGCCGTCCAGGAACCCAGCGCCGACCGGGTCTACGAAGTCCCCAACCCCTTTCCTTTCCGGGGATCGACCTTTATCCTCAAGCGATCGGCGGACCGGATAGCCCGGAACCCGGATCGCATCCGGCTGGACCGACATCCGGAGCCCTCGAACCGCCTCTCCATGACCGACAGCCTTCGGGAATGGCTGGCGATGGCGGCGCTGTCGTCCGACAAGGTCCACGATCTCGCAACCGCCCTGCCCCGAACGATCCGGCTGGCCTTGGCCATCGACGGCACGGACCCGGACGAATTGACCATCCTCGCGGAAGGGTGTTGCGACTTTGTCCACGATCCTGAGACCGGACGGCCCACGGGACTGATCTACACAAAAGATCCCTCCGGCCGGGGTCGGCCTTTGATCCATGATCACGAAATTTTCGAGGCCGCAGCCAACAACCCTCATCTGCCGGACGATTACAAGCGGACCATGCTGCTCCTGCCCGGGGCCCAGGGAAACAGCGAAATCGTAGGAGAATGGATCGGCAACGACGGCGCCAGCCATGTCTTCGAGTACCTGCGCCGCAACAGCTACATCCCCTGGGGCCATTACGCCGCCAACATGGCCCACGACGCTGTCCGGTACCGGGCTGAGGACCTGACGCTCACGGACATGACAGGCATGCGCCATCTCTATTACCAGCGAACCTACGTCCGTCTGGCGAGCGGGCTGGGAATCCCTGTCCCCGCCTTCCGGCGACAACTTTCCGCGCCGGAACTGGAGCGGTTGCGCCAACGGATACTGGCGGTTCTGACAGCCGGTGAACGTCCGCCTCTCCCCTTCACCCGCACCCTTTGGGGATGGAATTTCGGGTTCGGCTATGCTGCCAGCGGCTACCGGCTCCATGGATCCCATCAGCAGGTTCACCAGCAATACGCCCTCGTTCCGGAGGCGGTTCGCGCCCCCGACCCCTCCGGAATGGGAGAAGACAATATCCCCGGTTTCGCCTGCGGCGATCTGGTGGACGGCTTCGTCCGGAGTTATAAATGGCAGACCGGCCGCGATTTCTTTGACCGCTACGTCTCCGCAATCCGGTGCAACCGCCGCATGGACAACGATGATGCCGGGCAGTCCAGCCTAGTGGTTTACGAAGACGAGCGGGTGATTCTCTTCGTCCCCAAAGCCCAGACCTCTCAATGGGAGCTTCAGCTTATGCCGCTGGCGCCGGTGGGCAATATCCTGGAGGCGGACGCAGACACCCGGGCTTCCATCGACAGGGCGCTGCTGGTGGGCATCCGAGTTCTGGAAGCCATGGGCGCGCGCATGGTCACCCACATCGAATTTTCTAAACGGTTTGACGCCGGGGATGCCGACGGGCGGTTGCTCTACAGTTTTCTGCCCAAACTGCCCTATTCTCCCGGCGCCTTTACCGAGGCTCAACTGCGATGGGTCAACGGCCATTATCCCGAAGATTTCGCCGTCGCCTGCCGGAACCGGCTGCCGGAGGCCGCGGCAGATGTGTTCAGGGACACCCCGCAACGAGGAGAAAGATGACAACCTGTATCCTGTTGAACCAAGATTATTCTTTTTTAAATGTGCTCAACTGGAAACGCGCCATGCGTCTCATGACCAAAGAAAAAGTTCAGGTGCTGGCCTATTCCGAGCACATCATCAGAACCGCCGAAGGGCTCTGCTTCCGGATTCCCGCCGTCCTGAAGCTGATCAAACTGATCCGGACCCTCTATCGGTCCAAGGTCCCCTTCAGCAAACGGAACGTCCTGATCCGGGATGGGTTTCGATGCGCCTACTGCGGCGAGCATCAGGGAAAACTGACCGTCGATCATGTGATCCCCAAATCCCGCGGCGGAAAGGACAATTTCGACAACTGCGTGGCCTGCTGCCGCGCCTGCAACAACAAAAAAGGGAGCAAAACTCCCCGGGAAGCCAGGATGACCCTGCGATGCCGGCCCTACGAACCGACCATTTCGGAATTTTTCATGATGCGCGCCAAGAAGATGGGCATCAACGATATTCTGAAGGAGTTCGGCGTCTACTAACGCGTTCACAAACTATCCCGCCCGCCGGCCTGAAGCCTCTCAGGCATCCCCGCTGACAAAGCATCGGCGGGGATGCCGTTATCTATGAAAGGCTTAATGCTTAATCTATACTGTTGAAGATGGCGTTTCCAACCAACCGGAAGGTGTTTTCAGGATGTCCCCGGAAGGTGGCGTCAATGCCGATCAGAACCGTATCCTGAACTCCGTTTTCACCGTTTTCCTGATGAACGACGACCGGCATGCCGGCAGCCCCGCTGGTTTGCCAATCCGGCCAGTATCCGGAGGTCAGGAAATCAACGCCGGCAATCGAAGCGGAGACCGTTGCAGCGCTTCGGATGTCGTCGAGCCATATCGCGCCCAGCACATAGGCGTAATCCACATCGCTGAATCCCGCAGCAATGGTATCTGCAGAATTGTAATCCAGCTTTATGATAGCGTCGGGGTTGTAGTCGTAGACATAGTCCGCATCGATCAGACCCGCGTCAAGCGCGAACGCGACGCCGCTGGCCGGCAAGCCCACGTAGTCGCCTCCGGCTTCGAAAAATGCCTGCATGGCATCCTTCCCACTTCCGTTAAGCCCCCCCCAGCTTCGACTCTGGTTGAGAAACAGGTCAAAATCGGAAATCGCTCCCGCGTTGAGATCGGACCGGGACACTTCAGTGAATGCAAACCCCAGTGTTTCTAAAGCGTACCGAACCCCCTCATCCCCATACACGGCGATTCGGGGTTGACGCAAACAGACCGACGATTCCGGCGCACCTTGAATGGCGAACAGTTCAAGTCCCCACTGATTTGTCAGTTCATTGACCAACACTGGGTCAGCAGGGATGATGATGGCGCCGGCGGCAAAGTCTCGACCATTGTCAGAGAATGCCTCCGAAGCGCGTCGAACATCCACGCCTCGATCGATTAAAGCATTGGTCGCTTGAAACGCCTGAATGCTGGTCGGCAGACAGGCATAGGCGCCCGCAAACCCGTTTTCCGCAGCCCCTTCGGGGGTGTCCGCTTTATTGATCGAATGGGTTTTAAGGTCCATTTTTTCCATCATGATTCCACGGTGAACCCCCCATAACAGAGGATGGCTCCAAGCGGTCGGGGGAGAATAGAACACCAGATCGTCGATGCCCAGATCGGATACATTCAGTCCATTTTCAAGAATGGTGTTGGCCAACCCGCGTTTGGGTTGATCCATCCATATGACATAGGTTCCCTTTGGATAGGTCACGCCGTTTAACGTAAAGGCCCCCGTCGACTTTTCGACCTGGACTCCGTTGTCCAGGAGAAATTGAACCAGTTTGAACGGTTGATGGGAACTCAACTGCATCGGCCCGTCCGGTGGAATCACATAAGCTGCCGGGAAATCCTGGATGAACAAATCCAACAGCTCAAAATCCGGATAGGCGGCATGATCGAGAACGTCTTGGGGAATGACGGCTTGGGGAAGATCGAGAAATCCCCGACGGAACATTTCGATTTGATCCCGAATCATTTCGCCTTTGTTTTCGACGACAAAATTCAAAGCGCCCCAAACGGCCCAATAATGGGCGTCCACACCGGTTTCATCTCTCGCGGGGGTTTCCAACGTATGACCGTAAGCGCCGTGATACATGGCGAACATGGGGGTGTAAATCGGGGGCCAGTCATCCCAATAATAACCTCTTTGCGAGAAATCCCAGTCCCGGAAAGGGATTTGAGAAGCATATCCTGTATTGGCGGCAACAGAAGATTCCATGGCCTCCGCCTGGGCCAGCGCCCATTTGATGTAAAGATCATATTCATAGTTGGGGTTATGGGGCGGACTGCAGGGTTCAATCAGCATCGGGGAGACGAACCCGTGCAGGTCCAGAAAGACCATGGGATTCCATTCGGCGATCAGAGCGGCGGTAGCCCTGACTTCAGGCTGGGTCTGGGAGATAAAGTCCCGGTTCGGGTCAAAGCCCGCGGCGTTTCTTCGCTGACCGAGAACCCGGCCGTCCGGATTCTGCACCACGTTAAACAGAAGAATCATATTGTCCAGAATGGCCTGGACCTCTTCGCTGTCATCGTAGGCCAGTTTTTCAATCAGACGAATACACGCATCGGTTCCGGGATATTCGTTGCCATGAATGCTGCCGTTCACGAAAAAAGGCGCCTTGAAGTCCTTGTATTGATCGAGTTTTTCCAGCGCTTTCTCCGGATCTTTGATCATCATTTTTCTCAGGGACTTGTAGTGCCCGAAACGCCCGGATGTTCCCGGCGCCGTAACAGTGACCAGAAACAGATTGCGTCCACCGACCGATTGGCCAATCACCTCGACGTGAACACGATTGCTGTTGAGCTGAATTTCTCTTAACTTCGGGGCAATCTCCGAATACAGAATGGAATCATAATACGGTGACGGATTTTCAGTTTCTGGAACGACATCCCACCAGGAAGTTCCAGTGGGTTTTCCAGTTTCTCCCCCTTTTGCAGCCATCAAATGAGGAGGCGTCGCCAGTAACAATAGCCCCAATACCAGCGTCAAAAGGCTCCAATGCCGACGTTTAGAAACCCTCGATAACATTTGCCTACTCCTTTCCTTAAAGCATTAATTGAAGTTTGCTTCCCAACGAAGCGGCCAAGATGCAACCCAATGGTGCAACCGTAACAACTGAATCAATACCCTGCTCCACAATCTGGGCAAATGTAAAAACAGCCCGGCCACCAGTATTGGCGGCCCGGCTGTCTTTTAAAGATCCGTGGCTTTCCGTCCCTGCTTCGCAGCAAGTTTGGCTTTATCAAAAAGGTTTAGTTGTCCTTTACCTCTAACAGGGCCAATTTTTCAATCTTTTTTTTAAAAAATGCGCAAAAGCGACCCATCAGCGTCTCGGCCGCTTCAACCCCAGCGCCATCATTCGGGAATTGAGGGTGGACGGCGGCATGCCCAGCAAGCGGACTGCGCCTTTGTCTCCGGAGATGCGCCAGTTGGTGGCGTCTAGTGCCCGGCGCAGGTTTTCGCGTTCCCGTTCGGTCATCTGTGCGGCGGTGAGGATGGGAGGATCGTCGGTCTCGCCGATCGAATCGGTGGATCAATACAACGCGTATTTGACCACTCGCCCGTCCAGCCCGGCGTTTCGCATAGGTTTTTTCCAGGCGGGTTTCAGGCCGATGCGTTTGATCATGTCGCGGTTGCCGAAGTAGATGTAGGCGTCCGAGCCTTTGCATTTTTGTTTCAGGAAATCGCCGAAATCCTTGTAGAACGCCGGAAGGTCCGTCTCTTTTTCGAGGCGGATGCCGTAAGGGGGGTTGCAGAGGATCGTCCGGTTTTCGAGGGAGTCGATCTCCCGAAAATCCTTGCGGCTGATGCGGATGACGTCGCCGTCGGGCAGCAGCGGGGCGTTGGCCCGGGTGGCGGCCACGGCGGCGGGGTCCACGTCGCTTCCGGCGATGAGGCCGGGCGGGAGGTCTCGGATGCCCGCGTCCTCGAAGGTTTTCATCCGGTTCCAGGTGCTTTCGTCGAAATCGGGGAGAGACCGGAGGCCGAAGCGCTCCCGCGGGAATCCTGCCGGAATCCGGCAATAGGCCATGAGGGCTTCGCACAGAAGGGTCCCGGCCCCGCACATGGGGTCGTGGAGGGGGCGTTGGCCGTCCCAGCCGGACAGGGCGACCATGGCGGCGGCCAGGGTCTCCTGCATGGGGGCCTCCACGGTTTCGCGCCGGTAGCCGCGCCGGTGGAGGGGACCGCCCGAGGCGTCGAGGCTGACGGTCGCTTGTTGTCTGTCAATGAAAAGGTTGAGGGCGACGTCAGGGTTGAACCGGTCCACGTTGGGCCGCTTGCCGGTCTTGGACCGGAACCGGTCGGCCACGGCGTCCTTCAGGCAGAGGGCGGCGAACTGGGAATGGGTGATGTTGGGATTGTTGGCGACGTTGGCGAAAACGGCGAAAGTTTGGGCCGGGGAGAAGACGACGGTCCAGTCGGCGGCTTTGCCGGCCCGGTAGAGGTCGTCCCGGTCCCGGCACCGGAAAGACGCCAGGGGGGCCAGGACCCGGGCCAGGAGCCGGGACCGGTAGTTGACGCGGTAGAAGGTCTCCCGGTCGGCTTTAAAATGGCATCCCCGGAAGGCGGGCTGGATGTCGCTTGCGCCCAGGGCGGCGAGTTCGGCCGCCGCGAGGTCCTCGACGCCTTCGGCGTACTGGGCGAAGTAGCGGTGGGTTTTGGCGTAGAGGAAGGGGGATTTCACGTGGTTTCCCAGAAATCGTCGTGAGAAATGCCGCCTTCTTCCCGTATCTGTCGCTTTCCCTGTTCCAGAATGGCCCGGAGTTTGGGCGAATAGGCCATCATGATCCGCTCCAGCTCGTCATCGTCGTCGATGGGAAGCAGCACCGCGGCGGCTTTGCCGTTTCGGGTGACGATGACGAGTTCGTTTTTGCAGTCGTTCAGATAGGCGCTGAACCGGGCCTTGATCTCCGCTACGGGCGCGATCTTCATAGCAACACCTCTTCTCCTCCAATGAACAACCGATTGCCGCGCTTGACGCCGATGGCGAGGATATGAACCTCCCGCGATTCAAGATCGAATGTGTAAAATACGCGAAACCGGTTTTGGGGTCCAAACCTGATTTCCCAATCCGCGTCGAGACCCGATTCCCGTTTGAGCGGCTTCCGATTCCCCGTTTCCACATCGGGATCGAGTTGAAGCTGTTCTTCGACAGCGCTGCGAATCAGAGGATAATACTTTTTATCGATGGCTTGGAGATGATGCTTCACCTGGGGAGCGTAGATCAGCCTGAATCGTGATGATTGCGCCATCATGACCATGATTATAGTCTATTTGATGGTCATGTCAACTTTTTCCGGAAGGCGGGCTGAAGTCGCACGCATCCCGGGGGATCAGCCGGGGGATCCGTATCCACCAGCGGTTCAGACGCCCTCCTTCTCCACCCCATGCTTCTTCAACAACTTCCCCAAGGCCCGTCGCTCCTTGCCGGCCTTTTCCGCCGCCAGGGTGACGTTGCCCCTGGCTTCCCGGATGACCCAGGACAGGTAGCGTTTTTCAAAGGCGTCCACGACCTTTTTTTTGGCCTCGTTGAAGCTTTCGTTGAGAAACAGGTTCTGTCGGCGCTCGCAGGGGTTTCGGCGGCGGTCGTCCGCGGATGCGGCGGGCAGGTCGAGGGGGATTTCCGGGCCTTCGGCCAGCAGGAATTCACGGTGGATGCGGTTTTCCAGTTCCCGGATGTTGCCGGGCCATCGGTATTCCCGCATTCGGGCCAGCGCGTCGGGGGGCAGGCGCTTGTCCGGCTGTTCGTACTGCCGCCGGTACCGGTCGAGGAAAAACCCGGCCAGCAGTTCGATGTCGCTGCCGCGACGGCGTAGGGGGGGCAATTCCACGGACATGATGTTGAGGCGATAGAGGAGGTCCTGCCGGAAATTCTCCTGTTCCACCATGTCGGAGAGGTTGGCGTTGCTGGCGGCGATGATCCGCACGTCCGCCTGGGAACACCGGTCGCTGCCCAGGGGCCGGAAGATCCGGTCCTGGAGAAACCGGAGCATCACCACCTGGCCTTTGGGGCTGAAGGCGTTGATTTCATCGAAAAAGATCGTGCCGCCGTCGGCCTGGCCGATGAGGCCCTGCCGGGACGATTTGGCGTCGGTATAAGCTCCCTTTTCGTGGCCGAATAGTTCATTTTCCAGCAGATCGTCGGGGATCGCGCCGCAGTTGACCGGGATGAACGGGCCGTCCCGGCGATCGCTCATGTGATGGACGGCCCGGGCCGCGTTTTCCTTTCCGGTGCCGGTTTCACCTTCGATCAGCACCGGCGCGTCGCACTCGGCGATCTTTTTCAACTGTTTCAGGACCCGGAGGAAGGGCGGTGAATCGCCCACCATGTTCAAGCCGTCGAACGCCCGTAGAACGGCCTCGTCCTCAACCGGCCGCTCGGGAATCCTGATCCCTTCGCAGAGGCGATCGACCCGCAACGACAGTTCGGTTTCGGAAAAAGGCCAGTAGAGGAACTCGTCGCAGTATTTCAACAGATCGGCGGCGCCGCCGTCGTCGTCTGAGGATTCGATGATGCCCATCAGCCGTTTCTCCTTGAGCCGTTCCACCGCGGATTTCATTTTCCCCCCATCGCCCGGATTCAACTGAAAAATAAAGAGCTTCATCAAGCGATCGATCCGGCCGTCGAGCAGGCGATCCCACGGAAACGCATGGATATTGGTATATCCCAGCCGGGTCAACTTTTCGTTGACTTGGCCCCAGATGGGCTGGGATTCGGAATAAACGAGGGTGATGGGAATATCTTTCATAACAAAGGTCTCCTCTGCTCGATGCATTCACATCATACAACATCAATCTTCAGCGGA
The DNA here is from genome assembly GCA_011390065.1 of Desulfobacteraceae bacterium. Classification (GTDB taxonomy): domain Bacteria; phylum Desulfobacterota; class Desulfobacteria; order Desulfobacterales; family JAABSP01; genus JAABTD01. The sequence continues at coordinate 11,513 of JAABTD010000097.1, forward strand.
CGCCGCAGGATCTGTCAATGAAAAGTTACCCTGAAAAGTGATAACTATGTCTGATTCAGTAAGCCTCCATTTTCGCAAGGATCGCCCCCAAAATCCCAGGCGATCCGGGGCCGGGTCCGCCTTGACCCGGCCGGGCCATGGCGGGCTTAACGCGGATTATCGATCAGAACCGATAAAAGAGGACACGATCTGAATCGGCGGTCGTCCTCCCGGGTCGAAAAAGACCCGGTCCCAGCCCACTGCCGATTTTAGATGCAACATCTCCCTTCACCGGGTCGAAAATGACCCGGTTAATTTCAGGATGCATTTATTAAAATATTGATTTTACTATAATAGCATTTGTTGGCATTCCATTTGCTTAATGCTGATCTAAAATTTGGCGCGGCGACAGCGCGGCATCGTCACCCCCGGAAGGGCCGGCCGGGACGGACGACGCCGATCGCAGCGGCCGGGGTGGTTAAAAAACGCCGTCAAACGCACAGGGCGGTTTTCATCGTTTTTGTCTATCGGGAGGGACATCAATGGCCAGTTACTTACATCCAGGTGTTTACATCGAAGAAATTCCCAGCGGCGCCCGCCCCATCGAGGGGGTGTCCACGTCGGTGGCGGCGTTTGTCGGCGAGGCCCACCGCGGACCCGCGGGCGAGGCCACCTTGATTGGCAAGTGGGACGACTATGTGACGGAATACGGCGACATCGCCAGTGAAGACGACCACATGGGGCTGGCGGTCCAGTCGTTCTACCTTAACGGCGGCGGCGCGGCGTATATCTGCCGGCTCGTGGGGGACGGCTCAAGCGAGGCGGATGAAAGCGTCAACGGCGAAGGCGCGGTCGGCGGCGGCCCCACGGCCAATGCGGTGCTGGTCATCCAGGCCTCCAGCGTGGGCGACTGGGGCAACGACGTCTACGTCAAGGTCGTCAAGCCCGACCCGGACGCCCTGACCTTCGATCTGCTGGTGGGCCGCCGGGAGGACGGCGAGTTCGTGGAAGACGAGGCCTTCGAAAACCTCACCATGGTGGACGGCGACCCCAATTACGCATTGACCGCCGTCAACGGCAACTCCCGGTATGCGAAACTCCTCCTCGGGGCTGCCGCGGAGATCGGCGGCGCCGGCGAACAGTACCAGGACGCCACCCTCACCGGCGGCCAACTGTCCGCTTCGGCCACCTATTTCAGCAGCAACATCACAGGCCCCATGCTGCTGACGGTCAACATCAACGGGTTAGGCGCCGAGCAGATCACCATCGATCCGACGGGCTCCCTCGGCGGAACCGACCAGGACGCCGACGGGGCGGCGGTGGCCCAGGAGATTCAGGACGAAGTTCAGGCCATCGGCACGGCGGATGCCTACGCAAACTTCACCTGCACGTATCTCATCGGCCCGGATCATCGCTTCGAGCTGGTCAGTCAGGAAGACGGCTCCCAGGCATCTATCGACATCTACGACGGCGACCTGGCCCAACTACTGCGGCTGGACGGAAACCAAACCGCCGTTCTGACCGGCGCGGCCGTCGCTTCGACGGCGACGCTGTTCAGCGACGGAACCACCGGGCTGCCCGGCATCGACGCCAGCCTGACCCTCGACATCGACAACCACGGCGACATCACCATCGCGTTGGATGCCGGCGCGTTGGGGCTTTCGGGCAACAATGCAGACGACGGCAACGCCGTGGCCCTGGCCATCCAGAACGCGGTCCGGGCGGTGAATCCGGCGATTCCTTCCTATAAGGATTTCACCTGCGACTACAACGCTTCCCGGGAATTCGTCCTCTCATCGGGCAGCGCCGGCACGCGCCAATCCAGCCTGTCGGTGACCGACGGCCCGCTGGCAAATCTCCTGGGGCTCCATTCCTCAGACTCGCCCGTGGAAGTCCCGGGCCGCCAGGTCGACCAGGGCGTCGCCCCGGTCATCCCCGTTCAACGCCTCGGAACCCTGGACCAGGGCGTCCAGCTCACCGGCGGAAGTGCTTCAGCCCCTACGCCCAACGATTACCAGGATTTTTACGGCAACGTGCTGAGAAAAATCCGCGACGCCAGCATCATCGTGCTGCCCGGCCAGCCCTGGCCCGCCAGCGGGCCCCATGCGGTCATCGACCGGACCCTGGCCCACTGCGAGGCCATGAAGAACCGGATGCTCATCATCGATCCGCCCGAGGGGCTGGAACTCGAGCAGGCCAACCAGGTGACCGGTCTGGGACTGCCCACCTCCACCTACACCGTCCTCTACTACCCTTGGGTCAAGGTCGGCAATCCCTTCTACAACGCGGATAAGAATCCCAACGCATCGAAGACGCTCACCATCGCACCGTCGTCCTTTGCCGCCGGCATGTGGGCCAAGATCGACGGCAAACGCGGCGTGTGGAAGGCCCCGGCCGGCGTGGAGGCCCAGCTCAATGGCGCGGCGGATCTGGCATACAAAGTGGAGGACCTGGAACAGGATCAGCTCAACCCCCTGGGGGTCAACTGCTGCCGAAAGATACCCGGATTCGGGTCGGTGATCTGGGGCAGCCGGACCCTGGCCACCAAGGCGGCGCCGGAATGGCGCTACGTGCCGGTGCGCCGCACCGCTATCTTCATCGAACAGAGCATCTACCAGGGCATTCAGTGGGCTGTCTTCGAGCCAAACGACCATCCCCTGTGGGGGGCCCTGCGGAGCAACATCGGCTCCTTCATGAACGGCCTGTTCCGGGCCGGCGCCTTCCAGGGCGCCACGGCCAAGGACGCCTATTTCGTCCGCTGCGGTTTGGGCGACACCATGACCCAGGGGGACATCGACCGGGGCCAGGTGATCGTCATCGTCGGGTTCGCGCCATTGAAACCCGCGGAATTCGTCATCGTCCGCATTCAACAGAAGGTGAGTCAGCAGTAGCCGCCGACCGCCGTTTTCCGACCGGAAACCATACCGTGGATTCATAATTCCAAGGAGGAGATCGAATGGCAGCCCCATTGTTTCCCGTCAACGCCCACCGGTACGACCCCTACCGGACCTTCATGTTCCAGGTCGTCATCGACGGACAACCGGTGGCCGGACTGAAAAAGATGAGCGTGCTCAAAAAGAGCACGGAAGCCGTGAAATGGCGGTCGGCCGGCGATCCGGCCCACGAGCGGGTGATGCCCGGCGGCACCAGCTACGAGCCGGTGACCCTTGAACAAGGCCTGACCCACGACCCGGTCTTCGAGAACTGGGCCAACAGGGTCAACAACATCCAGGGCAACGCCGCCATGTCGCTGGTCAACTACCGGAAGGACCTGGTGATCAACGTCCTCAACCTCCAGGGCGCCATCGCCATCTCCTACCAGCTCTTTCGCGCCTGGGTCTCGGAGTACCAGGCCCTGCCGGAGTTCGACGCGGGGACCATGAACGCCGTGGGCATCCAGTCCATCACCTTGCAGCACGAGGGCTGGGAGCGCGATACCAGCGTCGCCGAACCCTCTGAATCGTAGCCGGGGTAACGAAAGGTGCGGATGGAACTCCCCGGCGGTTTTCTGGTGGAGGGGCGCATCCAGCGCGGCTTCCGGTTCAAACCGGTGACCGGGTATCTGGAAATGGCCCTGGGCGAAAGCGCGGAAGGGGCGGAGACCCACCCGTCCCAGGTCACGGCGGCGCTCTGTCAGGCCCTCCAGCTCCTGGGGGACGACGCGGCCACCGTCGAGCGGGTGTGGGGGCTCAGCGTCGGGGACCGGCAGTTCCTGATGCAGCGGCTGTCGGCCCACATCAACGATGTCCGCAAATGGCTCACCGCCGAGTGCGGGGCCTGCGGCGACCCCTTCGACGTCTCGTTCCGATACGCGGAACTGCCGGTGAAGGCCGCCGGGCCGGACTATCCGGAAACCGCTTTTTCAGCCGCCATCGGTCCCCTGCGGCTCCGGGCGCCCACGGGCGCCGATCAGGAGGCGGTGGCAGCCATCGAAGATGAAGATGCCGCCCTGACGGCCCTGCTGGCGCGGCTGATCACCGCAGCGGACCCGACCCGGGAGATCGACGTGTCCCGGTTGACGGAGGAGGAGATCGCCGTCATCGAAGCCCGCATCGAGGCCATGGCGCCGGAGGCGGCCACCCATCTGCTGGCCCGATGCCCCCACTGCAGAGCGGAAAACCGGGTGCCGGTCTCGCCTTACGGGTGCCTGGAGCGGCCGGCGGGCGAACTCTACGGGGAAATCCACCAGATCGCCAGGGGATACCACTGGAGCGAACACGACATCCTTTCCCTTCCCCGACGCCGCCGCCGGATCTACCTTCGGCTGATTGACCGGAACCGGGGCATGCGGTCCGCCGAAAACATGCTGGAGACGGCCTGATCGATGGGATACTTTTCCGACATCATCCACGACAGCCACATACCGGCAAGGCCAGCTCCGACGGCGGATGTGGCGCCCTGGACGGCCCCCCCGCCCGAGGTGGATCGACCGCAGACCGATCCGATCGCGGAAACCCCGTCAGAAGGCGTCGAGAGGCCCGAGATCGGCGAGAGGACGGACCCGACACAGAAAGGGAAACGCCGCGGCGACTTCGATATCGAGACGACTTCGGCGGAAACCGCGGTCGAAGCGCGGCATTCGATGGAGGGGACAACGCCTCCGGAAACCCGCAAGGAAACCGCCGCCGAGGTTCAGGTTCAATCCGCCGGTGAATGGGGCGGGATGGCCGAGTCGAGCCGGGAAAAACCGCCGCCCGTTGTCGCGACGGTTCACCCAGCCGGTCTCGAACCGGAGCGATCACCGCTTCGGCATCCGTTTTTATCCGAGGAAGCGGATGGGCGGGTCGAATCGAAATCCGCGAATCGGCCCGTCGAAAGGTTCGGACCGAACGGCGCCCCGCCGGCCGTCGAAGCCGCCGGCCGGGAATCGGGACCGCCGGTGCAGCCGGCCGGTCCGTCTCCGGAAAGGCCGGAAGCGCCCATGGCGGCGCCAAGGCAACCGGTTCTGGCCCGGGTCCAATCGGACCCACCCCGGAGCGCGGCGGCCGACCAAGGGGAAACACGGCCCGACGCTTATGGGACGCCGGGGGAATGGCGGGCCGATCCCGGGCCGCCCACGGACGCCGGAAGCGGGGTCCGAAAGACCAGTCCGTCGCCCGCCCCGCCCCAGGTGCGGATCGGGCAGGTCAACGTCATCGTGGAATCCCCAAAACCCCCGTCGGGGCCGACCGGACCGGAGCGCCGGGGGATCGACCGGAACCGCCGGATTTTCCTAAGGAGCCTTTGACATGCCGCTGCCGGAAACCTCATTGTCGACGCTTTGCACCGCGATCCGGGAGTTCGTCCGCACCGGCGTGAACGCGGCGGCCAACAACATCGAGGTGAGCCTGGGGCCGCCGGCCGAGGCGGCCGACGTCGCCGACAAGCACGGGATCAACCTATTTTTCTACCGGTTCGAGCCGGGCGGATTCGACGCCAACAGCCATCCCAACGACCCGTGGCGGATTCGGATGCACTGCCTCATTTCGGTCTTCGGCATCCAGGAGGACGACATCCCCCCCGGCGAGAACGATCCGC
>JAABTD010000300.1 GCA_011390065.1 Desulfobacteraceae bacterium
AACCATAACCTACTGTACGTCATTGGCGTATATTTGGCAAGAATAAATTCCGATTCTGTTTTGCTGGGCGGCTTCATAACCACCTACCACCTAACCATCTGGAATCGAACGTTTAAAGAGCAGTCTCAAAGCACACGGATGTCAACAATTAAACCTCCGAAACTTTACCCCTTTAACACCGACAAGAAGGAAAGCCTGACCCCAAAATGGTGTGGATGACGCGGTCCTGGTCGTGGGGGGGCATCGTCATGGCAAAAGGTTCCCGGATTTTCATGGCGTCCCCCGTCCGGTAAAAAGAAAACAAAAAGGGGCTTTCCCTGCGAAAACAGTGAAAGCCCCTGAGCGTCTTGGGGGTTGGTCATGGGGGGGCCGGGTCGCCGCCTCTTTACCCGCCCACGGAAAAGGATAAAATTGAAGCAAACGGGCTGTCTCCGCTCCAGGGAGTGGGGAAAAGTTTTGTTTTTCCGGTGGAAAATCGCCTTTATCCTTTCCCGCAACCCAGAACGATGTCGATGATGCGGTTCAATGCATCCCGTGTCAACGCGGTTCCCGAGGGCAGGCAAAGCCCGCGGTTGAAGATGTCCTCGGATACGCCGCCGCCGACGACTCGGGCGGGATGGGTCTTTTTGCCCTGATTGTGGTCTTTGGGGTTGCGACCATCGATCCGGAATACGGGCTGGAGATGCATGGGTTTCCGGACGGGCCGGGATTCGATGTTTTCTTTTTCGAGGGCAAGGCGGACGGTTTCGCGATCCGCGCCAAAGACGTCCGGGGGGATCAGGATACTGCTTGCAACATGCCGGTTTTCCACTGCTCAAGACGGGTCCGCTCCTCATCGGACAGAGACCGGCGGGCGCTGGAGTTGTTGATCTGCCAGGCCAGCAACTCCGTGCTGATCCGGTATGTTTTTTGCAAAATTCTTGCGGCTTCCAGCAATGAAGGCTGAGACCGGACCACGGCTTCCGCTGTTTTACGGGGAAGCAGAAATTCCGCCGCAAATGCCCGCGCTCGCTTTTCAGGATATTCCGGGGTCCGGCCGCCCAACACTTCCCCCGCGGGCACAGCCCCTTCGCGGTCCAGAATTAAATGGGCAATCTCATGGGACAGGGTGGCGCGCTCGCCATGCTCATGGCCCGCCCTGGAACTCGCGGCCTTGTTTACAATAATGACCGGGCCGTGGTCGTCGCCCCAAGCGGCAACCGCTTCCACCGGGCAACCTTCCCGATGGAACGACCAGACGAGCACGCCCCATTGGTCTAAAAATTTCCGGGGATCAACGGCTTTCCGGTCGTCCGCCCCAAGCTCCCGGCGAAGTCGGGCGGCGGCCCAGTAACCCTGCTCATGCGGCGGGCCGGTTTCCGCGAATTCGGCTCGAATCAGGGCGGCAAGCCGGTCCAGTTCCGGCGTCTTCACGCGCGGCGCCGCGGCAACGCGCGCCAGCAATTCTTCTTGGTCCGCCATGATGACCGCGCCACTGCTCATTCGCGCCGCCGCGCGAATCTCTGAAGACCGCCAATCAATGCCATGGAACCGATTGCGGGTCGCCTGGGAAAGGCCGGTGGATATATCCAGTTCCTTTTCATCCAGGCGTTTTTTTCGCCGACCCCACAATTCAAGGGCATGCGCCGCTCTCGGATTGCTGCTGGTCAAGACGCTTGCCGCGATGCATTCCCCTGCTTTTTCCAGGGTGTCCTGAACTTCAGACCAAGGCCGCACCCATGTCCGGTGGGCGGCGGCAACAGAAATGAGGCAGGTTGTGCCCTGGCGCAACAGCATCAAAGAGGGTAAAAAAAGCCCTTTGAAGGCGTCGGCCAGGTCATGACGAGCAATAAAGCGATGGGCGATCTCTTCTTCTTCCTCTACCTGATCTTCAGGCAATTCGAGCCACCGACGCTCAGCTTCCTGAATAAAAAATGCCGGATACAGGGGGTTCACCGGCAGGGGATAGTCTTCTTCCATAACCAACCACGGCCACCAGCGGCCGAGAAATTCAAGCAGGTCAATCCAGGTCCAAACCAGGGGAATCTCTTCTCCTTCCGGCCCCTCGCCAACCCAGACAGGCTCGCCTTCCATCAAGATTTGCCCCTCCCCCCAGGCCAGCCCCTCCGGATCATCCGGGAATAAATTGAATGCGAACTGAAGCCCCTCGGCGCTGCCGATCAATTTCCCGGCCCGCCATATTTCTTCAGCCATTTTTCCAGTTCCTTTCTGTCACCTTTCCGGTCCGCATTTTGTCGAAGCTCCCGAAGAACGCGCCGCAATAACCGCCTGCGTCCCGGCAAATCGCCGCGCCATGGGTAGGCATGGTAGGAAACCCCCGGTCGGGTTGGCACGGCCTCATAGATCACGCCCCTATAAACCGCATAAAATCTATCGGGGAACTGTCCATCTTCGTCATAAACCGGAACGGCTTCTTCATTGAGTATCCGCTGGGCGATCGTTTCCGTGATGTCACAAGGGCACTTGCCTACGGGGCCACGCCTGCCGGGAAGGAAGCCGGCGTAATTTTTGTTCCACAGGTGTTTTTGTCGGCCTTCGCCTCGTTCGTATCGCCACTTATTTTCTTTGTTGTCCCTGCACCCCATCTTATCGCCGCTGATGCGCTTTTTTCAATATGATCTCATCGTTTTCCACGATTGCCAAAAAATGCTGGCTTTTTTTCCTTCCTTCAGGTCGAAATGGCATCAATGGCAATGTTACACAGCAGAGGGTTGGAGCGCAATCTATTTCAGGCATCCCACTCTCCTGTCATATCTCGGAAAGCGGTAAGGTTAGGCGAATTACAGAAATGAATATCCCAACAAGGCGAATTCAACGGCGCCGCTCGCCATTTGCCGCGCGGGAGTGAACTCCCACGCTATTTTATGATGTCCCTACAGGACATTTTTTGCAATTTCAGTCCTGTAGGGACGACACATAGTAGCGTGGGAGTTCACTCCCGCGCGGTCGGGCGGGATCAAAGCCGCCGACGACTCGGGCGGGATGGGTCTTTTTGATCTGATTGTGGTCTTTGGGGTTGCGACCATCGATCCGGAATACGGGCTGGAGATGCATGGGCTTCCAGACGGGCCGGGATTCGATGTTTTCTTTTTCAAGGGCAAGGCGGACGGTTTCGCGATCCGCGCCAAAGGCGTCCGGGGTGATCAGGATGACAGTCAGCCAGCGGTTGGCGGCGCCGTAGGGGGCTTCGGGCATGAAATCGATGCCGGGGATGTCTTTAAGGGTTTGGGAATAGTAATGGAAGATGTCGCGTTTTTGGGCAACCCGGTCTTCCAGGGCTTTTAACTGCCCTCGTCCGATCCCGGCCAGGATGTTGCTCATCCGGTAGTTGAAGCCGATTTCGGAATGCTGGTAGTGGGGGGCCGGGTCTCTGGCTTGCTGGGATAGAAACCGGGCTTTTTCAATAAGGGTTTGATCAGAGACCAGAAAGATAAGATGAATGGTGTGAATTGCGCCTTAAACTTTTTTTTCTATATATCTGTGAATGATTCCCTTTTCTTCCTCATTTAAATCGAAAAACAAGTCTGAATTTTTGATTTGTAAAGCAACCATCTCCAGACTAACTTCATACTGTTCGCTTAATTTTTCCAATGCTTCGATAAGTGAACTGAATTTGCGTACTTTGTTTACAGCACTTTGCCTGGGCATCAAAAACTCCGCGGCACAGGCGTTAGCCCTTTGCTCCAGATATAAAGGGGTATACCCGCCAAGAACCTCTGAAAAGGGAAGAGCACCGTGACGATCAATCAGTAAATGGCAGATCTCATGCGCCAAAGTACTTCTGCGCCCATGTTTGTGGGCCGGCCTGCTCCCTTCCGCCGTGTTGAGGATGATTATCGGCCCGTGATTTGTCCCCCATACTGCAACAGCATCCACGGGACAAGCATCGAGAGCCTGCTCCCGTACATCGACACCCCATTGACCCAGAAGGGTTTCAGGTTCCGCCTTGCTTTCATCATCCAGGTTCAATTCCCGTCTCAGCAGTTGAGCCACCCGGTATCCCTGTACATAAGGCCTTGAAACCTCGTCCAATTCTGGCAATATTTTTTTTGAAATTATGTCAAAAAGATCCGTTTTCCTTGTTGTCGTTTGTTTGATGCAGTCCAGTATCATTTTTTGGTCGTCGAGACTGACGACGCCGCCGCTCAATCTGGCCGCGGCCAAAAGCTCGTTGTCATCATTGTCGCTTGTATCCTCCAGTTCCCAGAATTCGGCCGATGGAATCTCTTTTTCCAGCTTTTTTCTCAATTCTTCAGGCATGCCAGAACGCAGTTCCAGGAACAATTCATCAACCCTTTTTGTCCTTTCCCGCCATCGACAAACAGCCCTCTTTCCTCGATTGCTTGCGCCCGTTGCCGCATATGCGGCAAGATAATCGCCCAATTGGGTCAAACTGGTTTTTATCTCTTCAAATGAACATAAAAGATATGTTTCCTGGTTGTAAACCCAGGCCCTTTTTCCTTGACGTAGAACAAACAATGACGGCAGGAAAATCCCTTTCAAGCCCAAAGAAAGGTCATGCCGGGCTTCAAAGCGAAAAAGGGCCTCATCCTCGTCCAGATATTGCTCCTCGCCCATACTCTCCCAGCGTTTTTCAGCCTCCCTGCGTATCGTCCCAGGATGCAGGGGATTGATGGGTATGGGATATCGCTCTTCCAGAATGAGCCAGGGCCATTTATCTCCAAGAAATTCCAAGAGATCGATCCAGGACCAGGTGACAGGAGCCTCACCTCCTTGCTCTCGTTCCGTACACCATACAAACTCACCGTTCAGGGTCAGGATCAAATCTCCCCAAATCATGCTGCAAGGATGATCTTCGTCGGAAAACAACTCCATTATTATTTGAAGTGTTTTCGGGTTGCCAATTTCTATCCGTATTTTTTCACCCATTTCTTAAACTCCCGAAAATTACCGGCTTCAATGGCACGTTTTTCCAATTTCTTCATTATTCCGG
>JAABTD010000098.1 GCA_011390065.1 Desulfobacteraceae bacterium
CGCTCTTCCGATCTCCTTCTCGGATTTTGAAAGGGTTTCCTCTGTCAAAGCATTGGGAACATGGAAATCGATAGGGCTTCTGCCATGTTGCTGTTCGTTATTTGCTCTCGATAATCGCATGACACTTCTCGCACCGATACCGTACGCCGCCCGACGGTTCCGCCGGAACTTCTTCAAAATCATACCGTCGAACGCCGCTCTCCTCATAGCATTCGGGGCAATAGCCGCCGGCCAGCTCATCGGCCTTGATGGTCAGATTGCAATGCCGGCACCGGAGCCGGTTTTCGTTTTCCGTGATCAGAACGAGTTCACTGTGGTCGCATATTGTCATGGGGTCGTCGCTTTTTATTCTGTCGTTGTTCCGTATGTTTATTCCGACGGGCTGACCTTGCCCCGTAAAGATTTTGTCCGGCCCCGTTTTGTTTTCCGATCCAGCCGCTTTTTCGCAGAGGACCGGCTCGGCTTGGTGGCCTTCCGTTTTTTGGGGATCTTCGACACGCTCCGGATCAGTTCCCGCAACCGTTCCAGGGCTTCCTCCCGGTTGGCCTCCTGGGTCCGCTCCGTCTGGGCCTTAATAATGACGACGCCGTCCTTGGTGATCCGCCCGTCGTTAAGTTTCAGCAGTCGGCTTTTGTAAAACGGCGGCAGGGAGGACGACGGGATGTCGAACCTCAGGTGGATGGCCGAGGCCACTTTGTTGACGTTCTGTCCGCCGGCCCCCTGGGACCGCACGGCGGTCATTTCGATCTCGTTGTCGGGCACGGCGACGTTGTTGGATATTTTCAGCATTGCAAACGGTACGTTTTACGGTTCATTTTTATGTCCATTCCGGCGGTGTTTGATTTTCCGCCTTTTCTGCACTAAAATAGTAAGAGGTCATTTCCGGCAGGGAATCAACCCGTATGCATTACAGTCAAGGATAATATGAGTTTTCGACAACGTGCAATGAAAAAAAGCGAGCGCAGCGACAAGGCGGCCCATGAGAACGTCTCCGGGGTGGACAGAGGGCTGATCGCCGATTTTCTGAAATTGTCGCCGGAAGAACGCCTTCAGGCCAACAACAACATGCTGCGAGCCATTATGGAACTCCGATACGCCTATGACCGATCCAGCGCCGACCGTTCCTGATCCGGTCGCGATCCTTGAGGGGCTTTCGGCCGCCAAAGTCCGATTCATTCTCGTGGGCGGACTCGCCGCCGTGGCTCAAGGCGCCCCCATCACAACGATGGATGTCGATATTGTCCCCGACCGTTCTCCGGAAAACCTGTCCAGGCTGATGGCGTTTCTCCAATCGATCGATGCCGTTTACCGGCGTCCGGATGACAAAGTGATTCGGCCGCGAAAAGAGGATATCGCCGGCTCCGGACACTGTCTTTTGAGAACTCGTATGGGATCGCTCGATGTCCTGGGCGCCATTGAACGCCGAATGGCCTATGAAGATCTCGTCGAGCGTTCGGTGATGATCCCCTTCAAGGGATACTCGATTCAAGTTCTCAATCTCGAGACGCTGCTCGAACTCAAGAGACTTTCCAGAGACCCGAAAGACAAACAGCGGTTGCCGGTTCTGGAAGAAACCTTGCGCCAATCAACCCTGCCAAAAAAAGACCGCTGATGGAACTCGGACGATTGATCGAATCCGACCTCGAAGATCTGGCCGGATTGTACCGCCGGTTCTGGAACGAAGACTCCGATCCGGAGCGGATGATATGGTTGAAACGCCGAAAGGGGTTCACCTCAACGTGATTTCAAATATTTCGGAAGACGAGGCCGGGCTTTCGGAAAACGAAGCGGATAAAGGAAAGCAAACCAACGGATGAGCCTCAACTACGAAGAACTCGACTTCCGGCAGACCCGGTTCGGCGAACTGATCCTCCGGCGGCGTCGCGTGCTCTCCATGGGCGGGGCGGACGTGTACGAGGTGAAGTTGAACCGGCAGTTTCTCATGTCCAGCATCGTCAACGATTCGGAGATCGCCCTGGCCGATCTGGCCCTGGCGGCAGCGCCCCGGGGTGAGCTGGACATAGTGGTGGGCGGGCTGGGGCTGGGCTATACCGCAAAAGCGGCGCTGGGCAACCCGTCGGTGCGATCCGTGCTGGTGATCGAATACCTGGAGCCGGTCATCGACTGGCATCGCCGGGGCCTGGTTCCATTGGGCTCTGAGTTGACGGGGGATCCCCGGGGCCGGATGATCCAGGGCGATTTTTTCGGCATGCTCGACGGCGACGGATTCGATCCAGACAACCCAGGACGGCGCTTCCATGCCGTTATGGTGGATATCGACCATTCCCCCCGAAGCCTTCTCCATGGCAGCCATGGCCCGTTCTACACGACCGACGGACTGGGGCGGATCATCCCGCGCCTCCATCCCGGCGGCGTCTTCGCCCTCTGGTCCGCCGATCCGCCGGACGAGGGGTTCCGTCAACGTCTGGGCGCCGTGTTCACCGAAGCGAAGGCCCATCCCGTCACATATTATCATCCCCTGCTGGACTGTGAAGACACCAATACGATCTACGTCGCAAGGGCATAAGGGATGATGCGAATTCAATATCCATAACCCCATTCGGACGGTTTGGAGGACCCGATGTCGCACCATCACGATCATGACCAAGGCCGCGGCCATTCCCACGCCCCGGCGGACTACACCTGGGCGTTCGCCATCGGCGTGCTGCTGAACGTCGGCTTCGTCGTCGCCGAAGTCGTTTACGGCATCCTGGCGGACTCCATGGCCCTCATCGCGGACGCCGGGCACAACCTGAGCGATGTCCTCGGTCTCCTGCTGGCCTGGGGCGCCACCTATCTGGGCACAAAGGAACCGACCCTCAAACGGACCTACGGCCTCAAAAGCACCTCCATCCTGGCGGCGCTTTTCAACGCCATCATCCTGCTGGTGGCCATCGGCGGCATCATCACCGAATCGATTCGCCGGTTCGCCAATCCGACGGATGTGGCCGGAATGACCGTCATCGCAGTGGCGGCCGTGGGCGTGGTCATCAACACGGCCACGGCCCTGCTGTTCATGTCGGGACGCAAGGGGGATCTGAACATCCGGGGCGCCTTTCTTCACATGGCCGCCGACGCCGCGGTTTCCCTGGGCGTCGTTCTGGCAGGCGTCGGCATTCTTTTCACGGGATGGCTCTGGATCGACCCGGTGGTGAGCCTGCTCATCGCCGCGGTCATCCTGGCGGGGACTTGGGGATTGCTGTTGGAATCCGCCAACCTGGCGCTTCACGCCGTTCCCTCCCACATCGATGTCCGGGATGTTCAGGAGCATCTGAGCCGACTGCCCGGGGTCGAAGCCGTCCACGATCTCCACATCTGGGCCATGTCCACCACTGAAACCGCTCTCACCGCCCACCTGGTCCGGTCGGACGCGGAACGGCATCATGACGACAATCTGATTTCACAGGTGACCCGGGATCTTCAGGAAGCGTTCAACATCGCCCATGTGACCCTCCAGCTGGAAAGCCGGTTTGTTTCCCTGGAATGCGGAGCGAGTTGTCGGCCGGGCGGCCGGTCCTGCGAGGCCGGCGGGAGCAGGGTGGATTGAGGGATATTTTGTCTGAAAATACACAGATGACCTTATTTCAATCCCGACAGGCTCTGGTATAGTAGGCAGAATAAAGTGAAACCATCAACCCCCAAAGCGAAAGGAGATAAATCAATGTCTGACAGTGTTTACAAAGTGATCGAACTGGTGGGATCGAGTCCGGGTTCCTGGGAAGAGGCCGCGCGGAACGCGGTGGAAAAAGCCGGGGAATCCCTGAAAAACCTCAGGATCGCCGAAATCAACAAGCTGGACATGCGCGTCGAAAACGGCAAGGTGGCCGCCTTCCGGGCGCGGGTGAATCTTTCCTTCAAGTATGGGGAGTAGACCCTTTTCGACCTGAATTGACAGGATGAAATCAAGAGCCCCGGTCATTGGCCGGGGCTCTTTTGCGTGACCCCTATGACAGCCGTCGGACCCGATTCGAAAAGAGCTTGGCGCAGGTGGGGCAGTAGTGGTGGTGTTCCTTGACGTCGGGGTGGACGGGGAGGGTCCGCTGTTCGATATGGGTCAGGAACTTGGGGGTGGCGTACATCTTTCCGCAGCCTTCGCATCGTTCCAGTGGATGTTGGCCGATGATTTCGTCCCGGATGGAGATGGTCCGGACATTGTCATGGTCCGTGATCCTGATGGCGTCCGTGGGGCAGATGTTGGCGCAGGTGCCGCAGCCGATGCAATGGCCCGGCGCGGGGACGATATAGGATCGCCCCTCCCGGTGTTCCAGTTTCAGGGCATTGGCGCCGACCAGGTCCGCGCAGACCCGGTAGCAGAGGTGGCAACGGATGCACCCGTCCGGCGGCGGTTGGGTATCCAAACCGAATTCCCGGGCGAGGTTGAACAGGGCCGGGGAATTGGGGGCATAGGCCAGCAGCGCGTTCATGGCCCGGCTCTGGGCCGCCCGGACTTCCTCGCTATTTGTGACCACCTGCATCCCCGGTTTGGTTTTAACGATGCAGGCCCGCTGGATCTTGACCGGTTTGTCGCCGGTCTGGATCTCCACGGCGCACAGCCGGCAGGCCCCCACCGGTTTTTTCAGGGCGGGATGATAACAGAGCGCCGGCGCCCGTTTGCCCAGTCGCCGCAAAGCGGTCAGAAGATATTCCCCCTTTTCGACGGTTTCTTCGTTGCCGTCGATGAAGATAGAAATGGTCATGGCGGCTACTCCAATATCTTGAGGCAATCCTGGGGAAGGCGATGGGTTCCCTTGCCTTCGATGCTCACTTCCACCAGCGCGTCGGGGTCGTTGATGGACGTATCCGGGTCGACCACGATGCCGTGGCGGCCGATGTATTCGTTCATGTAAGGATCCCAGCTTTCATCCTGGGATTTCTGAAAAATCTCGACCTTCTGGCCTCTTCGAAACGATGGCATGGCGTCTCTCCTTTTCTGGCCCTTTTCCGGTTTCAAACAGGGCGCGATCCCCCGGCAATCGGCATTAATGCAATGTACATTGCCCCAAGGTTCAGGGGCAAGCGATTTTTTCGGCCGGCGCTATCGACGCGTGGGCTGCGTTCCCGGTCCTCCCGGAACGGCGCCTTCGGTCTGCAGCTTCGCCGCCTCTTTCTGGCGCGCGCCTTTTTCGCACAGGTCCCGGTCGCCGGTCAACCGGGTCATGTTGCGGGTTCGGTTTCTGACGAAGTCGAGGTATTTGGCCGGGCCCAGAACCGCGCCGCATTCCCTGCAATACTGGAGCTTCTGCCGATTGAGGATCGTGCCGCAAAGCGACAGTATCCGCTCGCCGTCTACATCCGCGATTCGCATGGCGTCATTGGGGCAGTTGGTGGCGCAGGCCCCGCAGAGGATGCAGACATCTTCGGTGTGCCGGAAATCGGTTGCCACGGGGTGGTCGAAGTCGAGATAGCCGAGCTGGAGGGCGTCCACACCCATCTTGTCCCGGCAGACCTCCACGCATTTGCCGCACCGCATGCAGACATCGCAACGGAGGCAACGCCGGGCTTCTTCCCGGACCTGGTTTTCCGAATAGCCCAGTTCCACCTGTTGAAAGGTGACCCGGCGCCGGTCGAGGTTCAGCAAGGGCATCTCAGGGCGTTTCAGGGCCATTTTGGTGGTCGCCGGCACCGTCAACTGCTCGACCCGGCGGCGTCGCACCGGCACCGGCGGCATTTTGGGTTGCGGCATACCCGACAGGTACCGGTCAATGGCCTCGGCCGCGCGCTTCCCTGCGCCGATGGCTTCCACCACCGTGGCGGGTCCGGTGACCGCGTCGCCGCCGGCAAAGACGCCGGGCTCGGAGGTTTCCATGGACACCATGTTGACGTCAAAGGTGGTCCGCCGGGTCCATTTGAGATCGCACAGCCCGTCGGTCATGCAGTCCACATCCACGCGCTGGCCGATGGCCACGATGACGGCATCCACATCCATGATGAAATCGCTGCCTTCCACCGGCCGGGGCGACATCCGATCGCTGCCTTCCCGCTTGACCAGTTCGGCCCGCAAACATTTCAGTCCCCGGACATGGCCGTTTTCCCCCACCACTTCCACGGGCACGGTGAGAAAAGAAAAGCGGATGCCTTCTTCTTCGGCCTGCTCCACCTCCTCCACATCCGCCGGCATTTCGTTGTGGGTCCGGCGATAGGCGACGGTCACCGCTCTTCCGATCTCGCGTCGATGGCCACATTGCCGCCGCCGATGACCGCCACCCGTTTGCCGGGCAGGCGGCGGTCCCCCAGCGCCACCGCTTTGAGGAAGCCGACGGAGGAGAGCACCTCGGGAAAATCCATTTCGCCGGGGATGTTCATGTCAAAGGAGCGATGAGCGCCGATGGCGAAGAAAAAAGCGTCAAACCCTTCTTCCTTGAGCGATTCCATGGAGACGTCCCGGCCGAACCGGGTGTTGAACCGGAATTCGACGCCCAGGTCCCGGATCATCTCCACCTCCCGGTCGATCACCTCCCGGGGCAGCCGGTACCGGGGGATGCCGACCATCATCATGCCGCCGGCCATGGGCAGATCCTCCATCACCGTCACCCCGTACCCTTTGAGGGTCAGATAATAGGCGGCGGTCATGCCGCCGGGGCCGGCGCCGATGACGGCGACCTTCTTTCCCTTGTCGGGCGCCTTTTCAGGGTTTTTATACTCCCGGTGGGATAACGCCCGTTCGGCGGCGAACCCCTTGAGGAATTTGATGGAGATGGGGGTATCCATCCGACCCCGGACGCACATGTATTCGCAGGGACGGGTGCAGACCAGGCCGCAGACCCAGGGAAAGGGGTTGTCTTTCCGGATGACGTCGATGGCCTCGGCGTCCTTGCCGTGGCCGATGAGGGTGACATAGGTGGGCACGTCGATGCCCGCCGGGCAGGCCATCTGGCAGGGGGCCGGCGACAGCCGCAGGCAGTCGCCGGTGGCGCAGTTGTGGGTCTCCACATGGCTGCGGAAGACCTCGCCGTATTCGGACAGGGCGGCGACGATGTCGTCGGCCGCCTGAACGGCGGCGGCATCCACCCCCCTTTCCCTGATCTCGTCGGCAAGGGTTTCAAGGGCCGGGATGTGGTCGCCGCCGGCCCTGCCCCGGGCCACATCCTTGAGCAGATCCAGGATTTCTTCCACGATGCGCCGGTCCCGGGGGGTTTTCAATCGGCCGGCGTCGAAAGTCTTCTGAACGTCGATGACGGCCCTGCTTACCGGGCAGTTTACCGTGTCGGTCATTTTTTGGGTTCCTTGCTCCGCTAAAGGCTGCTGTGTTCAAGGGAGGCCACCTGGTGGGCGTGGCGTTCCCGCCGGATCTGGGTCATTTCATCCGTTCGTCCGAAGTGGAGGCAGTGGGTGGTGCAGATCGTGACGCAGGCGGGCTTGAGCCCCCGGTCGATACGGTCCATGCAGTAGTCGCATTTGACCACCTTGCCGATCTCGTCGTTCCACTGGGGGGCGCCCCAGGGACAGGCGGCGATGCAGCTTTTGCACCCCACGCACAAATTCTGATCGACAAAAACGATCCCGTCTTTGGTCCGCCGCTGCATGGCGCCGGTGGGGCAGGCGGGTACGCACCAGGGATTTTCACAATGGTAGCAGGGCATGAAGATGTAGGACGCCCGGGGCGATTCCGCCACCATTTTCGGCCCCACCGCAATGACCTGACACAGCCGCGGCCCGACGGGCAGCCCCTTGTTGACCTTGCACTGAACCTCGCAGGCATGGCAGTCGATGCATTTTTTCGTATCCTGAAGCAGGTAGTAATGGCTCATCTTTATCCTCCGAATGCTAGACGTTTCCCGCCGCTTTTTTTACCGAGACGAAATGTTCCTGAAAGGCCACGGCGCCGCCGGCTTTGTCATAGATGTCGCAGCCTCCGGGCATGAACTTGTTGTCGGCCAGACCGCGGCCGAAGGCCCGGCTTTCCACCGGCAGCTGGTGCCCGAAGCCGTGAACCACGAAGACCGCTTCAGGGTGAATCTGGTCGGTGACCTTGGCCCGGATCTGTTCGGTATAGCCGTTGTTGCCGACATCCACCAGATCGTTGTCCGAGATGCCGAGTTTCTTCGCCTCTTTGTCGTTGATCCAGAGGACGTTTTCGGGCATCTGCTCGAAGAGCATGGGGTTGTTGACCGTATGCCCCTGGGTGTGAACCCCGCAGCGGCCGAAAGTGAGGCGGAATTTGCCGGTTTCAGGTCCCGTCGGCGATTCGTAGGGTTTCAGTGAGGGGATCCCCTGACTTTCCAGGGTTTCATTGATCATTTCGATTTTTCCCGAAGGGCTTTTGAATTTCAGCTCCGAAATATCCCGGTATTTGGGTTCGTCCCCCAGAAGGACCAGCCCGGTTTCGTCGAAATCTTCGATGCTGACCCCGGTCCCTTCAAGCTGAAAATTCCAGACATCCTCCACCTTCTCGTAGGCCAGTTTGTCGAGCCCCATCCGCTTTGACAATCCGGCAAAAATTTCCCAGTCGCACCGGGTATCGTACCGGGGTTCCACCGCTTGTCTCCGGATGAAAAAATAGGGGAGCAGGTCGTTTTTGGTCGCAATGACGCACTGTCGCTCCAGGTAGGGGGACAAGGGCAGAATCACGTCGGAATACCAGGCCGTGTCGGACCATGAGAAGGTCACCGACACCATGAAGTCCAGCTTGTCGAAGATTTTTTTCAAATGGTCGGGATCAGGAAACCCCATGAGCGGGTCGTGCCGGTAGGCGATATAGGCCTTGATGGGGTAGGGGTCTTCGCTCTCGATGGCCTTGTAGGCCAGATGGGTCATGCCCGGGCCGGCTTCGAAATGGGGATATTTCCATCCGGCGCCGTCCACCCGTTTCTCGGTGGGCTTGTCGTAAAGGTCCATGAATTTTTTCAATCCCTTGCGATCATAATCGCCGGGCTTGTTGACCAGGGGCAGGCCGCCCTTGGCCCCTACGGACCCCAGAAGGGCGTTGATGATATAAATGGTGCGGGACATGTAAAAGGAGTCTTTGTAGCGGGCGTTCATCCACCCCGGATGCCACAGAACGGCCGGTTTGGCCTTGGCCAGTTCCCGGACAAAGGAAATGATCCGGTCCGCCCGGATGCCGGTTTCTTTTTCAGCCCATTCCGGCGTATAGGGCTTGATGAAGGTCTCCAGTTCGTTGAAGTCCTTGAAATGGCGTTTGACGTAATCGGCGTCGTAGAACTTGCTGTTGATGATTTCATGGATTACGGTCAGGTTGAACGCATAGTCCGTGCCGGGCCGGACCTGGAAGAAGGTGTGGGCCTTGGCCGCCGACACGGTGGACCGGATGTCGATGACCGTGAGTTTGCACCCCTTTTCCAGGGCCTCGGTCAACTCATTGACCTCCCGGACGTTGATGGCTTCAAACAGGTTCCGGGTCTGAAGAACGACGTGTTTGGCGTTTTTCAGATCGTAGACCACGCCCTTGCGGCCAAATCCGAAGACCGACAGGGCCGCGTGCTGGACGTTTCGCGCGCAGGAGCCGTCATGGTTGCAGTAGTTGGGGGTGCCGAGGCCTTTGAGGAAAGCCCGGTGAAAGTCCCGGAAAGGGCCGCCCCGGTCGGTGAACAACAAACTCCGGGGGCCGTGTTCCGCAAAGATGTCCTTCAGTTTGTCGGCCACATAGTCCAGGGCTTCGTCCCAGGTGACCTTCCGCCAATCGCCCTCTCCCCTTTTCCCGTTCCGGATCATGGGATACTGGGGCCGTTCCCGGTCGTTGATCAGGGCGGCGCCCGCCGCCCCGCGGGCGCAGATGGACCCCTCGATGCCCGATGCATAAGGGTTGCCCTGTAGAAAGGTAATTTCGCCGTTTTCCACTTCCGCCATGATGGGGCAGCGGACCGTACACATGCCGCATACGCTGAATACCTTTTTTTCGGTCATGCTGTTCTCCTGTTTCGCATATTTTCTCATATCTCAAGCACGGGTGTCGTTTTTCGATCATGGAAATGAAAGCAATATCCATACCATGGCCGGCCGTCCGGGTCAAGGGGCGGACGGCGTCGGAAGGATTCCTCGTTTCAAGGAGATAGCGGATCGATGCCCTGCCGGACCGTCGGTCGGATGCCGGCCCGGGATCGCGTCGGCGAGACAAGTGCAAAAAAAATATGGCGATGCAAAGAATTTGTGGCATAATGGCAATGGCTTGAAAAGATGTGATGAAACCCATTTCCGCTGCCGGCGCCATTTATCTTTTGCACCTGGCGGTTTCGGGCGGGGACCACCAGAGGGAACATTCATAGAGAAAAGGTGTTCCGAAAGCGGCGCATAAAAACCTGAAATGGCAGGTAAACAGGTCGCAGACGTCTGGTGATTCGCATCAAAACGGTTGAATGGCACATGGATTGCAAATTCTCATCCCGATTCGGTGAAGACGGGAGTGTTCCGTACCCGGCATCCCGAATGGTCCACGGGTTTCGGTGCGGTAAACGGATATCAGCAGTTTGGCAAAAGGATTTTTTTAACCATGAAAGGAGGCGTGTAGTGAAAAAATCAACCTTTTTTGTGGCCACGGGCCTGATGGTCCTGTTGTCGTTTGCGGCCCTGGCGTTTGCCCAGAGCGGTTCGGAACTGACGACCCCGGGCATGTCGGACAAGATGAAGACGGCCATCCAGGCCAGCCTGGAGGACGACGCCCATGCGGCTGCGACCCGGGAAGTGATCAAGACCGGCGAAGAGCCGGGATTTCTGGGGATTCCCGGCGCGCCGGCGCCCAATGTCATCCTGGGGCTGATCTGGGCCATCTGGGTGGGTTGGATTTTCTCCACCGTGGGGGCCTTCGGCGGCATCATGGCCGGCGTGGGACACATCACCATCTTCGGACTGGCCGACTATGCCAAAGCCTTCGGCAAGGGCAACCCGGTCAACAACCTGCTCACCGACTCCATCCGGGTTTCCAACCAGTGGCTGGTGGGGTTGAGCGGCATGATTTCGTCTTTTAATTATTATCGGATGGGCCGGCTGGTGGCGCCCCTGGGCATCTGTCTGGCCATCGGCGGCGTGGGCGGTTCCTGGCTGGTGCCGGAACTCACCGCCGGAAAAATCTCCCTGAAGGCCTATATCGGCTATTTTGGCCTGATCGTTTTCGTCCTGGGCTTTTTCCTGGTTTATGAAATGACGCCCAAGGGCTCGGCCAGCAAAAAAGCGGCCAAGGCGGCGGCCAAGGCGTTCGAGAAAGCCGCCCGGGAGAAAGCCGACACGTCGGAGCAGGGGGTCAAGATCATCGAGGGGTCCTGGACCTTCATGTGGGTCGCAGTCGCCGCGGTGGTGGCGTCCGCTCTCTGGATCAACCTGGTCGGCGGCGCCAAAATCATCGCTTATATTCTGGTGCTGATCGGCTGGGGTCTGACCTTTCTGATCGGCAACATCCGGTTCACTTTCTTCGGCCAGGAATTCCAGTTCAAGGCGTATGTGCCCATGATCGGCGGCATCGTCATCGCGGCCCTGGCCTCGTTTCTCGGCGTGGGCGGCGGATTTCTCTACGTGCCGTTTCTCACCTCCGTGGCCGGCCTGCCCATGTTCCTGGTGGCGGGCACCTCGGCGCTTTGCGTGCTGGTGGGCATGATCGTGTCCATTTTTTCGTACATGGTGGGCAAGGGCGTCGTGGTGGCCTGGGGTCTCATCGGCATGGAGCTGATCGGCATCTTCATCGGGTCCATGATCGGTCCGCGCACGTCCAAGTTCATCCCCGAAAAGGTGTTGAAGATCATCTTCATCGTTCTGGCCTTCTACGTGGGCATCCGCTACACCACAAAGGGCTTTCTGGGATACAGCCTGGTGCCCCCGTTCTGACGTATTGCAGGCAACAAACCGCGAAAAGGTCGATCCGGTTCGGCATCCGGATCGGATCGACCCTTTTTACGATTTCTAAGGACAGCAAATGGACCCAATCGTCTGGTTATTGACGGCCATCGACCCGGTGCTCATCGCCCCTTTTCGCTTTTTCAACGATCCCATGACGGGGTGGTGGGCCGGCATCGGCGCACTGGCTTTCTGGTCGGTCCTTCTCGGAGAACTGACCATGGCGATCGTTTTCCGCATCAATCGATCCGCCGTAGCTGAAAAAATGGACGAGACGGCTTATTACCACGAACAGTCCATGAAGGCCAAACAGGCCGGAGACGAGACGGCCTACAAGGGCATCAACAAACTGGCCAACGAGGCTTACGGCAAGTCCTTTTTCCTGATGATCGCCATGGGCATGGCGGCGCTGTGGCCGGCGTTTTTCGCCGCCGCCTGGCTCGATATGCGTTTCAGCGACATCGCCTTTATTTTGCCGAAATGGGCCGGCGGGGTCGAGCTGAACTTTTTGGCCCCTTTTATCATCTGTTATGTGCTGATGCGGGTGCTGTACGGCCGGATCAAACGGGCATTCGGGAGAGGGGAAAAGACGCCCCCCCGATCCGGCGAACCGGCCGGAGACGAAGCAGCGTCACCGTCATGGACCGGTTGATCCGCCACCGCTGGATTGCCCGCGGTGCGTGGCGATCCGGGAGCGCGTTTGCAGTCGTCCCGGCCGCCTTTCTGATCTGCCCGGCCGTCGCCGCGGCCACCCAGGGACACGGAGGCCGGGAGGGGCTCTACGTCCATCAATTGTCTCATGTTTTTTTCTGCATCTCCATGGGGATTTTGATCTATTGGCTGAGGACGCGGAACCTGACCCGGGAACCGGGATGGCGGTACATCGGCATCGGGGCCATGCTGTTTTGCCTGTGGAGCGCCGACGCATTCATCGTTCATTTGCTGGAAGAACAGACGGCCATTATTGATGTGCAGCGCATCGACAACTGGCGCATAAGACTTGAAGCCGTGGATGGATGGGGGTGGGTCCGCCCTTTCTATTATCTGGCCAAGCTGGATCATCTTTTCTGCGTGCCGGCGCTGATATTTTTTTATATGGGACTGCGCCGGTTGATGTCCGACGCGGCTGTCTCCGGGGAGACGGCGTCATGATTCTCACGGCTGCGCCCATCCTGCTGGTGGACGTTGCGGGCTCGATCCTCATGATCGTCTTTTCGTTTCTGTGCATCGGCCATGTCATGAAGTTGAAACGCGGCAATCCCACCAATCTCATCTGGACGTATCTGTTGTGGGTCTGCACCGCCCTGGCCGCCTTTGCCGTCTCCCGGTCCATCGGCCACATCCTGAAACAGGCCCTCCTGGTCTCAGGCCATCGTCAGGCCTGGAGCGGGATCGCCGCATACAGCGGGTCCGTCAACACCTTCATGCTGACCATCGTTGCCGCCATTACCCTTTTTTTTGAACGGATCTGGAACATCTACGGCGGGATTATGAAAGACCAGCAGGCGCTCCGGGAGACCCACGACAAACTGGTCTACGTGAACCAGAACCTGGAACGGCTGGTGGAAAAACGGACCGAGGCGTTGGCCCGGTCGGAGAAACAGATGGCCCAGGCCGACCGGCTGGCCTCCATCGGTCAGCTTTCCGCCGGCATTGCCCATGAAATCAACAATCCCCTGGGGATCATCCTGGGCTATACGCAGCTTCTGATGCGCGGCGAAGAAAAAGAAAATCAGCGTTACGATGATTTGAAGACCATTGAAAAACATGTGCGCAACTGCAAGGCCATTGTCGAAGACCTGCTCAACTTCGCCAGGTCTTCCAAAACCAAGAAGGAAATGATCCATATCCCTGAGACGGTTGATGAAATCCTCGATTTTATTCGCCAGCATTCCAAGCTGGGGGATGTGGCCATCGACCACGACTATGATGCTGAAATGCCCTCTATTCTGGCCGACGAAAAAAAGATCAAGCAGGTGTTGATCAATCTGGTCATGAACGCGCGTCATGCCGTGGGGACCGATGGAACCATCTCCGTGATGACCCGCTACGACGTTGGGGAGGACCAGATCGCCATTACGGTGGCCGATACGGGATACGGCATCGAGGAGAAAAACCTGTCGCGCATTTTCGATCCGTTTTTCACCACCAAATCCACCGGTGAAGGGACCGGCCTGGGATTGTCGGTGAGTTACGGCATCATTAAAAACCATGGCGGCGACATCGACGTGGAGAGCGCGCCCGGCCAGGGATCCAGATTCACGATCCGGCTGCCCGCGGCGACCCGGGAGAAAAAGAGGACGTGATGGACCGGTCCATCCTGATCGTGGACGACGAACCCGATATGCTGCAATTGCTTAAACGAACCCTGGCGCCGGAACTGGGCTGCACCGTGGAGACCGCCTCTTCCGGCGAGATGGCCATGCAGATTCTTTCTCATAAACTTTTCGATCTGGTGCTGGCCGACATCAAGATGCCCGGCATGAACGGTCTGGAACTGCTGGATCTGATCAAGCGGACCATGCCGGGGCTCACCGTGGTGATGATGACGGCCTACGGATCCATTGAAACCGCGGTGGCGGCCATGAAAAACGGGGCCCACGATTTCATCACCAAGCCCTTCGACCACGACGCCCTGGTGATCCGGCTGGAAAAAGCCCTGGAGCGGAGTTCCCTGATCAAGGAGAACCGCCGACTCCGGGAGGCCTGTGAAGAGACCCATGTATTTCAGGATATCGTGGGCAAGAGCGAGGCCATGCAGCGGGTGTTTGAAAGCATCCGAATGGTGGCCAAAAACGATTTGACGGTGCTGATTACCGGAGAATCGGGCACCGGAAAGGAACTGACGGCCAAGGCCATCCATTCCCTGAGCCCGCGCAAGAACCAATCGTTTGTGACGGTCAACTGCCCCACCGTACCGGAGCAGATCCTGGAAAGCGAATTGTTCGGCTACAAGAAAGGGGCGTTCACCCATGCCACCCAAAACAAAATCGGCCTGTTCCAGGATGCCCACGGCGGGTCTATTTTTTTAGATGAGATCGGCGACATCGGTCCTGCGGTTCAGGCCAAGCTGCTCCGGGTCCTTCAGGAAAAAGAGATCAAGCCGCTGGGCGACACCCGTTCCGTCACCGTGGATGTGCGCATCATCGCTTCCACCAACCAGGATTTAAAAGATAAGATCCGGAAAGGGGAGTTCCGGGAAGATCTGTTTTACCGCCTGAGCGTACTTCCCATTGAACTGCCGGCCCTTCGGGAACGGCAGTCGGACATCCCCCTCATCGCCAATCACCTGCTGGAAAAGCACTGCGCCAAGCTCAACAAACCCCTCAAGACCATTTCGACGGATCTGATGACCCTCCTGACGACCCGCCGGTGGGAGGGCAATATCCGGGAACTGGAAAACAAGATCATTCAGGGAATTCTTTATTCGAAAACCGGGGAGATCCGTCCCAGGGACATCGGGATTGAAGAAAAAGGGACCGCCGCTCCTTGCGTGAGCGACGAGACCTTCGCCCTCTCATACAAAGAGGCCAAGGAAGAAACCCTGAAACGGTTCAATGGGGCCTATATCGGCCATCTGCTGGAAAAAACCGAGGGCAACGTCACCCAGGCGGCCCGCCTGTGCGGCCTGGAACGTCAATCCCTGCAGCAGGTCATGCGACGGTATGAGATCGCGGCGGAGGCGTTCAGGAAATGAGCCGTTGCGGAATTTACTGCTTCATGGACGGAGAAATACCGTGGATTCCGTATTTTTTCATTCGGTCGATTCGGCTATCCTGATTAGACGATCCGCCGAAAACCACCCCAACCAAAAGGAGGTTACACCATGGCAAACACGGACAAGGTACGATTCAAATTTTTTATTCCGGATGCCCGGGTGTTGGGCGCCGAGGAAGTCGCGTCTCTTCCGCCCGAGAAAAAAGAAAAAGCCGCCGGCAAAGACGGGGTGTGGATCGATATGGTCTGCCCGGATAAGTCCTGCGTCGCCGCGGACGGCAACATCTCGGTTCCCGCGCTGGGCAAGGAGTCCGAAACCAAGAGGGGCACATGGCTGAATCTCTTCTGCCCGGAAGGCAGTTGCGAAATCGACGAGCCGACGGACATCCCTTAGAAAAACCGGAAGAGCGCCATGCCGATTGACGGCGCCTTGATCTTATCGACCTGGAGCGGCGATATCCTCTCGCCGCTCCAGGTTTTTTTGTTTCAAAGACGACGCCTTTACCGGTACCGCGCCCCCAGCCGGGACAGCAGGTTTTCCCGAAAATCTTCAAATTCTTCGGTTAATCCATCCGTTATGCGGTTGATATGATAGAACTTATCGGTCGTGGGCGACTCCCGTTCGGCCAGCGCCATGTTCAAGGCCGCGACGCCGACCAAGGTCCAGCATTCGACGTATCCCTGTTTGCGGGCTTTTTGATGGCTTTTTTCCGCCTCGCCGATCCGGTTGTGGATGTTGGAATGATCCCGACCGCCTTTGATTTCGATGGCCACGAGATTTCGATATTTGCCGGAGAGAAGTTTTTCCCGTATGCAGATATCAGGGTCGCTGGCGAATTCAACCTTCATGATTCTGCCCGCAGCGTTTTTCAGTTCGATGGATCGCTGCCCGCCGACAATGATGGAGGGTCCGGCGATGGAGGCGATCAGATTGAAAATTTTTCGGGTCGCTTGGCTCCCCAGAAGGTTCAATGCGCCGCCGCGCAGTTGCGGACCCAGGGTCAACAATGTCAGTTCATGGGCGATTTCATGGGATAACCGGGGGATGCCCGCGATGAGCCGCTCTGAGCTGTTGCAGAGCGCGCCGCAGAGATCTTTCAGCGCTTCAAGGTTGTTTGCCGTCAAGCGACCGGCCTCTTCCATGGCTTTGAAAGGGCCGAACCCGTGCGCCCCGCCATAGAACTGTTTTTGGGAGAACCCCAGCAGAAGCCGGTAATATCCCAGCAGTTTCGGATCGGCCTCCAGGACATGGGGCGTCGCGAAAATCACCTCTCCCCGGAGTCCCCAGCCGGCGGTTTTGCGCAGCGCATCCGGGGAGACCTGTTCCTTCAGTTCCTGATCGATGGTC
>JAABTD010000099.1 GCA_011390065.1 Desulfobacteraceae bacterium
ACCACGCCAATTTTATTGCGCCCCGGTACGCCGTCAAAGAAAATGAACGGATGGTCCCGTACGCCATCGATAAGACCCGTCATCTCTGCTCGGCGTGCCTGGAGTTTTACAACATCATCGGACAAGGTTTCGAGAAAAAACTGGTGGTCCCCTGCCCCGGCGCGGTGATTTTCGCAGGCCTGGCCGCCAACCATTATTACGAAGTCCTTTCAGGCGACGCCATTTCCGTCTGACCGGCCGGAGCGGAGGCGGCTGTGCCAGTTTTTCCCAAATATGCTTTCTGGATCGATGAAGGCGACATCCCCCGTCTGCGCCGCAGACTTTCTGAAAAGGGGCAATCCCTTCACCTGGAACGCAAGTCCGTCTGCGCCCCGTTGTCGGTTCGGGACGGCGCGGCCATCGTCCCCCCCGACACCTGGCGACGGGTCGATTTCTGTAAAAAGCCGCTTTCGTGGTATTGGATATCTCCCTACGCCGGGCGACACCTGGTGATCAGCACCTTTGACCTCACCGGCGACGGCTTCCGGCCGGGGATCGTTCTCCGGCCCAGCCCGTTCCGACCCACAGTTTTGCCGAACCGGACGGAAAGAGAAGCCCTGTCTGCCCGGCCGGCCGTCTTCCGGGGCCGGCCCGTCCGGTGGGAAGATCTCACCGCCGATGATCCCGATGCCATTCAGAGGTGGATGGCCCTGATGGGCATCCGCGGCATCCGGTACGAACGACTGTTCCTGGACCAATGCGCCAACCATGCCAATTTTCTCGATCCCGTCTATTTTATTCAGGAGGGAGCGGAAAAAATCCCCTATTCCATCGGCCCCACCCGGCAAATCTGTTCCGCCTGCCTCGAACTGTTCAATGTGATCGGGGACGAATTTCACAGAAAGCTGGTGGTCCCCTGCCCCGGGGCCGTTATCTACGGAGGGATGACGGTGAACCGATACATCGAAGTTGAAACCACAACAATCAGAAACGAGGAGGAATCATGAGGGCAAAAATCCTGTTGATATGGATGATCGCAGCTCTGTACGCCGTTGCCGCGCCGGTTTCCGTCGCCGCTTCGGGCAAGACGCCGGTCCGGATGGCAGTGCTGCAAACGGATATCCATCAACTGGCCTTCTGGGTGGCCCGGGAGAAGGGGTTGTTTGAGCGCCACGGGGTCCAGGTGGAACTGGCCGGCATCTTCCGGGCCGGGCCCGAGATCATGAGCGCCTTTGGCGCCGAAAGCCTCGACATGGCCTATGTGGGAGAGGCCCCGTCCACCACGGCCGTGGCCAACCGGGCCGCCGACGTTGTGGCGGTCGCCCAGGTCAACACCGAAGGGTCCGCCCTGGTCATCGAAAAAATGGACGATCGGATCAAGACCATCACGGACCTGATCGGCAGGACCGTGGCCGTGCCGGGGCATTCCACAGTCCAGGACTTTCTGCTGCGCAAGGCGCTGGCGACCCACAATATTGACATCTCAAACGTCAACATCATGGTGATGAAGCCGCCGGAGATGATCGGCGCTCTCCGGACCGGGCAGATCGACGCTTTCGTGGCCTGGGAGCCGCATCCGTCCAAATCCGCCACCATGGGCGTGGGCAAAAACCTGATGACTTCCGCAGAGATGTGGGCGGCCCATCCCTGTTGTGTGCTGGTCTCCAGCGCCGAATTTCTCAAAAACAACCGGGAAGCCGTTAAATCGGTGCTCAAAGCCCATGTGGAAGCAACGAAATTTATTCTCGAAAACCGGGAAGAAGCCGTCAAAATCGGCATGATGTCGACGGGCATGGACGAGGAAACGGTGCGCCGGGCCATGGAAACCGTCACCTTCACCTACGATCTCAACATAGCCGGCGAAAAAGAATACGTTCAGTTTCTCTCGGAAATAGGCTATATAAGGGTCCCGGATATCGACCGTTTCGTGGACCGCTTTATCCAGGAGGATTTGCTGAAAGAAGTTCTGAATCCCTAAAAAAGGAGACTATGCCAAATGGCAACGGAGAAAAAGGCCCTGTGGGTCGTGTTCCGGCCCGAAAAACTCGAATCCACGGCCGAGATGCGAAAGAAATTTCTAGGCTCGTACCCTCATTTCAAAGAGATGCCCGGCCTTTTCAGCAAATGCTGGTGGTGCAACCCGGAAAAAGGGGAGTGGGGGGCGCTGTATATTTTCAATTCAGATAAAGACCTCCAGGCCTACATCACGTCTGAGCGCTGGTTGAAGGTTGTGCCTGAAAAATATGGATGCAAACCCGAGATCGTGGCCATTTTGGAACCCGGCCCGATGTTGTGCAACGCCGCGATGACGGAAGGGGAAAACTCGTGGATAACGGAAACGACATAGAAAAAACGGTGGACGACTGGTGCGACCGGGGCCGGGAACTGTTTCAGGCCGGCAACTACGCTCAGGCGTGCAACGCTTTCGACCGAGCCGTTTCCTGCAACCCGCGCTGCGGGGACGCCTATTTTGGGCGGGGCGTTTGCCGCTATAAACTCAAGCGCTATCGTTTGGCCCGGTCGGATTTTAACGCCGCCACGCTCATGGGATGCGAAACCGGGCAGTTATGGAGCAAATTCGACCGGATGTCGCCTGAGGAAGAAGAAAACGGAGAAAAAGCCTAACCGCTCTCCGCCGTCGCCTGCCGGACCATTTCCAAAGACGCGGTCAGATCCGCCGGACTGAACATCTCCAGGTTGACCACGCCCCTGAAATCGGCCGCGGTCAATCGGTCCATCCA
This sequence comes from Desulfobacteraceae bacterium, assembly GCA_011390065.1. Lineage (GTDB taxonomy): Bacteria > Desulfobacterota > Desulfobacteria > Desulfobacterales > JAABSP01 > JAABTD01. Next base: position 2,721 of record JAABTD010000099.1, read on the forward strand.
GCGCCGGACCCGTTCCAGGGGCAGGACGTTCAGGCCCAGATGCTCCTCGTATCCGACCACCCCGTGGAGATGGATTTCCCGGATATGGGGCAGGCAGGCGTCCATCACGGGCAAAACCGGCTCGCCGCCCAGCAGCAGATGCCCGATGTCCAGGCAGAACCCGCACCGGCCTTCCTCCCACAGCGATTGCATGAGAACCGGGCTGTGGTTGATGTTTTCCACCAGAAGCGGCGCTCCGGACCCCGAGGCGGCCCGGAGGCGCCGCAATCCATCCCTGGCCCGGTCCAGCCAGCCGGCGAAGGCGTCCCGGTTTTCGGCGTGAAAATACCGGCCGGGAACCGCCGCCAACGTCGGTCGATCGTAAGGAATATGGAGGATGAAATTTTGGATGGCGGGATGTTGCAGCTGCGTTATGAGAGAAGCGGCCATCGCCAGAGAATCCCGGCATCGGTCCGGATCGGGCGAGGCGATCTCCAGGCAGGTGGGCAGGTGAACCGACAGGGACAGGCCCCGGTCGGCCGCGATCTCCCGGATGCATTCCATCTCTTCGGGGGTGGGGATGTTGTGGAGGGTCGGGGTGTGGAACAGCACAATCTCCACATGATCCACAAGGCCGGCCAGCCGTTGGACGTTTTTCAGCGTGCCGGGACCAAACACCATGGATGGCGCGCCGATGCGGAAACGGCCGATCATTGACGGGCGCGGTCCAGGGTTTCCCGCAACCGGGAAACAGACCCCTCGGTGGTTTCCAGCCTCAGATTAAATGCCTCGGCGATTTCCAGGGCCTTGGGCCGCAAAGCGTCCGTCGGCCCGATTCCCGGATCGATAAATAAGGCGCGGGTGTAATTTTCCAGCATCCGACGCGCCGCCGTCAGGGGATCGATGCCCCTTTCCGCCATGCGCTCCAGTTGAAGCTCTTCGAAGACAAACGCCATTCCCAGCTCGGTCCAACCCGGGGTCAGAAACCAGGTGCCCGCTTCTTTCATCAATTCGTCTTCATACCGTTGCTGGCCCAACAGAACCCCGATGCAGTCCTCGCCCGGGGGCCGGAACACCGGAACGGAAAAATCCGGCAGCCGGTCCATGGCCTGGCACCGGCCATATCCCAAGACAATGGCGTCCACGTCGGCCTCAATGGACCGGATTCGGTCGGAAACCGCCGCCAGGAGCCGATCCGGTTTGGTGTGAAGCCCCCATTCCATTATTTCGATCCGGAAGGTTTCCGGCGCGCGCCGGGTCAACGCCCGGATCTCGCTTTCCAGCACCCGGCAACACACCACGCCGACGGTCATCTTTCGGCCTCTTCTCCCGCTAATCGATCAACACCATGCTGTACCAGGCCGGCAGCAGCTTGCCTTCCGGGTCAAAAGTCACCTGAAACCCCAGGGCCTCGACGGTCTTTCCAATATCGACGCCATAGGCGTCCATGGCAGGCCGGGCCAAATGGGGGAAATTGCAGGGTTCCGGAAACGCGCAGGTTTCGCACTGAACGCACAGGGCCAAACCGAAGGCGAACATGCAGCCTTGGGCCAGCATGGCTTCCTTTTCAATGGCCAGGGTCACTTCCTGGCTGATCTTGGGGTCGGGGCTTTGGATCATGAGGGCGGTCCGGTATCGCTCGAACGCCGCCATGAACCGTTCCGGCGAGAGGTTCAAATTGGGCGGGCAGGTCCAGAACCGGCCATAGCGATTGCAGCCGAAACGGCATTTTAAAAACGAGCGAGGGTCGAACACGATGGCGTCCGCGGGCAGCAGTCTAGCGTCCGCGGCGCCCAGTTCCACCGCTTTTTTGGCCAGTGCGTCGAATTTTGCGTTCATGGTCGCATTCCTGTGGTGAAGGTCGATAACGGCGGGCCGCCTATTCGGATTGACCGCCGTCACAAGGTCAATCGTTTGTAGAGCGCCGGCAGCAAAGTGGGCAGAGATTCCACCCGGGGCAGCACGATGCTCTGGGTTTCGGTGGAAATCAGCTTCAAATAGTCCGCGCCTTTCTGATCCGATGTGATGATGAAGGGATGAATTTTCTGGCGCCGCGCCTCCTGGATGGCCTTGCCCGTGTCGGCGATGGCGTAGTCCAGATTCCCGTATTCCAGGTCGTAGGGCCGGCCGTCGGTCAGGATGATCATCAGCTTGACGGCGGCGGAGAGTTCATTGAGCTTGAAGGCCGCATGGCGCACCACCGCGCCCATCCGGGTCAGGCCCAGGGGCGCCAGGTTGCCCAGCCGATGCCGGGCGGCCTGGTCGTAGGGCTCGCTGAATTCCTTGACGCTGAACATGTCCACCCGGAACCGGCCGTCGGAGGTGAACCCGTAGATGGCATAGGGGTCGCCCAGGGCGTCCAAGGCCTCGGCCATCAGGGCCATGGCGTCCTTCTGGATGTCGATGACCCGGCGGCCGTTGACTTCTTCTTCCGTGGAGCCGCTCAAATCCACAAGAAACAGGGCCGCCACGTCCCGGATGCGCTTGTCCCTGCGGATATAGACGTTTTCCGAGAAGGACGACCCGGAGCGCCGGTCCACCATGGCCTCGACCAGGGCGTCGATGTCCAGGGCGTCGCCAGCGGGCTGGGCCCGGTATTTCCGGAACCGCTCCGGCTTGAGCCGGACGAACTGGCGGCGCAACAGCTTGATGATCCCGTCCAGCCGATTCCGGAGATCTTCCACGAAATCGTTGGGGGCGTCGGAAAAGGCGCGGTGGCGCACCAGGCACCAGTCGAGCTTGTAATCGGACAGGGTCTTGTCCCATTCTTTATAGAAAAAGGTTTTGGCCATTTGCCCCAGGTCTTCGGCGTCCGGGGAACTCATCACCATGTTGTCCATGATGTCCCGAAACAGCTTCCACAGGGCGTCGTGTTCCCGCTCCCCTTCGGCCATCAGGTTGGACAGCAGGGCTTCGATGAGCGATTCGGGGATGTCTTCCCACTCGTCGGCGGCCTTTTGCTTCAGGCTGTGGATGGTGGTTTGGGTCTGGCGCACCAGATCGGGGAGAATGTCGCCCCACCAGGGCGGCGGTGCAAACCCGCCCTTGTCGGCGCCGTCCGGGTAGGCGTCGGGAAGGCGACCGTCGGCGACGGTTTTCATGGATTTCAGCAGACCGGGGAGTTTTTCCAGCAACCGCTGGTCGGCGTCCAGGTGGCGGGAAACGGGGTCCGATGCCCGGATTCCGCTGACAAGCGCGCCGCTTTGACCGTCGATCAGCATAACCTGGTGCAGGGCCATGAGTTTGAACAAATCAAAACTCGGGGCCGTATCCGGCAGAAAGACCACCCGGCCGTCGGTGGCCGAACCGCCGGTGAATTCCTTTTGACCGATCAGGGCGGTGCTGGACCGGATGCCCAGGGGCCTGCCCAGAGCGGCCTCGCAGATCAGGGCCAGGGTATTGGATCGGTCTTTCAAGGCGACGCCGGTGGCCAAACTGTCCCTGGTCTCCAGGGCTTTGAGGGAGGCCCCGCCGAAGTAATTGACCCATTCGGCTTCGGTTTTGGCGGTCCTTAAGCCTTCATCCACCCATTTTTCGGCTTCCGCGTCCGTCAACAGAACGCACATCCGGTTGCCTAGTTGGACAAAGGCTTCAGCCGCGGGGGGGCAAACCGCCGCGATCCGGGCGGCCTGTTCCAGAAAAAAGCCCCACCGGGACAGGGAATAGCCGCACTGATAGGTCGCGGCCTGTTCCAGATAGACTTTCACCGCCTTCCATAGGCCGGTTTTGGCGCCCGAGACCGACAGGGCGTCCAACGCCAGCTCTCCCCAGGGCAGCAAGCCTGCGGCCCCTCGGTTTTCCAGCGTTGCCGGCGTGTTTTGCAAAAACGCCACGCCCACGTCGATGTCCAGCCGGGCCAGGTCATGGGCCAGCCGCCGCCAGGGACCGATCACATCGGTTCCATGGGGCATTTCTGCGACAACGTCCAGATACGGTTTGATCAAAGCCCAGTTCAGGCGGCTCAGTTGACGGACGCCCGCCAGGATTTCCCCGGCCCCGGCGGCGTCCGCCAGGGCCTCCAGGCGGGGTTTGACCTCGGCCTCAAATAAAGCGGCCTGGCGGGGTCTGAGGTGGGAAGCGGCCTTCCGGACGGCCTGATAAACCTCGTCCACGGTCATTAAAACACCCCTGAAACGATCTCCTGGATGGATTCCTGCATTTCCCGATCATCGGACATGCAGGACGACACCGCCGCCCGGCAGGCGTCGGCGGGGGACACGCCGTCGGCGATCAGTTTCCCCGCATAGACCAGCAACCGGGTGCTGACCCCTTCCTCCAGCCCATGCTGCCGCAGGTTGCGGACCATTTCGCCCAGCCGGACCAGGCGGCCGGCGGTGTCCGGGTCAACGCCGGATTCCGCCATGACGATGGCCTGCTCGTTTTCAGCGGTCGGGTAGTCGAATTCAATGGCCACGAACCGTTGGCGTGTGGAATGCTTCAGATCCTTCATCACGCTCTGGTAACCGGGATTGTAGGAAATCACCAGGTGGAATTCCGGCCGGGATTCCAGCAGCAAACCGCGTTTTTCCTGGGGCAGAATGCGCCGGTCGTCGGTGAGCGGGTGGATGACCACGGTGGTGTCCTTGCGGGCTTCCACCACTTCGTCCAGGTAGCAGATGGCCCCATGGCGCACCGCGAGGCTCAAGGGGCCGTCCTGCCAAACGGTCTCGTCGCCCTGCAGCAGATAGCGGCCCACCAGGTCGGAGGCCGTGAGATCCTCGTGGCAGGCGATGGTGATCAGGGGCCTGGACAGCTTCCATGCCATGTGTTCCAGAAACCGGGTCTTGCCGCATCCGGTGGGCCCTTTGAGCATAACCGGCAGCTTGAGCCGGTAGGCGGATTCAAAAAGCCGGATTTCTTCCCCAAAGGGCAGGTAATAGGGCTCCTCGACAACATGATAGTTTTCAATGGCAATGCCGTTTTTGCTGCGGCCGGCGTTTGCCGCGTTCATCGGGTCAGACATAATTTCTTTCTACGGCGGGATGTTAGGCGATTTCCAGAAAAGAACGCCTCCGCCTTCGGCGATTTTTTCGGTTCGGAGTTCCGCCTTTAGGCGGTCAAACGCCCGGCCGCCAAAGCGCCGCCTGAAGGCGGAACGCCGAACGCCCTAATATTTCCCGTAAAGCTCCACGGCCTCCATCATGGCGATGGCGTTCATCAACGAGCCGTTGGGCGGAAATTCACAGCCGGTGGCCAGAACGAACCGGCCGCCTTCGGCCAATTCTTCGATCTGCCGTTTGCACTCCTGCTTCATGTCTTCCGGGGTTCCCAGAAAAGCGTACTGGGCTGGATTGATATAGCCGCAGAAGGTCACCTTATCGCCGTATTTCTTTTTCGCCTCCGTCAGATCGGCGCAATCGTCGGGGCAATAGGCAAAGGAAATGGCCACCGGATCCATGGTTTCAATCTGGGCGTCGAAATAAATGCCGCCGCCGCAGTTGTGGACCATCATCATGCAGCCGTTTTCGCGGATGGCGTCGGCGATGCGCCTGGCGTAGGGGCCTTCAATCTCTTTCCACATCTCCTTGCGCATAATCGTCTGGGACGCAAACAGGGTGTCCATGACGATGGCGTGGACCCCGGTTTTGGCCATGGCCTTGACGTAATCGATAAGCACCCCGGTGATGGTCTCCTGGGCGTGCATGACCTGTTCTCTGGCTTTGTAGCAGTCGCGGAACAGGTTCTCCGCGCCGCGCATCATGGCCAGAATGCCCAGAGGCGCATAGATGAAACCCATGATCGCCGTGGTGGCGGCTTTTTCATTGCACAGGATGTCCATGTAGGTCAGGACTTCTTTCATGCGCGGGGACTTGGTGGGATCCACGGGCTCGATCTTGTAGTAATCTTCCGGGGTTTTGACAAAAGCGTTGTCATAATCGGGGTGGGCCGTGTCCTCGATGGGGTATATCATCTTCTGCCCCAGGTCCGCGGCCTCCACCGAGAGGTCGACCAGCCCCAGAATGCCGTCGAACCCGATCAGATCGTGGGCCTGGATCATGGACTTGGCCATGATTTCGCCGTCCTGGGACCATTCTTCATAGGTGACGCCGTACACCCGTCTGGAGGCGCCGCAAATCAGGGGCGCCGCGGGAACGCGGTCCGGAATGCCGCCTTGAAGGACTGTGCCGATTCTTTCCAATGAGTTCATGATTGTCTCCTTCTTTTGTTTTTGGGTTTAGAAAAACGGATTCCTGATTCGCGACCCGGCGGCGGCGTCACAGGCCGATGGCGGCGGCGATGGATTCGATGGCGGACCGGTCCAACCCCTGGACCGTCAACAGCCGATCGCCGCAACCGGAAAGCATTTCCCGCAGGCGCGCCAGTTGTCCGTTATCGAGGGCCTCGGTTCTGTTGACGATCACCCAATCCGCGCCGTTGACCTGGTCGGATACCAGCCGGCGCCGCTCATTCCACAAGAATTCAAACTCGACGCCGTTTATAAGGGTTATGAGCGGTCCGGTCTCATAGCGAACATCCCGTTTCCCCATGGCGGTAACATTCCGGAGTTCCTGGGACGTGACCATCTCCGACGCCTCGATAAACAAAACATCCGGCGCCAACTTTCGTTTGGCTTCTTTCAGCTTGTCAACCAGACTGGCTGCCAGGGAACACCCCACTCATCCGCCGCGGATGAAAAAGGCGCCCAGTTCGTGCCGCCGGATAAAGGCGTCATCGTAAGGGGTTTCCCCGTCCTCGTTGACAATGACCGCCGTTTGCCGGCCTTTGTCGGTGGATATTTCCGTCAGACCCCGGATCAAACGGGTTTTACCGCTGCCCCGGATGCCCGCTACGCACACAACCCGCATTGACTATTCCTCATTTTCGTCTGGATCGGCGTCCAGCTGCTGTCTAAGCTGTTCGACATACTCCTGTTTGGACGCCACGAAATCGAATTCATCGAAATAGGAATGCTCTTTCTCCTTGACCACGGTCAACCCGCGCTGGTTGGCCACTTCATGCATCCCTTCCAGGGTCGCCGCCTTGACGGCGTCTTCGGGTATGCCCTGGACGATGCTGTTGATGGCGATGTAGATATGGTCGACCGGCGCCGACAGGCCGCCGGTGGAATAAGACCCGTGCGCGACGCCGATGGTGTCGGCTTTGATGGTTCCCGCCGATGTTTTCAAGTGGGACTTGATATGACCGATGCACTTGGCGCCCAGACTCATGCATTCCCTGGCGATGGAGAGCATCATCTTTTCCGCCATCTCCCGGACGAAGGCTTCGTTCATCGGCTCTTTGCGGCTCAATTCGGCGGCGACGCCGTATCCACTGACGCCGTGCTCGGTGTAACATCCGGGGGTTTGGGGGGTGGATTCGTCCATCAGCGCGCCTCCTTCCAGTCGAGAATGGTTTCGACCAGTCTATCGACGCCGGTATCGGTGAATGCGGAAAGCGCAACGATTTCGGCATCGGCGTTATAGGCCCGAACGCGTTTTGACGCGTCCTCGACCGCCCCCGGCTCCACCGCGTCGATCTTGCTGATGGCGATCACATCGGCGTCCTTCACCTGGGTGGTCACCAGTTGCCCCAGCATGTCCATATCCAGCAGTTCCGCCGGGCGGGTGGCGTCGAAGAGCACGATGGCCGGGCCCATCTCGATTTTGGCGTCCCGCCCGCCCATCCGGGCCGCCAGCTTCACTTGGTGGGGAACGGCGACGCCGGTGGGTTCCACCAGCACATGGTCCGGTTTAAAGTCCTTGTAAAGCCGGTAAATGGTCTTGGCGAAGGTGGACGCGACCTCGCAGCAAATGCACCCGCCGCCGATATCCTTGACCTGCATGTCGCTTTCTTCCATGATTTTGCCGTCCACGGGGATCTCGCCGATTTCATTGACCACCAGCGCGATTTTTCGGTTGCCGCCATCGGACAGGGCCCTGGAAAGCTTCAGGAGCAGGGTGGTTTTCCCGCATCCCAAAAAGCCGGCGATTTGGGTAATCTTCATAGTTTTTCTCCAGCAAACGAGAATTTAAAAAATAAATGCCATTTACTTTAGAAGGAGTATATATGTCGCCGACCAGGGGTGTAAAGGATGATTGATGGGGATAATATGGGTATTTTTATATACCCAATCGACAATCAGGTGGTCCGCGGTTTTAAAAGAGACTCCGCGGAAAGCGCCGCATGCAGCCCGATCTTCCGGCCCTTGATCCCCAGCTTTTGACGAATATTTTTGCGGTGGGACTGGACCGTTTCAACGGACAGGTTCATCTCCGCGGCGATGTCCTTGGTGGCGTTGCCGGATTGAATGAGCCGGCAGATTTTCAGTTCCGTGCGGGTCAGGCGCAAAAACCGGGCGTCCAGTTCATGGCCGAATCCCTTGGTGAGCTGAATCAGTTGTTCCCGCAACAGGGCCACATAGGTGTTCCTTAAATCCGCCGACGGCTCCCGTTCGATCTTATGCAACGCCGGAAGAACCAGGGCTTCGATTTTATAGGAAATGTTTCCTTCAAAACCGCTTTTTTCCTTTTCAAAGGCTTTCATCACATTGCGCAGGGTCACATACATTTCCCGGCGGTTCGTCTTTTCCTGCTGCAATTGCCGCCGCATCAGGTGGTATTCGGAAAGGTCCTTGATCACAACACAAAACAAATCCTGTTCGCCCTGCCGGAGCCGCTTGACGGTCATATCCAGGGGGATGGGTTTCCCGGCGCCTGAAACGCCGTTCCCTTCCACGCTGAAACATTCATCGGCTTTCAATTCTGAGAGCGCCCGATCAATGTGACGGCGGTCGGACGCCGCCAGAAGCTGGCGACAGTCCATGCCCAGCAGGTCCAGGCGGTCTGTTTCCCATATATCGCCGACGCGGTCATTGGCCTCCATGATGACGCCGTCGCGCCCCAGAAACAAAACGCCGTCGCCGGTGTCGATGTAAAGGGCGCGCAGCAACGCCCGGTAGGATTCAAAGGTGATGGTCGCTGGTTCATTCATGGTCTTCGCCCCGGCAATCCCTTATCGTTTGCCGCAACCGCTGAACAGCTTCTTCGATGGTTGCGGGAATGGCCCCATGCCGGCCGTCCAGGGGGGGCAATTGCTGAAACAACCGGGTCAAAATGGGCGGTTCCAGGCGGGCGGACTGGAGAAGGCGCATGTCCGTGAGGATGTCCCGAGGCGGCCCGTCCGCCATGATCTCGCCGTCATTTAGAATGATGATCCGTTTTGCAATGTCGGCGGCCAGATCAATGTCGTGGGTGACCACGATCAGGGTATAGCCGTGATGGCTGTTGAGGTGACGGATAATGTCGATGAGATGACGGGCGGACGCCGGGTCGAGACTGGCGGTGGGTTCATCGAGCAACAGCAAGGGGGGGCGCATGGCGATCAGGCCGGCCAGGCCCACCCGCTTCATTTCCCCGTGACTCAGCCGATGAATGGGACGATCCGCCAGGTGAGACACCTCCATCAGTTCCATAGCCGTGCATACCAGTCGCTCGATTTCCGAAGCCGTCAATCCCAAATTGGCGGGACCATAGGCAATGTCCGCCCGGACATGGGTGCAAAACAACTGGTCGTTGGGATCCTGGAACAAAATGCCCGCCCGGCGAAAGACGTTCCTGCGGCTTTTGCGGTCCAGTTTGCGGCCGAAGTGGCGCACCTCGCCGCTGCAGGGCGTCATCAGACCGGATATCACCTTCAGCAGCGTTGTTTTGCCGGCCCCGTTGGGCCCGCACATCACCACGACCTCTCCTTTTTCAATGGTCATGGACACTGACTTGAGGGACCGCCCCCCCTGATAGACATGGGACACGCGGTCGCACACCAGCACCGGACCGGGTTCAAAGGCGCCCGACGGGGTGATGTCGCACCGGTTTGGACAGGCGCCGCCGATGCTTTTCGGCGACGACGGGAGGATCTGACTGTTTTCGCCTCGAGCGGTCATGGCATCCTGTATTCTCGCGGTCCGGTCATAGGATCTGAGAATGATCTGGGATAAAATCAGCCCCGTGCTGCGGCATGCGGCGATCCAGCCGCGGCGCCCCCCTTTCATTCGGGCAACGGTTTTCATCCGGGCATATTCATCCAGAAGCAAAAACCCGTAGCGATACGATATAGCCGCAGCATCCACCAGGACGGCGGGGACGCGGAAAAATTTCAAAGCCGTTAAGACATCGGGAAAGGAGGTCGTCGTGAACACCGCCGCCAGCCATGTCATGTCGCAGGCGACCCGGGCCGCGGCTGAAACCCCTTGCCAGACGCCTTCCTTATAAAAGGTCACCGGTCCGATGGTAAAAATGGGAAAGACGCCGAATCCTGCTGAAAAACCGATAAACACCAGCAGCGTGGCCCAGGCCGGGGCAAGAAAATAGAAAGCGAACCGGCGCCAGGGAATGCGCGACCACGCGGCCAGCGAGAGGCCGATAAAAAACAGAATCAGGGAGAGTTCGAGGCGGGCGACAACAATGTTGAGAGAAATGGCCGCCGCCATCAGCGCAAGTTTTACCCGTGGGTCCCATCGACTCAAGCCGCGAGGCCGTCCATTTCGGACCATGCCCCTCATCCCCGGCGGTTAACCGTCGCCGGCGCATTTTGGCTGGTCTCCCCAGAGAAGATGCCACCATCTCCCCAGAATAAACCCACAAACGCCGCCGGCGGCAAGGAGCAAAAGGTTCCACAGGTCGCCCATGTTCTCGGTATCGATGTAGGGATTCCGGGCCGGTCGACCGGCGGCCTCGGCCAGGCGTTCGTTGACCGCCTCGTCCATGCCGGCGAAACGGGCTTCGTCTTTCGTTTCCTGGGAGCCCTCCGCCGCTTCGACCCGTTCGCCGGCTTCCTGGGCCGCGCGGCCGACCGCCGGCATCAGGGCCAGGGATAGCGGCAAAAGCATCAGAACCAAAATTTTTTGGCCTCGCGGTTTTCCATCAGGGGTGACGATTCCCAGGGATTCGAGCACTTCGGGCCTCTGGTTGAATGCATGTTGAAGGGCCAGACCTGTGATGAGCATTTCCCCTGCCGCGATGGGCAGTTGCGTCGGCAGGTAAGCGGCATAGATGGCGACAAGGTAACCGGAAAAGGAATATTGGGGCGTCGCGGCGCCTGAAAGCGCGGCCCCCAGAATAAAGCCCGAACTCGCATAAACCATGAGATCGCCGATCAAACCGCCCGCGAAACCCGCGGCCCATAGCGGCAATCCCATCAATCGGGCGAGCCTGAAAACAGCCCAACCGGTAAAGCAACCGAAAAACCCCAGGGCGACAACATTGGCGCCCCATGTGCCAAACCCGCCGTGGGCGAAAAAAGCGGCCTGGAGCAACAGGCTGATCCCGGCCAGGCCGCCGCCGATCAGCGGCCCCAGCAGAATGCCGATCAACGGGGTACCGCAGGGGTGGGAACAGGTGCCGGTAAACGCCGGGATCGGGATCAGGGATATGAAGAAAATCAACGCCCCGCCCATGCCCAGAAGCGGTTTTTTTTCAGGATGGTCCGCGATGAATTTTTTCATGCGGACCGCGCCGCCTCCCACGATGGCCAGCCCCGCCGCCGTGTAGCCCACCGCGGCGGCCCCTGTGATGATGCCTTCCGCAATATGCATGCTTACCCGCGGCTCCTGTTTTCCGCAAGGGTTTGCGCAAGGGTTTGCGCAAGGGTTTCCGCAAGGGTTTCCGCAAGATATCCGGCGGCATGCCTGGCGGCCCTGGCCCCGTCAGCGCAGGCGGTCAAGACCTGAGGCAGATCCGTGTCCCGGACATCCCCGGCGGCGAAGAGTCCCGGAACCGAACTCATCAGTCGGGCATCGGTTTTGATATATCCCTGGGATGTGGTGTCGACGGGCAAGTCGATCATGTCGGTGTTGGGTTTCCAGCCCACGGCGAGGAAAAGGGCGCTGATGGGAATCTCCCGATGTTCCTGGCCGGCCGGCCGGACCTCGACGGCCTCAATGGCGTCCAGTCCGATGTATCCCATAACTTCGGTTTCGGAAAGAATCTGGATGTTTTCGCGACCGGCCACCATCGCCGAATGTGCAGCGTCCATTTTCATCTTCCGGCTTCGATGGATCAGATACACCCTTTCGGCGATGTTCGAAAGGGTGAGGGCGTGTTGAGCGGCGGCGTTGCCGCTGCCCACCACCGCCAGCGTCGCTTGTTGATTTCTGTAGAGCGGGCCGTCGCACACGGAACAAAAATTGATCCCTTTCAGGCGATGGTCCTGCTCCATGAGGCCTTTGGGAAACCGGCCGCTGGCCACAATGACGGCGGCGGCCGCATGGACCTGTCCGTCGCTGTCCTCGGCTTCAAATCGTCCGTTGGATTTACCCACGCTGGAAAGCCGCTTCATGGCGAACCGGGCGCCCTCGCTCTGGGCCTGCTGAAACAGCTTGAGGCCGAATTCCGTCCCGCCGATGCCGTCGGCAAAGGCGGGGAAATTGTTCAGGCGCTCCACCATATATAAATTACCGCCGGGCGTATCTCCGAACACCAGGGTTTTCAGCCCCAATCGCTGGCCGTAAATCGCCGCCGTGGTTCCGGCTGGTCCTGTTCCCACAATGATGATGTCGATGGCGTCTTCGGGCGTCATTTCAGTTTCCCTTTTTACAATAATCCTTCTGGCAAAAAGCGGCCGTCAGTTTTCGTAAGGCTGATAGACGCCCAGATTGACCCATTGTCCATCCTGGGTCAGAGCATCAACCTTCTGGATGGAGTCCGGGGGACCGATGAAGACGACAACGTTCTGGTGCGTGATGCGATGGGCGGGCGTCTGCGATTCCACAAGGGTCCAGTCGCCCATCACATAATTGAAGATTCGCTGGATGCCGTTCTCCCGGATAAATCCTTTGGCCCGAACCAGTGACGCCGGCAGGGCTCTGGCCATCTGTTCGATCTCCTCCAGGTCCTTTCCTTTCCATTGATAGGCCGCGGATACCAGAAGATCGGGAGGGGTCATTTCCAGCTCGGGGCTGTCCAGAAGTTCATCGATGAAGGCATCCAGTTCTTCGGGCGACATAACGGCCATCGCTTCCCCAGTCCGCTTTTCCGGGGCAGACGTATCATTGACGTCGAAGCTGAAAAACCGGTCCAGCGGGACGTCGGCGTATACGGTCTCGTAAAATACCGGATCCGGATGGAATTTCCTTATGACGTCTTTGGTTTCGGCAACTCTTTCCGGGGGCGCCATATCGGTTTTGTTAAGAATGAACACCGTCGAAGAAGCGATCTGTTTTTCCAAAGACGCGTAAACATCATAAGCTTCCAGAAAATGGGCGGCGTCGATAAGGCAAAACTGCTCTTTAAACTGAAAACGGTCGTTGAAAATCGGCAGTTTCAGATCTCTCTTGAGGTCCGTTGGATTGGCCACTCCGGTGGATTCGATGATCATCACGTCGGGTTTGACCGTTGTGTTGAGTTCGTACAAGCCTTTTATGAAATCGGTCTTGACGCAAACGCAAAAGATGGAGCCTTTGCTGATCTCCATCAAGTCGATGTCGTCGCCCTCCACCAGAACGCCGTCAACGCCCACCTCTCCGAACTCGTTGACCAGAAGCGTCAGCTTCAGGTCCTTTGGAAAAACCTGGATGATTCGGTTTAAAAAAGTGGTTTTTCCCGATCCGAGAAAGCCGGTGATCAGATAAACTTGAGTAATGTCCGACATGGCTTACATCCTCTCCTTTATCTTGGCGCCGATTAATTCCGAGGAAAGAATCTTGCCGGTTGAAACCACCTCGCCGTCAATGACCAGCCCCGGGGTCATAAAAACGCCCTTTTTTGCAAACAGATTAATATCTTTTATTTTCGTTATCTTTATATTGACATTGGAATCAAAATTCGAAACCGCCTCCACGACATTGTCATATAGTTGATCGCACCGGGCGCACCCCGGTCCCAAGACTTCTATGATCATAATCTCCCCTCCTGTTTTCAATCATACCGCATCAGGCGCCGGGCAATCAGCGTCCAAAACCTCGGCGCAAGAGACATCCGAAGACAACCTCAGGGGGTTCTGGCAAAACTTGCACACTCCCAGGATGTCCGACAACGGGTTGAGGCGACCCCAAAGATCAGAGTAAACTTCCGCGTCGTCGGCCGCAAGGTCTCCATGAAGGTTTTCGGGGGAATCGAGTTCGCGGATCCGGTCCGATTTTCCGCAGTAAGGGCACCGGACGCCGAACAGCGCCATATCGGTGCGGGGCAGTTCGTGGTTTATAATGAA
>JAABTD010000301.1 GCA_011390065.1 Desulfobacteraceae bacterium
ACAAAATTTCCGAAATGGGATATTCAACGGAATCCGCGGAGACGCTGCTGGATGGCGTGCGCATGGCCCGGGCCTCCCCTTGCGACGTGGTGTTGCTCGACGTTAATATGCCCGACGGCAACGGCCTGGATGTTCTTTGGGAGATCCGCGAAGCGCCGTGGCCCCCTGAAATCATCGTCATGACCGGCTATGGGGAAGAAAGCGGCGCGGAACTGGCCATCCGAAACGGGGCCTGGGACTACGTTCAAAAGCCCATAAAAATCCGAGATCTCAAACAAAGCCTGGAGGATGTCCTCCGGTTTCGGGAGAAACAGGAAAGGCTGCCCGCCTCCGACCGCCCGGTCCGGTTCAACGGCGTCATCGGGAAGTGCCCCAAAATGGCGCTTTGCCTTCATCGGATGATCCAGGCCGCCGCAAGGGACGTCAGCGTGCTCATCACGGGGGAAACCGGATGCGGCAAGGAACTCTTCGCCCGGGCCATACACGACAACAGCCCAAGAAGCCAAAAGCCCTTTGTTGTCGTGGACTGCGCCGCCCTGCCGGAAAAACTTGTGGAGAGCATCCTCTTCGGCCATGTCCGGGGCGCCTTTACCGGGGCCGAACGGGATCGGGAGGGGTTGATTCGGCAAGCCGACGGCGGGACGCTCTTTCTGGACGAGGTGGGGGAGTTGCCCCTGCATGTCCAGCGGTCATTCCTTCGGTTTCTCCAGGAACGGACCTTCAGGCCGTTGGGCGGAAAAACGGAGATCAGAAGCGACTTCCGACTCCTCTCCGCCACCCATCGGAACCTGGACGAATGCGTTGCCGGGGGAACCTTCAGGGAAGACTTTCTCCATCGAATTCGGACCATAACGCTGAACTTGCCGCCCTTGAGAGATCGACTGGAGGACCTGGAAGAGCTGATCCGGCATTGTATCGCCGCCATCTGCCGGCGCACCGGGATGTGCGCCAAGGAGTTCTCCCCCGGGTTTTTCGATGTTCTGCAGGCTTACCAATGGCCCGGCAACCTTCGGGAATTGAGCCATGCCATCGAAAGCGCGGTCACGGAGGCGGGGGACAATCCGGTGCTTTTTTCCCAGCACCTGCCCGAACATATCCGCGTGAAGGTGGCGCGGGCTTCCGTGACGCGGTCCGCCGATGAGCCGGCGAGCCGCCGGCAGCCCGCCGCGCTGCTTCCGAAACTGGCGGATTTTCTGGACGCCCATGAACGACGGTACCTCATCGATCTGCTGTCTCAAGCCGGAGGGGACATCGGGGCGGCCTGTCGCGTCTCCGGGCTGTCTCGGTCCCGTTTCTATGTCCGTTTGAAGAAACACGGCATTACAAGACGTTTCTAACCACCGCCCCTTCCCGACATCTCTCCTCTTTTCCCGCGCCATGGAATGTGGTCTCCTATTCGGGACGACCGTCCCGGAAACGGGACAATTCGCTGGTGAGCGAAACAAACTTCCGTCTTGCCTTTTCCATGACCGTCGACATGGCTGAAATGGCGATGACGAAGCCATTAAACGTCGCCGATCCGGCCACACGGCAATCATTTCAATAATTTTCCTTTTAATATTTCGCGGCACGAAAATTGAATCTACCGAGCCGGGTGAATGAAATCGTTGCGAGACAAGGGTCCGCGTATGACGGCAAACATGAAAATTCTTTTTTATTCCAGCGTTTTCAGCAACCAATATGAACGCCTCATCGCTTCTGTCGAAGACGTGATCCCCGCCGGCGCACTGGAGGCGGTCTGCGGGGTTGAACGCTTGGTGGCGCGGCTCAACAAATCTTTGCAGGACGTGGGGGTCGTCGTGGCGCTGACGGCGTCCCATGATGAACTGGCCCTCATCGAAGAACACCGCGACCTGTTGTCCCAAGTTCAGGTGGTCCTGATTCTACCGGACGCGGAAAAAGAGACGATCACCCGAGGGCATCGTCTCTTCCCCCGCTTCTGTTCATTCGTAGACGGCGATTTTCAGGATATGAAAGCCGTACTGGAAAAAATGGTTTCCAATCTTTTTGCGGTGAAAGGACAAAAAAAATGAATTTAACGATTAAGGCGAAAACAGCCATGGGATTCGGTATTGTGCTGGCCCTGATGATCGGCGTGTCATCCGTGGCCGTTTTTAACCTATCCCGGATCAACGACATGTTGAACAGCATCGTAGACGGTTCATCCACTCAGGTTAAACTGGCCGCTTTGATGAACAAAGAGCTTTTGGCTGCTTCCAGGGGCGGGAAAGATATGATTCTGGCGGATACCGAATCGGAGATGAATGGGTTCGCTGCGGTCATCGATGTGGCAGCGCGGCGTTTGGAAGATGGGATGCGACAACTCTCCTCTCTGTCGAGTACAGAGGAACGAGCTGTACTCGATGAATTCAGCGCCCTTTGGAAGACGTATTTGAAATTCAACCAGGATGTAAAAGAATTCGCTCTGAAAAATTCCAATGTGGAGGCCAGATTGATGTCCGAAGGCGAGGGACGATCCGCCTTCGAAAAAACCAGGGAACACATGACGTTCCTGGCCGGTTCGAACAATGCCGAAGCCGCCCGGCAGGCAGCGGCGGCGGACATTGCCGGACAGCGGTTGTCGGTTGCCGGCACACTCCTGCGGAACATGGTGAGGATCAAGGAGAGCGAGCAACGGGCGCTTCTCGAAGGCATTGGGACCGTATCATCCCCCTCCCAAAACACGACGGGATCGCTTGTGTCGGACGACGCTCTTGAAATCACATCGCTGTTCGCGGAAGCGAATGGCGTTGTTTCCGAACACGGCAAGTGGATCAACGCGGTGGAAGCAGACATGGCCCAACTCGAGGGGTTGGCCGAAGATGGGAACAAAAGCGCCATTTTGGAATTCGCCAAAACCTTCGAGCAGTATAAACGGTTTTCCATCGCCGTCGTGAACCAGTTGGCCGCCAAGGACCATTCTCGCGCGGTCAATTTGACCGTTGGCAAAGGACGGACGTTGTTTGACGCAACGGAACAGCGGATACAGGACCTCATCGAAGGCTACGACCGGCTCAACACCGCCGCCATCCGGAAAGCCGATCTGGCCGCCAACCGGGCATTCATCTCCCTGGACATTATCCAGAACATGATGAGCGTTCTGGTGGACGAAAAGTCGCTCATTCTCGCCAAGTCGGTAGAGGAGATGGACGGATTCGCCAAAAAAATCGAAGAGAACAAGGATCACATCCGATCTAAAATCGCCGAACTGGACAAAGCGGCCGGATCGGAGGAAAAGGGGGCCATCGACAAGTTCAGAACCGATTGGGGGAAGTTCCAGGAGATCAACGCCAGGATTATCGCCAAAAGCCGCGAAAACGGCAACACCAACGCGTATAACCTGTCCACCGGAAACGCGGCCGAATTGGTTGATAAAATGGAATCCGTTCTATCGCGGGTTCTCGAAGACAGCGAGCGCGGCATGGCCCAGGACAAGGAAAACAGCGATCAGATGTACGCGAATGCCAGGATGCTGGTCGTCGGACTTTTCCTGTTGGCCCTGGCCGGCGGCATCGGGGTCGCTTTCTGGATATCCACCACCATCAACCGGGGGCTTTCCCAGGCAATCGCCGTTTCCCGGAGATTGTCTGAAGGCGACCTCACTGTTTCACTCGACGCGGATCGGAAGGATGAAATCGGGCACCTGTTGGAGGCCATGAACGTAATGGTCGTCCGGCTCAAACAGGTCATCGAGGAAATTCATGCGGCGGCGAACAATGTGGCCGCCGGCAGCGAACAGATGAGCAACAGTTCACAGGAGATGAACGCCACGGCCGAGTACCTCTCCCAGGGCGCGGCGGAGCAGGCCACTTCCGTGGAAGAGGTTTCGGCTTCCATCGAGCAGATGAGTTCCAATATCCGGCAAAATGCCGACAATGCATTGCAGACGGAAAGGATTTCCCGGAAATCGGCCGAGGATGCGGAAGCCGGCGGCCGGTCCGTCGTTGAAACCGTGTCCGCCATGAAAGAGATCGCCAGTCGGATCTCCATCATCGAGGAAATCGCCCGTCAAACCGATCTTTTGGCGCTGAACGCGGCCGTGGAGGCGGCCCGGGCGGGAGAACACGGGAAGGGGTTCGCCGTTGTGGCTTCGGAGGTTCGGAAGCTGGCCGAACGAAGCCAGCGGGCCGCCGGGGAAATCATTCTGAAGTCCAATGCCAGTGTCGGAATCGCGGAAAATTCCGGGCAGCTTTTGAATCGACTCGTCCCGGATATCCAGCGAACCGCCGAGCTGGTTCAGGAAATCAGCGTCGCCAGCAACGAGCAAAGCGGCGGGGCCGATCAGATCAACAACGCCATTCAACAACTCGATCAAGTCATACAGCAAAACACGACGGCCGCGGAAGAGATGGCGTCCACATCAGAGCAGATTTCAGCGACATCGGAAGAGTTGGCGAGTCAGGCCCAACATCTTAAAGCAGCTGTCGAATTTTTCAAAATCGGCGAATTCGGGCGAAGCGGAATCCGAGAGCCGGCTTTCCACACATCGACTCCCCATCATCCGATAGCTGTGCAAAACAAGGGAAAGTCAGCAGGAGTGCATGCTGCCAAGGAATCCCTCCCCTCCAAAAGAACGGTCGGAGGAGAGGACAAAATGCGCGGTTGCTCACTGGACATGAAAGGGGATATGATCAGACCGGAAACATCCGAAGAGGAACGGATTGATCATGATTTTGAGAAATATTAAAATCGGACAGGCTCAAAATGGAGGCGGCCGTCATCACGGTCTGCGCCTCCATCGCAAGCGCGTTGGGGGCCATGCGGCGCCGAATTGAGTTAAAATCCACAAATCCTACACACCGGACACTGTCCGGCTGCTGACCCGACGCCTCGTCCGGCTTCGGCCTCCAAAAACCCAGGCCGCGGAAATCATGGGCATCAGCAGCCG
>JAABTD010000100.1 GCA_011390065.1 Desulfobacteraceae bacterium
AGCACCGGCCGCTCGATGTTGGCGATATTCAGAGAAAACAGACCTCCGAAGCCGCCGATTTCCCCCATTACGCCGGACCGGGGGGTCCGTTTCGCTATCTCCTTGAACCGGCGCACCAGGTCGCCGGCCTTTTCAATATCAACTCCCGCGTCCGCATAAGTCAGGGACTCCGACATATTCATCTCCCGTTCCAGTGATCATGCATTCAAATTCAAAATATTATTGAGAAAAATACCTTGCCCCCCGCCAAAAGTCAAAACAATTTTTTGACATTGCGGGCGCGATGATGTAAGTAATTCTGAAATCTGGATTTTCGTTCCAACTGGAAGACGGGCTTGTCGGCCATTGCGCCGCCGGGCCGTAATTTTATTCGCCGTAATCTTATTCATCGAGGCATACCATTCATCCATGACAAAATTCGCCCGACTCGATCGACTCCCCCCCTATGTTTTCGCCAAAGTCAACCAAATCAAAATGGAAGCCCGGCGCGCCGGCGAGGATATCATCGACCTGGGCATGGGCAATCCGGATCTCGGGACCCCGCCCCACATCGTGGATAAACTCGTGGAAGCGTCCCAGAAACACCACAACCACCGATATTCGGCCTCCATGGGCATCACCAAGCTCCGAATGGCCATCGCCGACTGGTACAAACGGAAGTTCGACGTGGACATCGACCCTGACACCGAAGCCATCGTCACCATCGGCGTCAAGGAGGGGTTCTCCCACCTGATCCTGGTGACCATCCGGCCCGGAGACGTGGTCTTTACGCCCAACCCGACGTATCCCATCCACACCTTCGCGCCCATCATCTCCGGCGGAGATGTCCGGGGAATTCCGGCCGGGCCCGGCGCCGAATTCTTCGACAACCTCATTCACGCCACCAAACAGACCTGGCCCCGGCCTAAAGTTCTGGTCCTGAGCTACCCCCACAATCCGACCACCGAGGTGGTGGATCTGCCGTTCTTCCAAAAGGTGGTGGACTACGCCAAGGAACACGACATCCTGATCATCCACGACTTCGCCTACGCGGAACTGACCTTCGACGGATATCAGGCCCCGAGTTTTCTCCAGGCCAAAGGCGCCAAGGATGTGGGGGTGGAATTCTATTCCCTTTCGAAAAGCTACAACATGCCCGGCTGGCGGGTCGGGTTCTGCGTGGGCAATGCCGAAACCGTGGCGGCTTTGCGCCGGATCAAGAGCTATCTGGACTACGGCATCTTTCAGCCCATTCAGATCGCCTCCATCATCGCCTTAAACGGTCCCCAGGATTGCGTGGCCCAGGTCGTAGACACCTATAAAACCCGCCGGGACGCGCTGATCAATGGCCTTCAGCGGGTCGGCTGGGACATTCCCAGCCCAAAGGGGACCATGTTCGTCTGGGCGAAAATCCCGGAACAATACCGGGCCATGGGGTCGGTGGAATTTTCCAAAATGATGATCCGGAAAGCAGGGGTGGCGGTCTCTCCGGGGCTCGGTTTCGGCGAGTACGGCGACGACTGCGTCCGGTTCGCCCTCATCGAAAACAACATGCGCATCAACCAGGCCGTTCGGGGCATCAAAACGATCATGTAAGGGAGTTAAGGGAGTTTCTGTATGAAAGAGATACGCATCGGCCTGTTGGGTTGCGGCACCGTTGGAACGGGCGCGGCCAGAATTCTCACGGAACATGCGGACCTGATTGAAAGCCGCCTGGGCGCCGGACTGACATTGAAACACGTGGCCGACATCGACACGGAAACAGACCGGGGCATTCGGTTCGGGGCGGGCGTCTTCATCAACGACGCCTGGCAGGTGGTGGATGATCCCGACATCGACATCATCCTGGAGATGATCGGCGGAAAAACGCTGGCCAGAGATCTGATGATGCGGGCCATCGAAAACGGCAAACATGTGGTCACCGCCAACAAGGCCCTTCTGGCCTCCCACGGGAACGAGATTCTCGGGGCCGCGTCCCGACGGGGCGTCGAAGTGGCCTACGAAGCCAGCGTGGGCGGCTGCATGCCCATCATCAAAACCCTGCGGGAATCCCTGGTGGGCAACCGGATCAGCGCCATGACCGGCATCCTCAACGGTACCTGCAACTACATTCTTTCCCGCATCACCGATGAGGGCATCGCCTTCGAGACGGCCCTGGCCCAGGCCCAGGCCGAGGGGTTCGCCGAAGCGGACCCGTCACTAGATGTGGACGGCCTCGACACGGCCCACAAGCTGGCCATTTTAAACGCCCTGGCCTACGGCATGGCGATCAACCTCGACGACATCGCCGTGGAGGGCATCTCGTCCATCACCCCCATGGACATCGCATTCGCCCGCCAGTTCGGATACCGGATCAAACTGCTGGCCATCAGCAAGCTCCGGGAAGATGCGGTGGAAGCCCGGATTCACCCCACCATGATCCCTTTTTCCAACCCCCTGTCCAACGTCAACGCCAATCTCAATGCCGTCACTGTGACCGGAGACGCCGTTGGAGACGTCATGCTTTACGGCTACGGGGCCGGCATGCTCCCAACGGCCTCCGCCGTGGTCGGGGATGTGGTGGACATCGCCCGAAATCTTCTTTCCAACGCCGCCGGCCGAATCCCCCTCTTCGGCTGCCAGCCGGACCGGATCCGGAACATTTCTGTGATGCCTTTGGACGAGATCACCATGCATTACTACATCCGGTTCGCGGCCATGGACCGCCCCGGGGTGCTGTCCAAAATCTCGGGCATTCTCGGAAATCGCGGCATCAGCATCAAGTCGGTGCAACAGAAAGGACGCCAGTCCGAAGGCGCCGTGCCCATCGTGATGATGACCCACCAGGCCCGGGAAGCCGACGTCAAGGCAGCCCTGTCAGAGATCTCCGCCCTGGATATTGTCGGCGTTCCGCCGGTGCTGATACGGATCGAGGATGAAAACGGCGACGAAGAATCGTGACCTAAGAAAGCAACGACCTATGCACATTGTCTGTTCAGATATGGAAGGCGTTTACACACCGGAAATATGGATCGGCGTGGCTGAAAAAACCGGGATACCTGAACTGCGGCTCACCACCCGGGATATTTCCGATTATAATGTTCTGATGAAAAAACGGCTTTCCATTCTTTCGGAAAACCGGATCACCATCGACGATATTCAGGGAGTGGTCGCGTCACTGGATCCGCTTCCGGGAGCGCTGGATTTTCTCAACTGGCTCCGATCCAGGATGCCGGTAATCATCGTGTCGGACACCTATACCCAGTTCGCCGGACCGCTCATGGAAAAACTGGGATGGCCGACGCTGTTCTGCCACACCCTGACCATCGGGGACGACGGGGCCGTGCTCGACTACAATCTGCGCCAGCCCGACGCCAAGCGAAAAACCGTCCATGCCTTAAAGGCCCTCAACTACGACATCATCGCCGTCGGCGATTCCTACAACGATATTTCCATGCTCCACGCCGCCGATACGGGCATCCTTTTCAATCCACCGGAAACCGTCGTTGCCGATTATCCGGATTTTCCGGTTGTCCGCGACTACGCCGGCCTCCAGGACCGGATCAGCCGGTTGCTGGAACCCTGATGCGGGGCGGATCGTTTTCTTTGATCACCCATCGGACGCCCTACCGGGTCATCTACGGCGACACCGACCGCATGGGGGTGGCTTACCATGCCAATTACCTCCGGTGGTTTGAAATCGGCCGATCCGAATTGTTCCGCCACCTGGGGCTGACCTACAGCGAAATCGAAGCCCGGGGCATTTTTCTGCCGGTTTCAGAAGTCTTCTGCAAATTCGTCTCCTCGGCCCGGTATGACGATCTCATCGCCATCGAAGCGACCATCGACCCCGCTGTGAGGGCGGGCATCAAATTCGATTACCGGGTTCTCGGGCCGGATGGGGACCGGTTGCTCGCCAGAGGCTGCACCAAGCATGCTTTCCTGGACGCCGGCGGCAAGGTCGTGCGGCCGCCGGCATTCCTCACCACCTTGCTTGTGGCTGTGCAGGATTGAGCCTTCTTTTCAATAAACCGCATATTTTCAATATTTTGATGTCTCTTTCTTTACGAAGAACCGTCGTTGTGTTATATTAAAGCCTGATTGAATCTGGATGACCGCTGAATAGCCGGATGAGATGAATCCACAAACAGAAGGAGGGACGCCATGAAAGACAAACAACAACTCTGTGAAAAAATAAAATCACTCTACCCCGATATCGGAGAATGCGGCATCGATGTGGACGTCGATTGGGACGACGCCCAGAAATCGTTTGTGGTGGACCTGAAAAAGGATAGCCGGGAACTGAAGCATTATCTCTCGGAGGAAGACGCCAACCTCTGCCTGGATGGAAAGCAGTGCGTCAGCTTGGGCCTGGAAATCGCGCAGCTTCGCGACAACATTAAAAACAGATAAAGCTCCGATGCCGCCCCTGCCGGCGTCACGCCCCTTTTAAGCAGGCCGGAACCCTCAATTCCGGCCTGCCGCATCCCGCATCCCCGTTGCGCATTCTCTCTTTTCTGATGAACGTCGTTGACAATCCTTTCCGAAAAATATAATCAAAAAAGTGATCAAATTTAAAATCAACTTCCGACGCCATTTTTTGTCCTTTTTACCATTGGGCCGCACACCAGACAGATGAACAACCCAAACGAATCTACCGAAGAAAAATCGCCCACGAGTCACACCCGAAGGGCTTACATGGGCATTCGCAACATGATGTTTCATAACGAAATCGGACCGGGCCAGAAAATCGCATACCGGCATCTGGCCGAACGGCTGGAGATGAGCCAAACCCCTGTGATTCAGGCCCTCAAATGGCTGGAATTCCAGGGATTGGTGCGCCATGAACCCAATCGCGGTTATTCCACTGAGCCTGTCAGCATCCGTGAGGTGGAAGAGATCTATGAATTCCGGGAAAGCATCGAACTGAGCCTGCTGGAAAAAACCCTTCAATCCATCGACGAATCTGATATGGCGCGTCTGAAAGCAGCCCTGGACGCGCACCGCAAAGCGGCCCGGGAGGTCTACCTCCACGAACGGCTGGTCAAGGACATGGCGTTTCACCTCACGCTGGCTTCTTTTTCCGGCAACCGGGTCCAGCAGGCAGCCCTTAGAAATCTTTTTGATCTCCTCTATTTAAAATACGGCGGCTCCATACTTTTCTCTACATCCATGGACCGGGCCGACGCAGACCACCAGCAATTGTTCGTCCGAATCGAGGACCGGGCCATCGATGCGGCCCGGGACGTTTTGTCGCGGCACATCCGGAATGTCCGGGAACATGTGCTGTCGGGCCTGGAGAAAATGAATCGGGAACGGCGGAGCACCGCCGTCTGATCCCTGCGAAATTATTGCAAAGGATCGAACGTCATGGCGAAGACCATCACCGATCTCATGCTTCACCGCATGTGGCTGGGCCGCAGGGCGCCTTGCGCCATTTGCTCCGGGAAATGATTTTATCATATACATCAGCTTCAGTCTTGGAAACTATGACATGGTGGTTGCAGTGTACAGCGGGGAGATGGAATGAGGCAGGGATTGAGTGAAACGACTGAACAAAAAAAAACGGGCCCCGCCTTTCAAATCGATGAAATCTCTTCATCCGGGAGGGGCCCTTAAATTGAACCGCCCTGACGGCGCGGTCACCTCAGATCGGACTCAGGCGCCGGGCGGCGCATCTTCACCCCGCTACTTTTCGGGTTTGGGATATTCCTCCGGTTTCTTTACATCCTTCTCTTCCATCTTCTTCTGCTGTTCCTTTTTCATCTCTTTCACCCTGTCTTCTCCGCCTTTGCCTTCATCTTTCATTTCAGTCGGCATGGATGGTCCTCCATTTGGTTGTTTGAGTTCGTCTGATATTCATTGTATTCAATGAATCCCCTTTTCCCACTGCTGGATTCAGGATACACCGAAAAAGCAAGGAAAGAACATGGGGTCCACGCCCTAAATCCAGGTGAAAAACTAAGCAAAAGTGCGCGCAAAACAGAGGAGACGGCGGATAGGGGCGGACCGAACCGGCCCATCCTCCGCCATCACAGAATGCCGAGGACAAACATGAGGATCAGGGTCAATGCGATGGACACGATAATGGAGCCGATGCAGCCGAGCCGATTGGAAAAAATGACAAACATCGCGATTCTCCTTTCACGGGCTCACCCCAAAATACTGCCGCCGCCTGATGGAATCTCATGGTCCATCATCTCTCGATTGCAAAGATGAAATGAGATGCGCCAACGACGCCCTGGCATCGCCCGGCATCATGATGGTTTTGGGGTTCTCGTAGAGGGGGTTCGGAACGCCTGAATACCCCGGTTTTGCGTCCAGATTGCAGACGATGATGGTTCCGGCCTCATGGGCCATCAGAATCGGCATCCCGGAAATCGGGGTGCCTTCCCTTTCTATTGCAGCCGGGTTAACGACGTCGCAGGCTCCGACCACCAACGCAACGTCCGTGTCCGGGAACCGGCGGTTTGCCTCGTCCATCTCGATAAGATCGTCGTACGCCGCCTCGGCCTCAGCCAATATGACGTTCATATGACCGGGCATCCTGCCCGCCACCGGATGGATCGCGTATGTTGCGGCGGCGCCCCTTTTTGTCAAAAGCGAAGCCAGTTCCACCGCCTTGAACTGGGCCTGCGAGAGCGCCATGCCGTATCCGGGGATGATAATCACTTTTTCAGCAGACGCCAGCGCATTTGCCGCACCGGCCGGGGTATCGGAAACCGGGATTTCGGCCGTCGCCTTTTCAGACGTCTCCTCCGTCAAACCCGCCAAAAGCCCGGAGACGGTTTTGTCCGCGTCGCCCGGCAGCAGGATGGCATGGTCCATCTCATACAACGGATTTTCAACGCCTGAATAACCGGGGCGTTTATCCAGGTTGCAGCAAACAACGGCTCCGGCTTTATGGGCCATGAGGATCGGCATCCCCGATATCGGGGTTCCTTCGACATCCATGGCCGCGGGATTGACGACATCGCAAGCGCCGATCACCAGAACAAGATCGGCCGTATGCAACTCGGGGTTGACCTCATCCATCTCCGACATCATATCGTAATCCACATCCGCTTCGGCCAGCAGCACATTCATGTGGCCGGGCATCCTGCCCGCCACCGGGTGGATGGCGTATACGACATCCTTGCCAAGGGCGGTCATGGCATTGGCAAGGGCTGCAACCGACTGATGGGCTTTGGCCAGGGCCATTCCATACCCCGGAATGATGACGACCTTCCGGGCGGATTTGATAAGGTCCATCGCTTTGGCGAAACCCTGAACCGAATCCGGCGGCGCCGGGCACGCGGTCCCGGGATCACCCGTAGACGCCCTGGAACCCGCCGACGTTTCCGGTTTCGCGGTTTCATCGGTGGAATAGGGCCAAAAGACCCTGATGATATGGCGATTCATGGCTTTGCACATCAAATGGGTCAGGACGGAACCCGATGCCGCCACCGTTGCGCCGAAAGCGATCAACAACTGATTTCCGATCACCATGCCGCACAGGGCCGCGGCCACGCCGGTCATGGCATTCAAGAATGAAATCAGCACCGGCATATCGGCGCCGCCGACGCGCATCGCAAACAAAATGCCCAGAGCAGCCGCCAGCGCTATCCCCACCAGATGCAGAAACAAGGCGGCAGATCCCGATGCATAAAGGGACGCAATGCCGGCAATCACCAGGGCCGCACCGGCGATCAGAACCAGACCATCATGATTCGGCAATATTTGCGGGGCCTGGCGCATTTTGCCGCCCAGCTTGGCGCTGGCAATCATGCTGCCGGTGAAGGTCACGGCGCCGACCGCCAGGCCCAGCACCCCTGAAACGGCGCTCACCAAGTCAAGAGCCTGCCCGACCCGGGTCAATTCCACCAGGGACACCAGCAGCGCGGCAGCGCCGCCAGCGCCGTTTTGAAACGCCACCATGGCCGGAATCTGAATCATGCCCACGGCCCGGGCCACCGCATAGCCGGCAACGGCGCCCGCCAGGAGCGACGCCGCCACGGTTCCGACATCCATGATCCCGTTGCGGTACAGCACCAGAACCACGGCGCAGGACAGGGCAACCGCAGCCGCGAGGTTGCCGAACTTCGCTCTGCGGGGGGTGCGAAACAGCCATATGCCCGCGATCAGGACTAAAATAACCGTCAAATCAATGAGTATCGTCATGGCGTGATCTTGTCAGTTAGAGGATGGTGTTGCGCCGGGCCCCTTTTTCTTTGAAAAGCCCCAGCATTCTGTTCGTAATGGCGAAACCGCCGACGACGTTGAACGTCGCGAAAACAATGGCAAGCGACCCCAGTATTTTTTCCGGAACCGTGGTCGGCAATGAGAACAACAGCAGCGCCCCCAGTATCGTAATAGCGGAAACCGCGTTGGTCATGGACATCAAAGGGGTGTGCAAAAGAGACGGCACCCTGGAAATGAGTGCGTATCCCAGGGCAAACATCGCCAGGAAAACGCACGCCATCAGGATTAAATTGGTCATCGGAGAGCCTCCCGGCATCTGGGGTTATGCGTCGCCCTGCATCGCCTTGAGAGCCCCCTGGTGATAAAGGGTCCCTTCATGGACCACGAGGGAATTCCGAACAATCTCGTCTTCCAGATCGAGGGTTCCGATGCCGTTTTTAAAAAGGTTTTCAATATAATAATACATATTGTTCGCATACAACCAGCTCGCATGAACCGCCATTCTGCCCGGGATGTTTTGTATCCCGCAAACCGTGACGCCGGCGGTTTGCATATACCGGCCCGGCTCAGTAACCTGGCAATTGCCCCCCTGATCGACCGAGATATCCATAATGACCGAACCGGGTTTCATGACCGACACCATCTCTTCGGTCAGCAGGATGGGGGCGACTTCACCCGGCACCAAAGCGCTGAGGATGACCACGTCGGCTTCCTCCAGATGCGGTTTCATGATGTTCCGCTCGATTTCCAGCCACTCCTTTTCCAGCGATTTTGCGTAACCGCCTTCCCCGAGGACAATGTCCTGGGGAATGTCGAATTCAATCACTTTGGCGCCCAGGCTTTCGGCTTCCGTGCAGGCGTCTTTCCGAATATCGAGAGCCTTGACCACGGCGCCCAACCGTCTGGCCGTGGCGATGGCCTGAAGTCCCACAACGCCGGCGCCGATCACTAAAAACTGAGCCGGCTTGACCATGCCGATGGCCGTACCGATCATGGGAATGAACTTCGGCATCTGATTGGCCGCCATGATCACGGATTTATAACCGGTGACGGTGCTCATGGAAGACAGGGCATCCATTCTCTGTGCCCGGGAAATGCGCGGAATGCCGTCCATGGTAAAAGCGGTAATGTTTTTATCCCGAAGCTGTCGGACCATTTCGTGGTTTCCGGGCGCCGCGGGATGGAGGAAGGTGATCAGGATGCTGTCCTTATTCAGCATATCGACTTCATGCATCCCCACCTGGTCGTTGAAGATGGGCTGTTTGACCTTCAGGACGACATCAGATGCGGCCAACAGCTCCTTTACGCTGGAAATCAGGGTGGCTCCCGCCATTTTAAACTCATCATCGGCAATCAATATGCCATCGCCGGCCGTGGATTCGACCGCGACATCAAAACCGAGTTCAATGTATTTCCGCACTGTCTCCGGCGTGGCCGCCACCCGCTTTTCCTCCGGCAGAATTTCTTTTGGTATCCCGATCAACATGGCCTTCCTCCCTTTTGTTGGTGTTGCATCGTTTGTTGGCTAAACACCTTGAAGATGCGCCTCTGAATAGAGCCGTTCCAGCGCCTTGTCGAAAAATGGGGGCTGCGGCGTTCTTTTCAGTTTTTCCACCGTCGCCCGCACCTCGTTGTCGATCCTGCTCCTGGAATCTCCCCGGAGGTTCTTCAGGAATTGGGTCAGCGTCTCACCGGCAAGAATTCGGGCATCGTAATAGATGTTGTCGTCGTCCAGAATAGCGAGCACATGATGCGCCAGTTCATCCGAAGGGGTTTGAATCTCTTCGGCCCGCTTGAGCGCCGCTTCGCGAAGCCGCCAGTTTCCCTTGTATCGCAGCATCCGGATCAGACCGCGCTGACATTCCGCCAATTGACCCTTTTCCGCCAGTTCGTCCAAAACATCCAAAACCCGTCCCCAGTCCATTAAATTGCCAAAGGGGTCCTCTTTTTTCATCGCATTGCTCCCTTCCGGTGAAGCCATCGCCAGACAGCTTCATTGCAGCGCATTCGAATGCGCCTTTTTCAGATCGATCCGCGCAAGGCCGCTTATGGCCGTGCGTGGGTTCTTCTGGCATCAAGTTATAGCAAGAAAGGCGCCGAAACGAATGATGCGATATATCTCTTTGATATAATATGAAAATGGGATGACAGGTGGGCAGCGACATGCAGCCGGTTGAGCCAATATCGCCCGATAACGCCGCTGAAAATCAGAATAATAGACTGATAAAAAAGGGGTTTATACGAACTGAGCGGTATCGCCCGCTGCGGGCGTTTATGGCACTCACATTGGCGATGTCTTCCGGAAAAGCGCGCGACGGGAGATCCCCAGCAGTTTAGCGGCCTGGGTCCGGTTCCCGCCTGCCCGGTGCAAGGCTTTTGAGATGAGAGACGTTTCCAACTGTTGGACAGCGTTGCGAAGATTTAATGCCGTCGCCGTGTCTGTCATGTGGCAGGACGGATCAGGAGACAGGAATTCGAGGTGACCGAGGGTGACGTATCGTTGCAGCACATTGCGCAATTCCCGGACGTTGCCGGGCCAGTCGTATTCCATGAGAAGGTCCATGGCGCGCCCCGGAATTCTAAGGGCGGCGGAAGAAGACGCCATTTTGCTCAGGAAATGCTCCACCAGCAGGGGAATATCCTCCCTTCGGCTGCGCAGCGGCGGCAACTGAATCTGTATCACCTGGATGCGGTAGAAAAAATCTTTGCGCATCTGTCCGGCGCTGACTTTATCGTTTAAAGCGACATTGGATGCCGATATCATGCGGAAATCCGCCAGGATGGTTTCCGTGCCGCCCACGCGCCGGTAACCGCCGCCTTCGATGGCCCTTAGCAGCTTGGCTTGCATATTGACGGTTAATTCACTGACTTCATCGAGAAACAAAGCGCCGCCATCCGCCATGTCCAGGTAGCCCGGCGCATCTGCATGGGCGCCGGAAAACGCCCCTTTGCGGTGGCCGAAAAATTCACGTTCGAACAGGGACTCCTGGACGGCGCCGCAATTTACCGCGACAAATTTCTTGTTTTTCCTGTCGCTGTGATCATGTATGGCGCGAGCGACGAGTTCTTTGCCGGAACCGGACTCGCCGAATACGGCGACGCTGGCGTCCGATGCCCCTGATTTGATGATCAATTCGTAAACCGCCTGCATGGCCGGCGAACGCCCGAGAATGTCTCCGAGTCGATATCGCTCTTTCAATGACGATCTCAACACCCGGTTTTCATTGTCCAACAAATCCGCCTTGCGCTGGGCGGCCACCTGTTGTTCTTTGATGTCGGTAATATCTTTGAACGTCGACAGCACCGCCGGCCGGCCTTTGAACGCAATCGGACTGTGGCAGACATGAATCCAGCAGGTTTTTTCCGATCGGGCAAGGCGGTGAACCTCCTCGATCCTGGCATCGATGACCCCGTACGACACAGCGCCATAGAACCGGGCGATCTCACCGGCATCGCCCGTCGAAAGGCCATGCACCGGTTCATTCCGCACGCTTTTTTCCGAAGGCACATTAAATATTTTGCAAAATTCTGGATTTACATAACAAAATCGAAAATCCTGCACCAGGGCGACCCCTTCAGCCACCTGTTCGGTCAGCACGCGATAGCGCTCTTCGCTTTCCTTCAGCGATTCCTCGGAACGCTTCAGCCACAACACCCTGCTCAACCGCTCTCCAATGGCTCTCAACAACCGGTCTTCCTCTTCCAGAAACGGACTGCCGTCGCTGTCCGGAGGCGGTTGAGCGTAATAGACGTCCACATCGCCAACATGCTGGGCATTGAGGATGATTTTCGTGTTCTGCCGCCAGCGCGTCGGCCTGAAATTTTGAGAGACATATTCCCGGCCATCCAGGCGAATACGCGCGCAGGCATTTTCAGGATACTGCCAGGCGGCTGGAATCAATTCCACCGCGCGGCGCATGATCCAGGGCAACGATACGTCTTGATTCTCAAACAGGTTGGAAATGCCGTACAGGCAATTGAGTTCCTTGATCCGTTCGGTCAGGGCGTTGGGCGCCGGGGAAACCGGCAGCGGCCGACAATCTTGCACATTCGTATATTTTTTATTCTGTTTCATTTCCGAAGCTGGACGTCGTTTTTTCGTTGAGATCCCATGAACGTTCATCATGGCAGTTGATCGACCGGCCGATCCATCCGATCGCCGAGCACATCTTCCACATACAGCATCTGCACCAGCACCATGATGCAAGCCAGCAGCGGCATGGCCAGCAGAATGCCCAGAAATCCGATGAGCGTCATGAGCAGAACCTGAATCGAGAGAATAAGCACCGGCGGCACATGGATGAATTTCCGCTGAATCATGGGGGTGAGGAAATTCCCCTCGATGTTCTGGACGATGAGATAGAAGATGGAAACGTACAGCGCTTTCATCATTCCTTCTGAAAGGGCCACCAGTAAAGCCGGAATGAAGGCCAGAACCGGCCCCAGGTTGGGGATGCCCAAAACCAGAATCAACGCCAGGATAAGGGCCGCAATCGGGGGCGCCCGACTGTACCGGCTGATATAATCTTTGATCCATCGGAGAATGAGGCTGAAGAGAAAGCCAGCAAAAATCATCAGCAGAACAGTCAGGGAGCGCCAGATGAGAAGCGTCAGCAGAATGACGACGGCGCTGATTCCGGCGGTGATCAGCACCCGCTGAGTGAAGGAATAAACAGGTCGGTCTCTGTTTTCGGATGGATCAGGCATATCGCCTTATATGGGAAAGGGCGTCTAATCCTTTCGTTTTTCTCCCTTTAAAATTGGAAGGCGTTGTCCCGGTATGCCTTGAGATACTTCATGCAGAATTCATCCCGACCCGCCAGGGTTTCGGCGGCGGTGATGCAGGCCATCATCCGCTTGTCCAGGGGATTGACGATGGCGCCGTCCAGCCCCTTGGCAATCGCCATGACCATCATGGTCTGGTTTGTGAATTTCCGGGCCGGCAGGCCGTAGGAGATGTTGGACAGGCCGCACATGGTGTGAACGCCTTCAAAGGTGGTCATGATCCGCTCCACGGCGTCGAGAAACTCCACCCCGTACATTTTGTTGGTGGAAACCGGCTGCACAAGCGGATCGACGTAGATGTCGTCCAGGGGAACGTTATTGTTGACCAGGCTGCTGATGAGCCGGCCGGCGATGGAGAGCCGCTGTTCCGTGGTCTCGGGCATGCCCTCGTCGCTCATGCAAAGCGCCACCACCTTCAAGCCGGCCCCGGCCACCAGAGGCAGCATCTTGTCGTAGCGGTCTTTTTCCAAAGAGATGGAATTGATCATGGCCGTGCCCTTGTGGACCGACAAGCCCGCCTCGATGGCGGCCGGATCAGGGCTGTCGATGCAACAGGGGCGGTCGGTGGCCGACTGGACGGTTTCCACAAGCCATTTCAGGTATTCCGCCTCCTTGCCCATGAACATCCCGGCGTTGACATCGATGTAATCGGCGCCGCTTTCCGCCTGATCCTTCGCCACCCGGGCAATGGCCGCCGCATCCTCTCCTTCGATGGCCGCATGAATGGCCTTCCGGCTGGCGTTGATGAGTTCCCCTACAATAATCATTCAAACCTCCTTTTTGCATCACGTATGGCTTTTTTCTTGCGCGACCGCGAGATCAAGGTCATAGAATATCACGAATGAACATAGCCGCGCCAGAGCAAAACAATTGCCAGAAAATGTCAAGAGTCGAAAGAATCCAATGCAAAGGGGGAGGCGCCTCACTAAGCCGCTCCCCCTTCAAAAAATCTTCCGATCAGAGGAAAATTTTGCTGGCCGCCGCCTGCAAACGTCAACGGCTCTCTTAGCCTTTTTGCAATCATCTCCAATGTGGAGCATTAATGTGCGGCCGGAGTCCGAGTCTTAACCGAGAGGTGAATGGCGTCGGTTTTTGAATCGGCCGATCATATTACTTCAACAAGATATTGAACCCCGCCTGCTCGAAGTGATGGTCCGTTGTAAAAATGTCCGTTATGCGACGTTCTTGGGCGATCAATATGCTGATGCAATCCACCAAGCTCCAGTCTTTATCAGCCCTATTTTTAAACAGTTCAATGCCGCTGAGCATGTATTCGTCTAACAAAAGGCATTCCCATTGCTCCGACCGGCTGATCAATCTAAATAGTTGAATCGCAATTGGTTTCCATCTCGCCTGACTGAACGTATTGAACAACTCCAAAATAACGCCGCTTGTCGTAATGATAGGCTGTTTTGATGTTAGAAACCCCTTTTGAAGGCGAACAGCTTCCCGGTGAAATCCATCATCTTTATTGCCGATGGCGATCAGAGCCGATGTGTCGGCAAATATGCTTCTCATTTTCGCTTCGGCGTTCCATAAAGATAATGATCGTGGTTTGCAGCCAGATCTTTTATGCCCGTTTCAACGGCGTGTTGATCGATATTTTCTAAAAATTCCGACCAGCCCTCATCGCGCTCATCCAGATTCGGGGCACTTTGGTTGGATGCATCCTTTTCTACCTCCACGGCCTGCTTCGCTTCACACGCCTCCAGGTACGCCTGATACGACCGGAGCATGTTTTGCAGATCCCCTTCATCCATATTTTGAAGCGCGTCGGCAAGGGCGGCGTTAGACACTTCTTTTCTGACGATCATCCTCTTTCTCCCTGATTAACTGTAAACTTTTCAAATCAGTTTACGCTATCAGGGCGCGAAGCTGTCAATAGAAATCTCCAGCAACAAGCAGAAAAAAACTGGAATACGATCTCGTATTCATTGGTCTTTTCCCTAAGCTCTTTCATGCTATCGTTTCAGAATCATTTGGTTTTGGACTTCTTATATGCCGTCAAATCCTCGACGCAGGCAGCCAACAGCCGCCGGGTCAGGGTTTCGGCCAGGGATTTCCGGTACTCCGCCGACGCACGCAGGTCGTCGATGGGCGCGATGTGGGCCGCCGCCGTTTTGGCCGCTTCGGCGAGGGTCGCTTCATCCGGCTTTTTTCCGGCCAGGGCGGCTTCGGCCACCGTGATCCGGATGGGCGTCGGCGCTACCGCGCCCATGGCGATGCGGGCCGCTTCGATGTTTTCGGGACTTCCCTTGAGCCAAACCGCCACCGAGATAATGGAGCAGACAAAGGCGGTCCGCTGGCCCATGCGAGTCCGGCGGGCCGCTTCATCCGAGCCCGGAACCGGAAACCGGATTTCGGTCAAAACGGACCGGGGCGACAACACGGTGGTTCCCGGTCCCAGGAAAAATTTGTTGAGCGGCGCGGTCTCCTCGCCGTCGGCGGTCCGCCAGGTTACCTTGGCATCCAGGACCAGCAACGGCGGGGCCGTGTCGGCCGCCGGCGACGCCATGCAGAGATTGCCCCCCACCGTGGCCGTGTTCCGCACCTGGGGCGAGGCCATCTGGGAGACGGCGTCGGCCAGCGCCGGGGCCTTCTCCCGGATGAGCGGCGACGCCAGGATGTCGGACAGTCGGGTCGCGGCGCCCAGGACGATCTCGCCGTTCTCCTCGCGAATGCCGCTCAAGGATTTCACGCCCCGGATGTCCACCACGTTGATGCCGTCGGCGAACCGCCATTTTCCACCCCGGATGGCGGGGATAAAATCAGTGCACCCGGCCACGACCCGATAATCTCCTTCGACCCCTTTGACGAGCCCCAGCAGGTCGTCCAAGGTGTTGGGCCGGTGGTAGACCAAGTCCGGCAGGGCTCTGGATCCGATGAATTGGTTCATGATCTGCGTACCCCCTTTTTCCGTTACCACCAGTTGCCGGCGTCTTTCTGCCTTTTGGCTTCCTGGATGGCCGTGACGATGTTCATGTAGCCCGTACACCGGCAGAGGTTGCCCTCGATGCTGCGGCGGATGGTCGCCTCGTCGAGATCGCCGCCGTTGGCCTTCTGGATCAGCGAGTAGCCGGTCATGAGCAGCCCCGGCGTACAGAAGCCGCACTGCATGCCGTGGAGATCCACGAAGGCGTCCATGATCGGGTGGCGCCGGTCCCCTTTCATCAACCCCTCGGTGGTGAGGATTTCGGCGCCGTCGGCGGCCGCGGCCAGCATCAGGCAACTGTTGACCGGTTCGCCGTTTAGCAGCACCGTGCAGGCCCCGCACTCGCCCTCTTCGCAGCTTCTATGGACGCTGGTCAGCTTCAGGCGGTTGCGCAACACCTCCAGCAGCGTCTCCCCGGCATCGACTTCGAGATCGACGCCTTTTCCGTTGATCGTATAATGAACGGTGATTTTCATCTATTTATCTCCTTTTGCCCTGAACTGTCACATGAATCACAGTTCACAACAATCCTGGTTATCCTTTCATCCTGAAAATCCCGGTTCAGACATTCTTCACCCATGCCCGCACCCGTTCCGGCGAGGCCGGCGAATCGTTCACCAGGATGCCGAAGGGCGACAGCGCGTCTTCCACGGCGGTCAGAATCACCGCCTTGGATCCGATGATGGGCGCTTCCCCCATCCCCTTGGCGCCGGTTTCCGAAAAAGGCGACGGCGTTTCCAGGTGCGCGATCTCGATGACCGGGGCCTCCACGGCGGTGGGAATCAGGTATTCGGCGAATGAGGTGTTGAGCAACTGGCCGTTCCGGTCGTACTTCAGCTCCTCCATGAGGGCCTCGCCGATG